>NZ_AP023189.1:4530000-4831428 GCF_012767755.2 Pseudomonas tohonis
CCAGCGGGCCTTGAGCATCTCGCCCAGGCCGGTGATGTGGCCGCCGGTGCCGATGCCCGCCACCAGGCAATCGAGGGGGCGATCGGCGAAGTCGCGGAGGATCTCCAGCGCGGTGCTGCGCCGGTGGGTCTCGGGGTTGGCGGCGTTGCGCTGCTGGTTGAGCATCACGTAGCCGGGGTTTTCCAGTTGCAGCTCCATGGCTTTCTCGCCATGGGAGTTGTTGCCGAGGCGGCTGTCGGAGAGCACCACCTCGGCGCCGTAGAGGCGCAGCACCTTCTGTTTCTCGGGGCTGTAGTTGTCGGGGATCACCAGGACCACGCGGTAGCCGAGGATGTTGCCGGCGATGGCCAGGCCGATGCCGGTGTTGCCACCGCTGGGCTCGATGATGGTCTGGCCGCTGCCGGGCACGAGGATGCCCCGGGCCTCGGCGTCGCGAACCATGCCCAGGGCGATGCGCGCCTTGTGGCTGCCGCCGGGGTTGAGCGACTCCAGCTTGGCGTACACCTCAAGCCCGGTCTCGGCACTGAAGGCGGCCAGGCGCACCACGGGGGTCTCGCCGATGGCCTGGAGCAGGGATTCGTGGATCATCTCGCGCCTCCTCAGTACAGCGGCATGTCGGTGTCGACATCCCGTGCCCAGGCCTTGATGCCGCCCTGCAGCACCTGGAGTTCGTTGAAGCCGGCGCCGAGCAGCAGCTGGGCCGCGCGCTCGGCGCGGGTGCCGCCGTAGCAGACGATGCACAGGGTGCGCTGGCGATCCAGCTCGTCGAGGCGGGCGTCCAGCTCGCCCAGCGGCAGGTTCAGGCTGCCCGGCAGGCGGCACACCTCCAGCTCGTTGGGTTCACGCACGTCCAGCAGTTGCAGGTCGGCGCCACGGGCGAGCAGTTGCTGCAGCTCCAGCGCGGTGATGCGGAAGTCGGCCGGCAGCGAACTGGACGCAGGGATGCTGGATGTGCATGCCGAAACCTCCTCTTGCAGCGGCTGCATGCAGGTGCGCCCGGGCGAGCAGGAGGGGCAGTCGGCACGGCGCTTGAAGCGCACCTCGTTGAACTTCATCGCCAGGGCGTCGAAACGCATCAACCGGCCCACCAGGGGCTCGCCGATGCCGAGGATCAGCTTCACCGCCTCGGTGGCCTGGAGCAGCCCGACCACGCCGGGCAGCACGCCGATCACGCCGCCCGCGCTGCAGTTGGGCGCGAGTTCGGCCGGCGGGCTCTTGGGGAACAGGCAGCGGTAGCAGGGGCCTTCCTTGTGGTTGAACACGCTGATCTGACCGTCGAAGCGGTGCAGCGCGCCGTACACCAGCGGCCGGCCCAGCAGCACGCAGGCGTCGTTGACCAGGTAGCGGGTGGCGAAGTTGTCGGTGCCGTCCACCACCAGGTCGTAGTCGCCCACCAGCTTGAGGGCGTTGTCGGGGGTCAGGGCGCAGTCATGGGCGTCGATGCGGATGTCGGGGTTGAGGTCCAGCAGGCGGCGGCGCGCCGACTCGACCTTGGGCAGGCCCAGGGTGCTGGTGCCGTGCACCACCTGGCGCTGCAGGTTGCTGGCCTCGACGCGGTCGAAGTCCACCAGCCCGAGGGTGCCGATACCGGCGGCGGCGAGGTACAGGCTCACCGGGGAGCCCAGGCCGCCGGTGCCGATGATCAGCACCCGCGATTTCTTCAGGCGCAACTGGCCCTGGCGACCGACGTCGGGCAGGGTGATGTGGCGCACGTAGCGACGCACCTCGTCGTTGCTCAGCTCATCGCTGTCCAGGCCGCCGGAGGTGGCCAGCATGATGTCCAGCTCGACGCCCGCCTCCAGCGGGCTTTCGCCATCCACCAGTTCGCCGTTGGCGCTGAGCAGGAAGTGCTCCTTGAACTGGTCGTTTCCATAGAACAGGTGGTCACGCAGGCCCGCATGGCGGCTGCATATATCCTCGACCAGCTCGCGTACCGTGGTGCCCTGCCCTTGCAGGCGGGCATCCGGCAATTTGGCGACGCGTGCCAGTACATCCGGGAAGATCACCGTATTCATAGCCAACTCCTTTTATGCAGGTCGTTATGGGGTGCCGGGGTATTCCCGGCTGCAGACGAAGGATTCCCCGCTCCATTCGAACAACTTGGCGCCATGGGCCTGGCCGGCACGCACATCCACCACCAGGTGGGCGACGGGATGGATGGGCTGGCCCATGAACAGCGCCTTGTCCTCGTCCTCGCGGCTGAAGTAGGCGCCTACGTCGGGGTGCGAGTGGTAGATCACCCGCACCGGGTTGTCGCTGCGCAGGCTGCGGTTGAGCAGCAGGGTGTCGGCCACCGCGAAGGTGAAGCCGGTGCTGGCGTCACGCCGGAACACCTCGGGGCTGCGCTGGTTGAGCAGGTTCTGGATGTTGCTGCCCAGGTGTACCCGGCCATCGGCGAAGACGAAGCCACAGCATTCCTCGGGGTAGGTCTCGCAGGCGTGCCGGTAGATGGGCTGCAGGGTGTCGCGATCGATCACGTCCATGTGGTCCTCGTTGTCAGGGTTTGCGCGTGAGGAATTTTTCAACGGGCAGCTTGGTGATGGCGAAGCCGGCGAGCAGGATCGCCGAGTACAGCGCCAGGTCGCGGGAGATGGCCTGCCCCTCGTACCAGGAGCCGATGACCACGGCGAACACCGGGAAGATGATGAAGACGAAGGAGAGGATCACCGGGCTCAGGCGCTTGAGCAGGAAGAAATAGACGATGAAGCCGCCGACCGATGCGCACAGGCCGAGGTAGGTCAGCGCCAGCCAGGAGCGGGTGGTGACCTGGGCGAAGTCCGGTTGCTCCACCACCAGCCCGGCGAGGAACAGCATCGCCCCGGCGATCCCGATGGGCAGCGTGTTGTAGGTGATGACGCTGATGCCCTCGCCCTTCTGCTTGGTGATCACGTAGCACAGCGCGTGCATCACCGCGGCGGCGAGGATCGCCAGCACGCCGAGGAACTCCGCGTGGTCCAGGCGCAGGCCCTGGCTGCGCAGGATCATGAACAGGCTGCCGAAGCCGATGGCGATGCCCACCACCTGGGACAGGTAGATGCGCTCACGCAAGAACAGCGACGAGAAGATCAGGATGAACACCGGCATGCAGCTGAACAGCAGTGCCGTCAGCCCCGAGGAGACGTGCATCTCGCCGTAGTTCAGCAGGTAGTAGGGAATGCCGAAGTAGCTCAGGGTGACGAAGGCGAAGAAGCCCAGCCGCTCGCGGGGGAAGAGGATCGAGTCGCCACGGATCAGGGCGAAGCAGATGAACAGCGGGAAGGCGATGAGGAAGCGCAGGCCGGAGGAGGTCAGGGGCGGCACGCTCTCCACGGCGATCTTGATGCCCAGCCAGGTGGTCCCCCAGCTCAGGCAGACCACGAGGAACAGCAGGCTGGTGATGAATCCGGCCAACCAGTGCTTTTGCGATTTTCCGGTGTTTTCAATTACGGCGGACATTGGCATGATGGCAATTCATCCTTGCTGCTAAATTGACCTCTAAAACCTGGGTATCAATCACTGATTGACACAGCTCAATCAGGCTATTAGGACGAAAAATGGCTGTCAAACCAATTATTGACACGGTGTCAATTCTGAAATCAGCGCTGGATTCCGGCCAGGGCGCGAAATACAAGCGCCTCGCCGGAGCCATGGAAATCAGGATTCTCGAGGGCACTCTGGAAGGCGGCGCCAAGCTGCCGCCGCATCGCAACCTGGCCGACCGCCTGGGGGTGACCATCGGCACCGTCAGCCGCGCCTACGCCGAACTCGAACGCATGGGCCTGGTGATAGCCCGCGTCGGCGACGGCACCTTCGTCCGCCGGCGGGGGCTGGAGCGCAAGCGCGACGAGGGCTTCCGCAACTTCATCGAAGAGGCGCCGGAGCTCTACGACATGAGCCGCAACATGCATATCCCGGGGCATGAGACGGCCTTCCTGGCGCAGAGCCTGCTGGACCTGGCCAACGACCCGCAGACCCTGCAGGACCTGACCCGCTACACGCCGGACACCGGCCTGCCCCGCTACCGCCAGGTGGGTGCGAACTGGCTGGCCCACGGCGACTTCCTGCCCCAGGCCGACCAGGTGCTGTGCGTCAACGGCGGCCAGCACGGGCTGCTCTGCACCCTGATGGGCCTGCTGCGCGCCGGGGACATCCTGGTCACCGAGCAGCTCACCTACCCGGGGCTGATCACCCTCGCGCGGATGCTCGGCATCAAGCTGCTCGGCGCCGACATGGACGAGGAAGGCCTGGTCCCCAGCTCCCTCGACGAGATCTGCCGCAACAACCGGGTGACCGCGCTCTACTGCACCCCGACCATCCAGAACCCGACCACCGGCGTGCTCTCGCACCAGCGCCGCGACGCCATCGCGCGCCTGTGCCGCGAGCACAACCTGCTGATCATCGAGGACGAGGCCCATGCGGTGCTGGTGGAGGATCGCCCGCCACCCCTGAGCCACTACGCGCCGGAACGCACCATCCTCATCAGCAGCCTGAGCAAGGCGGTGGCCGCCGGGCTGCGGGTGGGCTACCTGCACGCGCCGACGGCGCTGGTCAGCCGCATCGCCGCCGCCCTGCGCGCCACCTGCTGGATGGCCACGCCGCTGGCGCTGGAGCTGTCGACGCTATGGATCGAGAACGGCACGGCCCAGAAGCTGCTGAGCCAGCAGATCAACGAGATCGGCCGGCGCAAGGCGCTGGTGGAGCGGCTGCTGGACGGGCTGAACTACCGCACCCATCCACAGAGCCCGCACTTCTGGATCGAAGTGCCGGAAGCCTGGCGCGCCGCCGATATCGAAGCCGACCTGAAGCTGAAGAACTACCTGATCACCGCCGCCGAGGCCTTCGCCGTGGGCCGCGCCACCGTGCCGCAGTTCGTCCGCGCCAGCGTCAGCAACGCCTCCAGCAACGACCAGCTGCTCTACGAGGGCTTCCTCACCCTGGCCAGTACCTTGCGCGAGGAGGCCAATCGCTTCGGGCTGTGAGCCGTTGCCTGAGGGGGCCCGACCTACGCGCTGTATCTGGGCTTTCAAGTGGATGCCCGCGTTCGCGGGGATGACGGTGCGTGCTGGAAGCGCCCCGCCCCCTCGTCACCCTGGCGAATGCGGGGCTCCTGGCCAGCAGGGTGGGCGGGATGCGACCGGAGCAGTCGGGTTGCACCCGACCTGCGCCAATGCGCAGCGCCGCAAGCGTTCGGTGAAACCCGCGTTCGTAGGATGACGGTGCATGCTGGAAGCTCCCCGCCCCTCGTCACCCCCGCGAACGCGGGGGCCCACTGGCCAGCGGGGTGAGCTTCAGCCCACCAGAGGGTTCAGCGCCAGTGCCGCTGCTGCACGCGCTTGCCGTTGCCCCCTGCCAGCAGGGCGAGGCCGAGGAGCAGGCTCTCCACCACCCAGGCCAGCAGCAGCGCGCAGACGATGCCCCAGGCCATCGCCTCGGGCACCAGCAGCACCTGGTAGCTGTAGGCGTTGGCGGTCTCCAGCAGCAGGTCGTGATCGGCCCCCGTCGCCACGTGCCAGGTGCGGGCGTACCAGGGGCCCTGCATGGCTTGCCACTCGCGCTGCAGCAAGGCGTCGCGGTTGACCAGGGTGGCCACGCTGTCGGCATCGCTGCGCATCACCGGGTCGTTGCTCGCGCGGTAGTGCGCCACCAGTGCCGCGAGGTCACCGTCGAAGAATTTCTGGGCGGTCTCGCGGAAGCCCTTGAGCCCGATCTCCGCCTCCAGGCGGTGGGCTTCGACGCGCTTGGCATAGTCGTCGACGAACCCGGGCACCTGCACGCCGATCAGCAGGCCCAGGGCGAACAGCGCCAGTCGCAGGTAGCTACGCAGCATCGGTTTTCCCCTTCTCGTCAGGTCTGCCCGGACGCCAGGCACTCGCCCCGTCGCCACAGGCTCCAGGCGCCGGGCTGGTAGAGCGTCCAGGTCTCGTTATCGGTCAGTGGCTCGGTGGCGATCACCGTGACCACGTCGTTGGGTGTGGTTTCGGACTGGAAGTCCACGGTCAGGTCCGCGTCCTTCAGCCGCGCCGGGCCGAAGGGTGCACGCCGGGTGATCTGCGCCAGTTTGGTGGTGCAGAAGCAGAACAGCCAGTCGCCGTCGCTGAGCAGGCAGTTGAACACGCCGCGGCTGCGGTATTCGGAGCAGGCCTGCACCAGCACCGGCAGCAGCACTTCAACCGGCACCGGCTCGGGAAAGCCCTGGCGCACCCGGTTGAGCAGGTCGCAGAAGGCCGCCTCGCTGTCGGTGTCGCCCACCGGCCGATAGAAGCTGGCGGCCGGATGGAAGTCGGCGAGCTGGCCGTTGTGGGCGAAGCACCAGTTGCGCCCCCACAGCTCACGGACGAAGGGATGGGTGTTGGCCAGGCTGACCTTGCCGACGTTGGCCTGGCGGATATGGCCGATGACCGTCTCGCTCTTGATCGGGTAGCGCTGCACCAGGCGCGCCACCTCGGAGTCGACGCTGGCGGACGGGTCCTGGAACAGGCGCAGGCCACGGCCCTCATAGAAGCCGATGCCCCAGCCGTCACGGTGCGGGCCGGTGCCACCGCCGCGCTGCATCAGGCCGGTGAAGCTGAAAACGATATCGGTGGGCACGTTGGCGCTCATGCCGAGCAATTCGCACATGGTTCAGGGCTCTCGTTTCAATGCCTGTCGCAGTTGTTCGGCCTCCCGCGCCAGCCGGGCCTGGATGCGGGCGCGGCCGAAGGGCAGGAAGCGGGTGAGGATACGCCAGAGCAGCGCAGCCAAGTCGCCCCGTTGCCGGGGAATCAGGTGCAGGTGCAGATGGGGTACGTGCTGGTTGGAGTCGGGGCCGTCGTTGATCAGCAGGTTGATGCCCTGGCGACCATAGCCCGCCCTGCGCAACGCCTCGCCCATGTGCAGGGCCTGGTCCACCAGGCGCTGGCGCGCCGGGGTGCCGAGGTCGGCGAGGTACGGCGCGTGCTCGCGGGCCACCACCAGTACGTGGGCGGGCCGCAGGGGGAAGATGTCCAGCAGCACCAGGAAGTGCTCGTCCTCGTGCAACAGGTGGGCCGGCAGCTTGCCGGCGGCGATGGCGCAGAACACACAATCCATGGGCATTCCTCGTGAGCGCTCGGCGCGCCGCCGGTATCAGAGACGCGGTTCGATGCGCAGGCGACGGTCACCCCGGTCGTCGAGGCGGGTATCCACGCGCTCGTTCGAGTCACGCTCCATCAGCTGGCGCAGGGTCGGCTCGTCTTCCTCCTCGTCCACCGCGGCCGGCTTCTCGCGCTCGGCGCGACGGGCACGGATGGCGCGTTCGATGGGCCATCGGATGGCGACGAAGATGAGGTAGAGCACCAGGCCGATCATGCCGTACATGGCCAGGTCGGAAACCGCCTTCCAGGCGTTGTTGCCCACCTTGAACACGATGTCCAGCGCGGTGACCGCCACCGCCGGCGCGTAGAGGTCGCGACCGGGGTCGACGGGAGTCGGGGTCAGCAGCAGTACGGCGACTATCAGACGCAGGGGCTCGCGCAGCCAGCGCCACATCCAGCCGGTGGCGCGGAAGCTCACCAGCAGGCAGCCCAGGGCCGCGACGCCATAGGCGCCCCAGGCGAGGAGATAGTCGTGTTCGTTCATGGGCTTCCATGGCAAGGCGGGCAAAGGGGCGCTTATGATAGCGACTTTTCCGAAGCCCGGCGTCCCCGCCGTCGCCCGGCCCGCAACGCCTAGCCGTGAGAACCGCCATGTCCGAAGCCCCCATCGCCCGCATCCAGGCCGGAGCCGATCCCTACCGCTGGCTGGAGGAACGCGACGCCCCCGAGGTGCTCGATTACCTGAAGGCGGAGAACGCCTGGCTCGACGAGCGCCTGGCCGACGAAGCGCCGCTGCGAGACGCGCTGTTCGAGGAGATCCGTGGGCGCATCCGCGAGACCGACCTTTCCCTCGCCACGCCCTGGGGCCCCTACCTCTATTACCAGCGCACCACCGCCGGCGACGAATACCCGCGCCACTACCGCTGCGCGCGCCCGGCCGAAGGCTTCGAGGTGGACGAGGCCAGCGAACAGCTGCTGCTCGAACCCAACGCCCTGGCCGATGGCGGCTTCCTCTCCCTCGGCGCCTTCAGCGTCAGCCCGGACCACCGCCTGCTGGCCTACAGCCTGGACACCAGCGGCGACGAGATCTACCGCCTCTACGTCAAGGACCTCGTCGAGGGCAGCCTCACCGCCCTGCCCTTCGACGACTGCGACGGCAGCATGACCTGGGCCAACGACAGCCGCACCCTGTTCTTCGGCGAGCTGGACGACACCCACCGCCCGCACCGCCTCTACCGCCACCGCCTGGGCGAGGCCAACGCCGAACTGGTGTTCGAGGAGGCCGACGGCCGTTTCTTCCTCGGCTGCCACCGCGCCAGCTCCGAGCGCCAGCTGGTGCTGATGCTGGGCAGCAAGACCACCAGCGAGAGCTGGGTGCTGGACGCCGACACCCCCGACGGCGACTTCCGCTGCCTGGCCCCGCGCGAGGAAGGCCACGAGTACTACGCCGACCACGGCCAGGTGGACGGCCAGTGGTGCTGGCTGATCCGCAGCAACCAGACCGGCATCAACTTCGCCCTCTACCAGACCCCCGAGGCGACACCCGAGCGCGCCCATTGGCGCGAGCTGATCGCCCACGACCCCGACTGCATGCTCGAAGGCGTGGGCATGAACGCCGGCGCCTTCACCCTCAGCCTGCGCGAGGGTGGCCTGCCGATCATCCAGGTGCACCCACGCGGCGCCGCGCCGTACCGCGTGCAGTTGCCGGACGCCGCCTACAGCCTCTATGTGCAGGACGGCATGGAGTTCGACAGCCCGGTGATCCGCCTGCGCTACGAGGCACTCAACCGCCCCGCCCAGGTCCGCGAGCTGCGCCTGGCCGACGGCGAGCAACGGGTGCTCAAGCAGACCCCGGTGGAGGGCCCCTTCGACGCCGACGCCTACGTCAGCCAGCGCCTCTGGGCCACCGCCGCCGACGGCACCCGCGTGCCCATCAGCCTGGTCGCCCGCCGCGACGTGCTGGGCCAGCCCGCGCCGCTCTACCTCTACGGCTATGGCGCCTATGGCGAGAGCCTCGACCCCTGGTTCTCCCACGCCCGCCTGAGCCTGCTGGAGCGCGGCTTCGTCTTCGCCATCGCCCACGTGCGCGGCGGCGGCGAACTGGGGGAAGCCTGGTACCGCGCCGGCAAGCTGGAGCACAAGACCAACAGCTTCGATGACTTCATCGCCTGTGCCGAGCACCTGATCGGCGCAGGCCTGACGACCCGCGAGCACCTGGTGATCAGCGGCGGCAGCGCCGGTGGCTTGCTGATGGGCGCCGTGCTCAACCAGCGCCCGGACCTGTTCGCCGCCGCCATCGCCGAAGTGCCCTTCGTCGACGTGCTCAACACCATGCAGAACCCCGACCTGCCGCTGACCGTGACCGAATACGACGAGTGGGGCGACCCGAACGAGCCCGAGGTGTTCGAGCGCATCCGCAGCTACGCGCCCTACGAGAACGTGCGTGCCCAGGCCTACCCGGCGCTGCTGGTGGTGGCCGGCTACAACGACTCCCGCGTGCAGTACTGGGAGGCCGCCAAATGGGTGGCCAGGCTGCGTGCCACACGCACCGACGACAACCTGCTGCTGCTCAAGACCGACCTCGGCGCCGGCCATGGCGGCATGAGCGGACGCTACCAGGCGCTGCGCGACGTCGCCCTGGAATACGCCTTCCTGCTCAAGGTGCTGGGGCTGACCGGCCAGTGAAGGTGCAACGCCTGCTGTTCATCTGCGGGCAGAACCGCCTGCGCAGCCCCACCGCGGAACAGCTGTTCGCCAGTTGGCCGGGGATCGAGACCGACTCCGCCGGCCTCAAGGCCGAGGCCGAAACCCCGGTGACGCCCGAGGCCCTGGCCTGGGCCGACCTGATCCTGGTGATGGAGGGCAGCCACCGGCGCAAGCTCGCCGCCCGCTTCCCCGCCGCCCTCAAGGGCAAGCGCGTGGTCAGCCTGGATATCCCCGACGACTACGAGTACATGGACCCGGCTCTGGTGGAGCTGCTCGAGGCCCGGGTGCCACCGCTGCTGCGCTAGGGCGCCGGCTTTTTCTCACTGCCTCCCAAACCCTTGCTGTTGCGATCCAGCTGCTCCTGCAGCACCGGAATGCGCTCGTCGCGCGGGTCCGTCTGGCGCGTGGTCGGCGGGTTGACCAGGAGCGGCGGGCTGCCCGAACGCGGCGCGGCCGCAGGCAGGCTCGGCGGGCTCGGCTGGGGATAGGGTTGCGGCGTGGCCGTACCGGGCGAGCCCGGTGCCGGCGTGCCGGGCGAGCGCAGTAACGGCGGCTGTTGCGCCTGGATGCCACAACTGACCGCGACCAGCGCCGCGAATGCGAGCACAATGGCGCCCTTCATATGGACCTCCCGCCTATCGGCGTCGAAGTCCTCAGTCTAGTTGCCGGCCCCCTGCCGGCCTCCCATCCCGACGGAACACCCCATGACCAACAACGATGTACTGCGCAGCCTGCGCTACCTGCTGGATATCAGCGACGCCCGGGTGGTGGAGATCATCGGCCTGGCCGACCAGGAAGTGAGCCGCCAGGAGGTCGCCTCCTGGCTCGTCCGTGACGACGAGGAGGGCTACCACTCCTGCAGCGACAAGCGCCTGGCCGGCTTCCTCGACGGCCTGGTGTACGCCATGCGCGGCAAGGACGAGAGCCGCCCGCCCCTGCCCCTGGAACTGCCGATGAGCAACAACCAGGTGCTGAAGAAGCTGCGGGTGGCCTTCGAGCTGCGCGAGGACGACATCCTCGACATCCTCCACGAGGCCGACCTGCCCATGACCCGGTCCGAGATCGGCGCCCTGTTCCGCAAGAAGGACCACAAGAACTACCGCCCCTGTGGCGACCAGATCCTGCGCAACTTCCTTCGCGGCCTCACCGCGCGCAGGCGCCCGCAGCCGGACTGAGGACAGGTTCCCAGGCGCGTCTAGAATTCATCGGCCAACCACCGGAACCTTGCCGGAGGAGCGCCAGTCACACCCTCGATAATCTCAAGGAGTTGCCGATGAAAATCCTCATGGTGCTGACCTCGCACGACCGTCTGGGCGATACCGGCAAGCCGACCGGCTTCTGGCTCGAAGAGTTCGCCGCCCCCTACTTCGCCTTCCGCGACGCCGGGGCCGAAGTGGTCCTCGCCTCGCCCCGGGGCGGCCAGCCACCGCTCGACCCGAAGAGCGACGAGCCCGACGCACAGACCGAAGCGACCCACCGTTTCCGTGGCGACCTTCAGGCGCAGCAGGCCCTGGCCAACACCCTGCCGCTGTCCGGGCTGGTCTCGGCCGACTACGACGCACTGTTCTACCCCGGCGGCCACGGCCCGCTCTGGGACCTGGCGGACGATCCCTTCTCCATCCGCCTCATCGAAGACCTGCACCACGCCGGCAAACCGGTGGCCGCCGTCTGCCACGCCCCCGGCGTGCTGCGCAACGCCCGTGCCGCCGACGGCAGCCCGCTGGTGCAAGGTTGCGCGGTGACCGGCTTCTCCAACAGCGAGGAAGAAGCAGTCGGCCTCACCCATGTGGTGCCCTTCCTGGTGGAAGACGTGCTGCGCGAGCAGGGCGGTCAGTATTCCAAGGTCGCCGACTGGCAGCCCCACGTGGTCACCGACGGCAAGCTGATCACCGGCCAGAACCCCGCCTCCTCCGAACCCACCGCCGCCGCGCTGCTGCAGCTGCTGGGCGGCTGAGCAGGGTCGTCACTCGCGGGTTGCACCCGCCCTGCGACCGCGCGATGCAGGGCGGGCGGAACCCGACGGGCCGTTGCCAGGCGCCCCCGCCCTGTCGCAGCAGTCAGAAGAACCGGGTGATGCTGATCTTGGCGTTGCGACCCTGGCTGTAGGCGGCATCGCCGCTGAGGTTGGCGCGGTAGAAGCGGTTGAAGACGTTGTCCAGGGTGAAGTTCACCTTGGTGCCCTTGAGGTCGCCGGTCTGGGGCGCCCACTCGGCGAAGAGGCGGTGCACGTCGTAGCTGTCGTTCTCGAAGTGGTCCCACACCGTCTCGCCGGTGACGTCGTAGAGATCGCCCGGTACGCGATCGGTCTTGCGCACGAACTCGCCCTGCCACCCCACTTGGGTCGAGATCTCGGGAATCTTCACCCCCACCATCGCCACCCACTTGGGGGCCGGCACGTCCCGCACCCAGACGTCGGGGCCCCAGGGGTTGCTGTAGGCACCTTGGTGCTTGCCGCTGACCCAGGAGTAGGAAAGGCTGCCGTACATCCGCGAGCTGTCGTAGTAGGCCTCGACCTCGAAGCCCTTGAGGGTCAGGCTCTCCAGGTTGCGGTAGTTGGGCAGCGGCAGCAGCGAGGCGCACTTGGCGGAGATGGTGCCGCCCTCGATGGCCTGGCGTTCGCAGGCGATGCTGCGCAGCTTGAAGATCTCGTCGTCGATCTTGTGGTGGAACAGCGTGGTACGCACCTGCAGGGCGTCGTTGGCGGCGATCAGGTCGCCGAAGCTGAGCACGCTGCCGCCCCGCACGCCACGGATGCGCTCGGGGTCCAGGCCCCGGCTGGTACCGCCGATGGTGGTGCTGTTCTGCAGTTCGTACTGCTCGTCGATCACCGGGGCGCGCCAGGTCCTGGCGTAGTCGGCGAACAACCCGAGGTTGTCGTTCACCCGCCAGAACACGGACAGGCGAGGCGACCAGCCGGAGTACTCCTGGGCGCTGTAGTCGTGCCCGAGGGCGGCGTTGTTGTAGACCGATGCGAGGTTCTCCTTGCCCTGGTTGCGCACGGCATCGAAGCGCATCGACGGCGTGATGGTCACGTCGCCGAGGGTGATGGCGTCCTGCACGTAGGCGCTGCGGGTGGTCTGTTCGCCACGGGGCATGAAGTACGGCTGGAACCAGCCGTAGTTGTAGCGCGCGACGTTGTAGGTGCTGCCCGGCAGGTACATCAGCACGTCGCGGTTGTGGTGGTGCCAGGCGAGGCCGGTGGTGAGCTCGTGCTCGAGGGCCGCCGTGGAGAAACGGCTGATGTTGCGCAGCTCCACCACCTTGTCCTGGTAGTCGGTCCTGATCCACTTGCCGCCCGAGGTCAGCGAGTAGTTGGCGCCAGCACGGCGCTCGTCGGTCTGCTCGGTTTCCGAGTAGGAGGCCTTCAGCTCCAGGTCGATCCAGGGGTTGTCCAGCGGCTGGTAGGTGTACTTGCCGGCCCAGGTGGTATCCACCACCTCGCGATCGGCGAGGTTGCGGCGCATGGCGTTCTCCAGGCCACCGTAGAGGTCGACGCTGTACTTGCTGGGCAGGTAGAAGCTGGCGGCGCTGAAGGGGCCGAACTGCTCGGTGACCGAGCGCATGTAGGTCAGGCCGAAGCCGTGCTCCTCGTTGGGCCGGAAGTTGCCCTTGAGCAGCGCGCCGTCCAGCTTCTGGTCGGTATGCGGGTAGCGCTCGGGGTACTCGTAGCCCGGTTCGATCTGGATGTGGCCGGCCAGTTTCATGTCGCGGCCGTCGCGGGTGGTCAGGTAGGCCAGGCCATCCGCGCGGCCGTCCTCGGTGCGGCCGTAGACGGCACCGCTGTAGATCTTCTGCTGGTCGTTGCTGTGGTAGCCGTACTTGAGCATGGCGCCGACGTCGCGGCCGTCTTCCAGCAGGTCGGGGGCGTCCTTGGTCTCCATGTGCACGGTGCCACCGAAGCCGCCGTTGCCGGTGAAGACCGAGTACGGCCCCTTCTCCACCTCGATGCGCTTGATCAGCTCCGGCTCGATGAACACGGTGCCCTGCTGGTAGCGCTCGAAACCGCTCTTGGAGGCCCCGTCGAGGGTGAAGGGCACGTCCTCGGCATCGCCTAGGCCCCAGATGTTCACGGTCTGGCCGCCGGGCTTGGCCGAGCCGCCCATGGTCACCCCGGGCAGGGTCTGCAGCAGGCTCGGCACGTTGTCCGCCTGCTGCCGCTCGATTTCCTTGCGGGTCAGGGTGGAGCGCCCGACGCTGCTGGAATCCACGCTGGTGCCGTTGCCGACGATGGTCTGGGCGTCGAGCTGGATGGCATTGTCCGCACCGGCTTCCTGCATGCGACGGCGCACCACGAACCCGTCCCCCGCCTCCACCAGCTCCAGCCCGGAGCCGGCCAGCAGCCGTTGCAGCGCGGCGCGGGCGCTGTAGCGGCCGGCCAGGGCCGGGGCGCGCAGGTCACGCAGCTGCGACTCGTCGAAGAGAATCTGCAGCTGGCTCTGCTGGGCCAGGGCGGTCAGGGCGCTGGCCATGGACTGGGCCGGCAGGTTGAAGTCGTGGTCCTGCGCCAGGGCGCTGCCGCTGAGCAGGAAGGTGGCCAGGGCGCCGCCGGCAACGAGACGGCGCAGCGCGAAACGGGTGCTACGGGTGTTCATCCAAATCTCCCCAAGTACTGCAAAACCGCCCTTGCATGAGGCGGACATCAGGAAGACGCAGCGCTCGGCAAAACCCGCATATGCAAATGAAAAATATTTTCACTTGCATCGAAGCACCCACGCGACTGGACTCCGGGGGTGCTCCGGAGGGTCAACGCGGGTGGATCAGGGCCGTTCCGTTGGCCAGGTATTCGACGCGCACCGGCAGCAATTGCGGCAACGCGGCGAGGAAGGCATCCGGCTTGCCGATGTTGAGGCTGCCGGAGACACGGCGCTCGGCGAGGCTGGCATCGGCCAGGCCCACGGGCGCGCTTCGGTAGTGGGACAACTCGTCCACCAGTTGGGCCAGCGGGCGATCACGGAAGATCAGCTGGCCACGCCGCCAGCTGGCGATCTCCTCGGGGCTGCGGTGGCCAAGCTCCAGGTGGCGCGTGCGGTAATCGAAGTCGGCACTGTCACCGGCACCCAGTTCGGCACGCTGGCTGCCGCCGGCCTCCGGGCTCACCGCGACCTTGCCGCTCTCCACCGCCACGTCGAGGCGCTCGCCGCCCCGGCGGACGCTGAAGCGGGTGCCGAGCACGCGCACGCTGCCCTCCCCGGCCATGACCACGAATGGGCGCTGCTCGTCACGGGCGACGGCGAAGAAGGCCTCGCCCTGGAGCAGCTCCACTTCGCGGTGGTCGTCGTAGAGGCGCACGTGCAGGCGGGTGTCGACGTTGAGGTCGATGCGCGAGCCGTCGGCCAGCTCCACCTGGCGCTGCTCGCCCCGGGCGCTGCTCAGTTGCAGGTCGACGTCGGGCGCGCGGGCGAACCAGTTCTGCGAGGTGGCCAGGGCGGCGCAGAGCAGCACGAACGAGGCCGCCATGGCGCGCGGCAACGTGCGGCGGCCGCGGGGCTCGGGCCGGACCACCGGGGTGGCGAGGACGGGGCGCGGCACGCGATCGAAATCGGCCCATATCAATTGCATGTCGGCGAAGGCCCGGGCATGCGCCGGGCTGGCGGCGAGCCAGGCCTGCAGCTCGGCTTCCTGCTCCGCGCTGAACTGCCCGCTGCTGCGGCGGGCGTACCAGGTGGCGGCCTGTTCGTCGATCGAGGGTCGGGAATCCATCCGGGGGCTCGTGTTCATTGTCCGTCCGCCTGGACGTCGCCCTGCACGCGTTGCTTGCAGTGCAGCAGGGCACAGGCGATGTGCTTTTCCACCATGCTCAGGGAAATCCCCATGCGCGCGGCCACTTCCGCCTGGGACAGGCCGTCGAACTTGTGCAGGACGAAGGCCTCGCGCCGGCGCGGCGACAGATCATCCAGTGCCGAGGCCAGAAGGCGCAAGCGCTGATGGTGCTCGACCTGTTCCATCGGGCTCGCTCCCTGTTCATCGACCAGGGTCTCCAGCGCCTGTTCAGCTTCTCCGTCGAGCGCACCGCGCACCTGCTGGCGGCGCCAGTGGTCACGCAGCAGGTTGCGGGCGATCTGGAAAAGAAAGGCGCGAGGCTGGTGGACCTGTCCACGCTCGCGCCTGTCCAGCCATTGGGTGAAGGCGTCCTGGGCCAGGTCGGCGGCGTCGGCGGGGCTGCCCAGGCGCTTGCCGAGGAACTTCAGCAGCTCGGCATGGAAGGCGCGGTAGGCGCCGGAGATGGAGCCCCGGAACTGCTCATCCACGGGGCTGCCTCCCGTCCGCTCGACTCGCTCGCTGCACGCATGCCCCCGACGGCAGGTGGCCAGGCGACGCCGCCGGATGCGGCGTGCCAGGGACACCAAATGAGAATGCATATCATTAGATAGCAAGCAGCGCAAAACGGTCAAGACGCACGGCAGCGGGATCGCCGGGAACCGGGCGACCCGGGCCTCAGAGGCCGGACTTCAACTTGCTGAAGGCACGGGTCAGCGCACGATTGAAGGCCTTGGTGTTGTCGTTCTTGGTGTAGAGCGTGGCGCGCACCGCCGCCGGCGGGTAGGTGCCCGGGTCGGCGAGGATGGCGGGGTCGACGCTGGGCGCCGCCGCCGGCACCGCGTTGGCGTAGTGGATGCTGTTGGTGATGGCGCCGATGGTCTCGGGGGTCATCAGGTGGTCCATCAGCGCCAGGGCGGCGTCCGGGTGCGGTGCGTCCCTGGGGATGACCATGGCGTCGAACCAGATCAGCGTGCCCTCCTGGGGGATGCGGTAGCGCAGCTTGAACGGCTTCTGCGCCTGCTCGGCCTGGGCGGCGGCGATGGCCACGTTGCCGTTCCAGGACATCGCCAGGCAGGTGTTGCCGTTGGCCAGGTCGTTGATGTTGCGGTCGTTGTCGAAGTAGCGGATCGACGGGCGGATCTTCGCCAGGTGCGCCTCGGCGAGCTTGAGGTCGTCGAGGCTCTGGCGGTTGATGTCCAGCCCCAGGTAGCGGAAGGCGGCGGCGAACACCTCGTTGGGGTCGTTGAGCAAGCTCACCCCGCAGTCGGCGAAGCGCGCGACCACCGCCGGGTCCATCAGCATCGCCCAGCTGTCAGTAGGGGCGTCGGCCATGCGCGCGCGGATCGCCTCCTCCTGGTAGCCGAAGCCGGTGGTGCCCCAGACGTAGAGCCCGGCGTAGCGGTTGCCGGGGTCGAAGCTGGCCATGTGCGCGGTGAACTCCGGGTCCAGGCCCTGGAAGTGCGGCAGCCTGGCCTTGTCCAGCGGCTGCAGCGCGCCGCTGGCGATGGCCCGTTGCAGGTGCTGGCCGGCGGTCAGCACCAGGTCGTAGCCGCTGCGGCCGGTGAGCAGCTTGGTCTCCACCGTTTCCAGGGAGTCGAAGTGGTCGGCCACCACCTTGATGCCGGTCCTCGCCTCGAAGCGGGAGAGCGTGTCCGGCGCCAGGTACTCGCTCCAGATGTACAGGTTGACCCTGGGCGGCTCGCTCGCCGCCTGGGCCGTGCAGGTGCCCAGGGCCAGGCCCAGGGCGATCGCCAGTGTGCGCAGTTGCATCGAAGGCTCCTAGCCAGCCCGGCTGGCGGCGTATTGCGGCATGGTGATGCAGGCGACGTTGCCGCCCCCGAGGAGGATTTCCCGCGAGTTCTCGATGCCGACGATGCGGTGCCTGGGGAACAGCTCGGCGAGTACCGCGCCGGCCGCCTGGTCGTGGGCGTCGCCGAACAGCGGCAGGACGATCGCGGAGTTGCCCGCGTAGTAGTTGATGTAGGACGCGCAGATGCGCGTGCCCTCCTCGCGCAGGTGGGTGCCGTCCACCTGGTCCAGGCCCGCGGCCTCCTCCGCCGTCCAGGTGAGCACGCGGGGCTGCGGCAGCTTGTGCACCTCCAGCGCGCGGCCACGGGCGTCACGGGTGCTGCGCAGGATGTCGTAGGCCTCCTGGTAGATCTCCCACTGCGGGTCGTCGCGGTCGTCGGTCCACTGCATGACCACCACGCCGGGACGGACGAAGCAGGCCAGGTCGTCGATATGGCCATCGGTCTCGTCGAACTTGCAGCCGCGCGGCAGCCAGATCACCTGCTCGGCGCCGAGGTAGTCGGACAGCCGCCGGGTCATCTCGTCCTTGCCCAGGTGGGCGTTGCGGTTGCGGTTGAGCAGGCACTGCTCGGTGGTCAGCAGGGTGCGCTGGCCGTCGGTCTGGATGCCGCCCATCTCGGCGATGAAGGGCGCGCGGTAGCGGTCGAGCTTCTCGATCTCGAGGATCTTCTGGGCGATCTGGTCGTCCTTGTCCCAGGGGTAGTAGAGGCCGCCATCGAGGCCGCCGTAGGCGTTGAACTCGAAGTCCACGCCGCGCACCTCGCCGCTCTGGTCATTGACCAGGAAGGCCGGGCCGCTGTCGCGGAACCAGGTGTCGTTGCAGGTCATCTCCACCACCCGCACCTGGGGCGGCAGCATGCGCCGGGCGTTGGCGTACTGGGTGGCGGAGGCGCAGACGGTGACCGGCTCGCTGCTGGCGATGGCGCTGACGATCTCGACCCAGACCTTCTGCGCGGGCTTGGCGCCATTGCGCCAGACATCGGTGCGCTCGGGCCAGCCGAGCCAGCAGCCGGCCTTGGGCTCGAATTCGCCTGGCAGGCGGAAGCCGTCGGCCTTGGGGAGGGAAGTCAGGGAACGCGCCATGGGAAACCTCGGGATGGGGTGGGAAGTGCCCTGACGTTAAGCGCGGCGGTGCCCCGGCGACCAATGATGAATATCGCGGAACCCTTGAATTGGATTCAGCTATCGGCCAGCTGATCGCTGAACCATTCGACGAACTGGGCCACCGCCGGCTTGTCCAGGCGCAGCCGTTCGCAGACCAGCGCGTACTGCCCCAGCGACGCCACGCTGGCGGCGAAGGGGCGCACCAGGCGGCCGCTGGCCAGGTCCTCGGCGCTGGTGAGGTTGTCGCCCATGGCCACGCCCTGCCCTTGCGCGGCGGCCTCCAGGGTCAGCCCGGCATGGCCGAGGTAGAGGTGCCGCAGGGGTTGCAGGTCGCCGGCGTGGACGCTGAGCCAGGCGCTCCAGGTCTTGCCGTCCTGGTCGTCATGCAGCAGGCAGTGGCGGGCCAGGTCACGCGGGTGCTTGAGCGGAAGCTGGTTGAACAGGCCGGGGCTGCACACGGGGAAGAACTGCAGGGCCGGCAGCGGCCGCACGAAGTAGGCGCTGGCATCCCCCGGGCCGGTGCCGTAGGTGATGGCGAGGTCGATCTCCTCGCCCGGCAGCGCCGACTCCAGCGGCTGCTCGTAGAGGTGCAGGGTGATGTGCGGGTGGCGCTCGCCGAAGTCCGCCAGCCGGCCCACCAGCCACTTCTGCGCCAGCTCGGCGGTGACGGCGATGCGCAGCTGGGCCTGGGAGCCGGGGTCGCGCAGTTCGTCGCAGGCATCGAGGATCAGCTCGAAGGCCTGTTGCAGGCTGTGCAGCAGGCGCCGTGCCTGGGGCGTCGGGCGCACCTGGCGGCCGGCACGGACGAACAGCTCGGTGCCGAGCTGCTCCTCCAGCTGGCGGATCTGGTGGCTCACCGCGCTGTCGGTGACGCACAACTCGGCGGCGGCGCGGCCGAAATGGGCATGGCGGGCGGCTGATTCGAAGGTGCGCAGGGCGGTGAGGGACGGCAGGCGGCGCATGGGCGGGCTTCCGGGCAAAGCCGGCATCGTTGCGCAGGTGGGGCGATGGCGTCCAGCGTGACGTAGCCCGGGCTGCAACCCGGGGCTGCGCGGGGATTCAGGAAGCCTTTGGGGCCTTCAGCAGGGGCGTGTCGAGCACATCGGACCGGCCGCCGAGGACGTTCTCGGCGATCTCGACGAAATCGCGGGTGCTGACCTTGTCCAGGCGCATCAGGCCACGGGCGACGTCGTCGAGGGAGCGCTCGCCCTTGCTGACCTTGCGGATCTCCTCGTCGAGGTCCTGCAGCAGCAGCACCGCGCGTGCCGTGACCGGGCCGGTGGACTGCTCGCCACGCAGGCTCTCGACCTTGCGGCTCCAGCGCTGCAGCTTGGCGCGGACCTTGTGGTAGCGGTCCTCGCTGAGGCCGCCAGCGCGGCGCATCAGTTCGATGGCATAGAACTCGGCGATGCCCTCGCTGATCCAGTCGCTCTGGTCGGTGTCCTTGATGCGGCTGAACACGTGCACCAGTTCGTGCACCAGGGAGCTGGTGCCGTTCTCGCTGACCAGGGGGCGGTCGGCATGCATGAAGAAGGAGTTGGGCGCAGAGAGGCCGCCGCGCCACATCGGGTCGCCGGCACCGACGATCAGCAGCTTGCCGGGGTCGCGCGGGAACACCGCCTGGGCGTGGGGCCAGACGAAGGTCAGCAGGGTGAGGATGTCCATGCGGCGCATGCCCTCGCCCATCGGCGCGGCGACCGTGACGTCGGTGTTGCCGAGTTCGGCGCGGCGGCTGCCCAGCTTGCCGGCGATGATCCAGCCGGTGGGACGGTCGAAGAGGCGCTCGGGGTTGTCGATGCGGAAGCGGTTCTTGCCCACGCGGGACCAGCCGGTCTCCACCGTGCTCCAGCCCTTGGGCAGCTCGAACTGGATGCGCGACACCAGTTCGGTGCCGTCCACCAGGTCGATGCGTGCGGGCGGCACCAGGTCGTCACCGCGCAGCAGCGTCCAGTCCGGCGTCATCCGCGCATCGAACTTGCCGTCGCCACGGGGGTGGGTGATGCGCACCTTGTAGCTGAGGGTCGCCTTGCCTTCCGCCGGGGTCCAGGTGCCGCGCCCGGCGCCGGCCTGCTGCCATTGGCCGTCGCCCTCGAAGTCGCTGTAGTAGCCCTTGTCGCCCAGGTCGAACGCGAGGCTGCGGACCTTCTCGCCGTTTTCCAGCACCAGGCGCACCTCGGCCTGGTCGCTGTCCGGCAGGAAGCGCACCAGGTAGTCGACATCGGTGCGCTTGGCGGCGAGCAGGGGTGCGCAGAACAGCAGGGTGGCGGCGGACAGCAGCAGGGTGGCGCGGTTGGACATGTCGGGCTTCCTCGGAGCGATTTCCCTATGACTCGGCAAGCGGTCGTTCGATCCGTCTAGCCCGCACGAAAGATCATGTAGTCCTCCCAGTCGTCCTCGGCCACCTGGGTCTCACTGACCATGCGCCCGGACTGGGAGATACCGGCGTTGTGCACCGCCTCGGTGTCGCCACAGACCAGCGGGTGCCAGGGCGGCAGGTCCTTGCCCTCGGCCACCAGGCGATAGCCGCAGGTGGGTGGCAGCCAGCGGAACTCATCGGCCTGGGCCGGGGTGAGCTGGATGCAGTCGGGCACGAAGTCACGGCGCTTGGGGTAGTTGGTGCAGCGGCAGGTCTTCAGGTCGAGCAGCTTGCAGGCGATGCGCGTGTAGTACACGGCGCCGTCGTCCTCGTCCTCCAGCTTCTGCAGGCAGCACAGGCCGCAGCCGTCGCAGAGGGATTCCCACTCCTCCTGATCGAGCTGTGCGAGGGTCTTGCGCTTCCAGAAGGGTTCGACTTTGGCGGCCATGGTGCTCTGACTGGGTAACGGGGCGCGGTAGTCTAGTCGCGCCAACCGCGCCGGCCAAGCGCCGGCGACGACGGGACGACCGGCAGCGCCGTGTAAGGAAAATCATTCGCAGGACGGCTACACCGTGGGCTCCCAGGCAACGGGCAGGCGTAGGGTGGATGACGCTCTTTTCATCCACCAACGATGTTGCCTGGGAGCACGAAAGGTGGACCGGTGAAGCGTGGTCCACCCTACGCAAGCCATCTGTGCCGGGATCGGTTCGGTGCCCCGCAAAAGCGGCCATCTGAAACCGGAGATGCCGCCGGGCGTAGGGTGGATGACGCTCTTTTCATCCACCAGCGGTGCTGCCGGAGAACACGAACGCCATCACCACGCAGAGGCCCACCGAGCTGGCGTCAGTAGCCGCGCTGGAAGTCCACTTCACCGCGCAGCGGCTGGCCGCCCTGGAAGCGCGCGAGGTTGTCGAGGAACAGCCCCACCAGCAGTTCCGGCAGCGTGGGCGCGGAGCTGTGGCCGGTGAGCAGCAGGCGCGGCGCGGTCCAGAACGGGTGCGCGGGCGGCAGCGGCTCTTCGCGGCAGACGTCGATCACCGCTCCCGCCAGGTGCCCGGCCTGCAGGCTGGCGACCAGGTCGGCGTCCACCACCGCGACACCGCGCCCGGTGTTGATGAACAGCGCCTCGGGGCGCATGCGAGCGAACAGCGCGGCGTCGTAGACATCGCGGGTGGCCGGCGTGTCCGGCAGCAGGTTGATCAGGTAGTCGGCCCAGGCCGCCTGCTCCGCCAGGGCGTCCATCCCCAGCACCTCGGCGAAGGGCGCAAGCGCACGGGGTTCGCGGGCGATGCCACGCAACTCCACACCGAACGGCGCGAGGAAGCGCGCGACGCTCTGGCCGATATTGCCGGCGCCGACGATCAGCACCCGGCGCCCGGCCAGGCTGCTGGGCATGCGCGCATCCCACCGCCGCTCCACCTGGCTGGCCAGGCGCGAGAGCAACTGCCGCTCGTGGGCGAGGACATAGGTCAGCACGTACTCGGCCATCACCTGGCCGAAGATGCCGACGGCGCGGGTGAGGCGGTAGCCACGCACAAGGTCCTCCGCCAGCAACGGGGTGATGCCGGCCCAGCTGGATTGCAGCCACTGCGGCCGCAGGCCCGCCCGCAGCAACGGGACCACGCGATCCGGGCTGCCCAGCCAGACGGGACAATCGCCTGCGAGGCCGTGGAGTTCATCCGCATCGTCGCTGCCCACCGCCTCCAGCGAGGGGGCCAGGGCGCGCAGCAGCTCGGCATGG
The DNA here is from genome assembly GCF_012767755.2 of Pseudomonas tohonis. Taxonomy (NCBI): domain Bacteria; kingdom Pseudomonadati; phylum Pseudomonadota; class Gammaproteobacteria; order Pseudomonadales; family Pseudomonadaceae; genus Pseudomonas; species Pseudomonas tohonis. Next base: position 4,552,508 of record NZ_AP023189.1, read on the forward strand.
CGACGGTGTTTCTCGTCGGCGAGGAGGACCTTCATCAGATGGGGTCGTTCATGCGCAGCAGTTCTTCGGGCAGGTGCTCGATGTATTCCTCTTCAGCCGGCGGCATCTGCAGGTGGTAGCCCTGCTTCTCGAGGTTCTCCAGCACCTTGCCGATGTCCTCGCGGGCCAGCTGGCGCTCGGGGCTGAGCACCAGGTCGAAGGCGTGCTGCGGCGTGCCGAAGGCGGCCAGCAGGGCTTCGGGGACGCGGGTCAGGGCGTCGCGCTTCTCGACGTAGAGGTACATCTCGTTCTTGCGCGGGCTCTTGTAGATGGAGCAGATGCGTTTCATGGGGCGTTGTCTCCGGCCAGGGCATCGAGCAATGCCTGGCCCATCAGTTCACGGCGCCAGCCCTTGAAGCCCTCGGGCAGGCTGTAGGGGCCGTCGGGGTAGCCCGTCTTGAGCAGGGCCTCCAGGTGCTTCTTGCGCAGCATGAGCTCGGGTGCCATGCCCAGGCGCTCGGCTTCGGCCTGGCCGATCGCGCGCAGCTTCTTCAACAGCGCGGTGGCTTCGGACGGCAGCGGCTCGGGCAGCGGCTCCGGCCACTCGGCGGGGGGCAGCTCGGCCGCCTCGCGGATCATCTTCAGCAGGGTGTTGCCGTCCTGGCGCACGGTGCGCGGGTGCATGTCCTCGATGCGCGCCAGGGCGACGAGGTTGTCCGGCTGGAACTTGGCCAGCGGCCAGAGGGCGTGCTCGCGGATGATGCGGTTGCGCGGCTGGTCGCGGCGGCGTGCCTCGATGTCGCGCCAGGCGTAGAGCTCGCGTAGTACGGCGAGTTGCTGGCGGGACAGCTTCCAGCCCAGCTTGGCGTCGCGGTAGAGGTCGTCCGGGTCCACTTCACGGCGCAGGTTGGCCACCAGCTCGGCGCCGTCTTCCAGCACCCAGGCACGCTTGGTGGCGTCCAGGCGCTCGTCGATGATGCGGTAGATCTCGGCGAGGTGGATGGCGTCCTCGGCGGCGTAGCGCTCCTGCATCTCGGTGAGCGGGCGCTGCAGCCAGTCGGAGCGGGTCTCGTCCTTGGGCAGGTCGATGCCGAGCACCGCCTGCACCAGGCGCGAATAGCCCATGGAGTAGCCGATGCCCAGGTAGCCGGCGGCGAGCTGGGTGTCCAGCAGCGGCAACGGCAGGCTGCCGGTGAGGCGCAGGAAGACTTCGAGGTCCTCGCTGCAGGCGTGCAGCACCTTGGTCACCGCCGGGTCTTCGAGCAGCCCGGCGAAGGGGCGCCAGTCCTTGATCAGCAGGGGGTCGATGAGCCAGGCGCTGTCGCCGTCACCCACCTGCACCAGGCCGGCCTTCGGGTAGAAGGTGTCGACCCGCATGAACTCGGTGTCCAGGGCCACGAAGCTGAGGGTGCGCCAGCGGGCGCAATGGGAGGCCAGTTCGGCGTCGTCGCGAATCCAGTGAAAATCGATGGCCACAAGGCTCTCCTCGGTTCAGAGGCGCGAAGTATATATCGCAACCCCATTTCCGCCCCACCCGGTCGTGCCGTGCGGGGCGGCTGCGGCTCAGGCCAGTTCGCTGCGCAGGCGCTGCAGCAAGGCCGGCGAGCTGGGTTGCATGGGTGCGCGCAGCTCGTCGCGGATCAGCCCGCGCATGGCCAGCAGACTCTTCACCGGCGCCGGGTTGGGCTCGGCGAAGGCCAGGCGGATCAGCGGCTGCAGCTCGCCGAAGATCGCCCGGGCGCCCTTGAGGTCGGAGGCCGCGACCCGCTCGGCCATGGCCACGAAGCGCTCGGGGTGGATGTGCGCGGAAGCCGCGATGGCGCCGCTGCCGCCATGGCAGAGCGTGGCGAAGATCTGCGCGTCCTCCCCCGCCAGCACGTCGAGCTGGCCGTCGGCGATCAGCGCCTGGGTCTTGTCGATCTCGCCGCCGCAATCCTTGATCGCCACGATGCGCGGGTGCCGGGCCAGCTGGCGCAGGGTCTCCAGCTCCAGGCGCACGCCGGTGCGGTAGGGGATGTCGTAGAGGATCACCGGCACCTCGGCACCGTCGGCGATGGCACCGAACCAGGCCAGCAGCCCGGACTGCGAGGGCCGTATGTAGTAGGGCGCGGGCACCAGCAGGCCGGCCACCGGGCGCTTCTGCACCTCGCGCTGCAGGGCCAGGAGGTCCGCCAGGTTGTTGCCGGCCAGACCCATCACCAGGCGTTCGCCGGGGACGGTTTCGAGCAGGGCGTCGAGCACTGCGAGCTGCTCCGCCTTGCTCAGCGCCGCGGCTTCACCGGTGGTGCCGCACACCACCAGGCCGGCGACGCCCGCCTCCAGCAGGTGCGCGGAGAGCCGGCGCAGGGCGGGGAAGTCGATGGCGCCATCGGCGAAGGGGGTTACCAGGGCGACCCAGATTCCAGAAAACACAGGCATTGCAAAGCTCCTTCAGGCTGACCGTCAGAGTCACCGTCGGAGGGGATGCGGGGAGTGTTCGTGCGGATGAGGTTTCGACCTTCGCGCCCACTGTCCTGTCAGCCCATCTGACGGGACAGCGCGCCCCGGTCAAATGAGCGACTGTTTCTTCGATTTACCCGCGACAACGCCAAACGCCAGCGCCGGCAGGGCCGGAACGGAAGCGAGGGAGGCGTAGGTGGCGGGCATGCTGTAGCTCGGTGCAGGAATGCGAGAAATAGATACTGCGAAAATCCCTACAAGGCTGTCAACCGCGACAATGCCGCATGCCCGCCATTGAGCCGGAGGGGGTTCTGGCATTGCCGGGCCATGGCTGCTAAAAAGCCCTTCCAACAATAACCAGGCCCATGACGGGCCCTCTCCAGGGAAATCGGACATGAAGAAACTCCTGGGCCTGCTGGTCCTGCTCATCGCCGCTGCGGGCATCTACCTCGGCATCACCAAGAGCCCCATCGACCCCGTCGCCTGGGACGCTCCCAAGGCGCCGCCCATGACCGGCGTGATGGAGCCCAACGACACGCTGATGAAGGCCGAGCTGCTGGCCAAGGGGCAGATCCACGGCCCCGAGGACACCGCCGTGGACGCCCAGGGCCGCGTCTATGCCGGCCTGCACGATGGCCGCGTGGTGCGCATCGACGCCGACGGCAAGGTCGAGACCTTCGCCACCACCGGCGGTCGCCCGCTGGGCATGGACTTCGACGCCCAGGGCAACCTGATCGTCGGCGACGCCTACAAGGGCCTGCTGAGCATCGACCCCAAGGGTCAGATCAAGGTGCTCGCCACCGAGGCCGAGGGCGGCCCCTTCCGCTTCACCGACGACCTGGACATCGCCAGCGACGGGCGCATCTACTTCACCGACGCCTCCGCCAAGTTCGAGCAGCCCGACTACCTGCTGGACCTGCTCGAAGCCCGCCCCCACGGCCGGCTGATGCGCTACGACCCGGCCACCGGCAAGGTCGAGGTGCTGCTCAAGGACCTGTACTTCGGCAACGGCGTGGCGCTCTCGGCCAAGGAAGACTTCGTGCTGGTCAACGAGACCTACCGCTACCGCATCACCCGCTACTGGCTGAGCGGCGAGAAGGCCGGCACCCACGATGTGTTCATCGACAACCTGCCGGGCCTGCCGGACAACCTCCAGGGCGACCGCAAGGGCACCTTCTGGGTCGCCCTGCCCTCCCCGCGCAAGGCCGACGCCGACTTCCTCCACACCCAGCCCTGGCTCAAGGCACAGATCGCCAAGCTGCCCCGCGCGCTGTGGCCCAAGGCGGAGAAATACGGCCTGGTCATCGCCCTCGACGAGAACGGCCAGATCATCCGCAGCCTGCACGACACCAGCGGCACCCACCTGCGCATGATCACCTCGGTGAAACCGGTGGGCGACTACCTGTACTTCGGCAGCCTCGACAACGACCGGATCGGCAAGCTGAAGATCCACTGAGGGCCGGGCGACTGGCCCGTTCCCGGAGACGAGAAGCCCGCCAATTGGCGGGCTTCTTCATTTCCAGGAGCGCGATACCCGCTGCTCAAGCCGGCGCAGTCTCGTGCACGCCCGGAACCACCCGGGCCGGCCGCGGGTGCAACAGCGCCTGCATATGCCCGTGGGTCCGCGCCATCAGCTCGTCCAGGTGCTCGACGTCGAACTGCGCGGCATCGATGGGTGCCCCCACGTGCAGCGACACCGGCAGGCCGAGGTTGAAGCGCCAGGTACGCGCCGGCAGCACCTGGTGGATGCCGCGGATGGCCACCGGGACGATCACCGCGTCGGTGTCCAGCGCCAGGTGGAAGCAGCCCTTCTTGAAGCGCTGCAACTGGCCATCCTTCGAGCGCGTGCCTTCCGGCGCCGCCCACAGCACGATGCCGCTCTCCATCATCTGCCGCGCCCGCTGCAGGTCGGCCAGGGCCCGGTCGCGGTTGTGCCGGTCGACGAAGGGGAACTCCGCCGCCTTCATCGCTGCACCGAGGAACGGCAGGCGCGACAGCTCCTGCTTCGCCAGCATGCGGATCGAGCCCGGCAGGGCCACGAAGCTGGCGGGGATGTCGTAATGGCTGGAATGGTTGCAGAGGATCAGGTAGCGACGGCCGTCGTTGAAATCAGGCAGCTGCCCATGCACCGACAGGCGCACCCGCACCAGGCGCAGCAGGCCGCGGGACCAGGCGCGGGTGTAGGCGTCCACGCGCGCGCGGTCGAGACGACCGCAGGCGGCACGCCCCAGTACCAGCAGGCAATAGAACAGTGTCAGCAGCAACGACCCGAGCACCACGCCGATGCGGCGGGCGAGGTTGGCGCTCTCGGCGAAGGATTGCAGGCTTGGCATGGACGGCTCTCCCATCACTCATCGATCCGCGCGACGCGACGCGCGGCTGTCCTTATGATGCCCACTGTCATCGATTGGACACAGGAGACCGCCATGCCCCTCGCGCAACTGATCAGCCCCCGGCAACTGGAAGCCCGCCTGGGAGAACCGGGCCTGATCGTGCTGGATTGCCGCTTCGCACTCGACGATCCCGCCTACGGGCAGCGCAGCTACGCCGAAGGGCATATCCCCGGCGCGCGCTTCGCCGACCTGGAGCACGACCTCTCCGGCGTGGTGCAAAAGGGCGTCACCGGGCGCCACCCGCTGCCTGCCCCGGAACGCCTGGTGGAGCGCCTGCGCGGCTGGGGCGTCGACAATGACAGCACCCTGGTGCTCCACGACGACGGCCCCGGTGCCTTCGCCGCGCGCGCCTGGTGGCTGCTGGCCTGGCTGGGCAAGCGCGAAGGCGTGTACCTGCTGGACGGCGGGCTCAAGGCCTGGCGCGACGAAGGCCTCGCGCTGGAAATGGCCGTGCCGGAAGTGCCCCGTGGCCGCTTCAGCGGCGAAGCCGACCCCAGCCTGCTGCGCAGCGCCGACGAACTGCAGGGCCGCCTGGGCGCTGACGACCTGACACTGCTCGATGCCCGCGCCCTGCCCCGCTTCAGGGGCGAGGTGGAGCCCATCGACCCGGTGGCCGGCCATATCCCCGGCGCCCAGTGCGCGGTGTTCACCGACAACCTCGGCGCCGACGGCCGCTTCCTCCCCGCCGAGGCCCTGCGCCAGCGCTTCGCCGCCCTCCTCGGCCAGCGGCCGGTGGAAGGCCTGGTCGCCTACTGCGGCTCCGGCGTCACCGCCTGCCACAACCTGTTCGCCCTCAGCCTCGCCGGCTACCCGCTGGCGCCGCTCTACGCCGGCTCCTGGAGCGAATGGATCACCGACCCGGCACGCCCGCTGGCCAAGGGCGACTGAGCCACCCAGGCCATGCCGGCCCGTCATCCGCGATGCCGGGCCGGTTGCGAGCGATCATTTTTTAATCACCCTGGGATATATGCGCCAGCCAACCTCGGCTCAAACAGTTTAAAAACAGGCCTTTACAAGGTTTTCATCGCACTACACTTCAAAACGAGCGGCTAACCCCGCTTCCGGCGGGGCCCTTTCCGAGAACGAGAAGCTGCCAGACGCCCCCGGTCCCGCCGGCACCTTTCTCGCGAGGGCACCATGGGAATAGCCGCCAGCGACCTCTGTGAACACGTCATCCGCCCCACCCTGCTCTACCTGCAGCGCCCCTCGCCCATGGCCGAATCCCTGCTGCTGGGTGCCGCGGCCTGCCAGTCGGCACTCGGCAGCGCCCTGGGCGACCAGGCGGGCTACGGCCTCTATCACATCAGCGAGGAGCACCACCGCTGCCTCTGGGACCTGCACCTGGCGCGCGACCCGGAACTCGCCAGCCTGGTGCGCGGCCTGGCCAGCCAGCACGCCTTCCTCGCCGCGCCGCACCTGGAGCTGACGGTGAACCTGCGCTACGCCACCGCCATCGCCTGGCTGCTGATCGAAACCGAGGTGCTGGTGATGCCCGCCGCCGACGACTGGATCGGCATGGCCGCTATCTGGCGCCAGGTGTTCAACCCGCAGGGCACGCCTCGCCAATACCTGGATGCCTGGCAACGCTGGGTGGGCCCTTCGGCAAGGGTGGCGTAGGCCCGATCCGCTCACTGACCGACCAGTCAGGAACGAGCGTCCAAGGCAATATGCACGATCAGCGAAGTTGCAGGCATTTGATGCCATAAAGCCCGATAAAACGCTCTATTACGGGAACTCCCCGAAGCTGGCAGGGGTCTGGAAATCCTGATAGTTTCCGCCACCTGTTTGAAAGTCCCCAGGAGTCATCCGTGATCAAAAGAGTCTTCAAGACCAGCCTCGCAATCGCCATCAGCGCTGCATCCAGCTACAGCCTCGCCGGTGGCTTCGCCATCAACGAACAGAGCGTCAGCGGCATGGGCACCGCCTTTGCCGGTCGCTCCTCGTCCGCCGACGACGCCACCACCGTCTTCGGCAACCCGGCCGGCATGTCGCGCCTCAAGCGCGAGCAGGTCAGTGGTGGCATCGCCCTGCTGGACGCCAAGACCGATATCGACGACCACAGTGGCACCTTCGGCGGCAGCAACGACGGCGACATGGTCCCCTTCATGGGCGTGCCCATGGGCTACTACGTCAAGCCGATCGATGACAAATGGACCTTCGGCCTCGGCATGTACGTGCCCTTCGGCCTGATCACCGACTACGAGTCCGGCTTCCAGGGCCGCTACTACGGCGACCGCAGCGAAGTCCGCGTGATCACCCTGCAGCCGACCATCAGCTACAAGATCACCGACCAGCTCTCCGTCGGCTTCGGCCCGACCATCAACCGCATCGACGGCGAGCTGACCTCCGCCACCCTCAACGCGGGCACCCCCGGCCGCAACGACGGCAAGGTCAAGGTCAAGGGCGACGACACCGCACTGGGCTACAACGTCGGCGTGCTGTTCGAGGCCACCCCCAGCACCCGCTTCGGCCTGACCTACCACTCGATGGTCGACTACAAGCTCAAAGGCGATACCCAGATTTCCGGCACCGGCTTCGGCCCCTTCTCCGGCAACGAGTACGACGCCTCCCTGAAGCTGAAGACCCCCGAATCCGTCGACTTCTCGGTCACCCATGACCTGAACGCCGACTGGACCCTCTATGCCGGCAGCACCTGGACCCGCTGGAGCCGCCTGAAGGACATCACCGTCAACAACAAGGGCGTTCCGGCGCTCCTCGGGGGCTCGGCGGGCCCCATCGGCACCATCACCGAGGAACAGGACTGGCGTGACGTGTGGTCCTACGCCGTGGGCGCCTCCTACAAGCTGAACCCGCAGTGGACCCTGCGCGCCGGCCTGGCCTACGACCAGACCCCGACCCGCAACGAGCACCGCTCGCCGCGCATCCCCACCGACGACCGCAAGATCCTCAGCCTGGGCGCCGCCTGGAGCCCGAGCGACGACTGGACCGTCGACGTCGCCTACTCCTACCTGAAGGAAGACGATGCCGAAGTGAACCAGACCAGCGCCACCAAGGGCCGCTACACCTCCACCTACAAGAACAGCGCCCACGGCCTGGGCGCGCAGGTGACCTACCGCTTCTGATCCCCTGGTTGCGGCAAGCGAAAAGCCCGGACCTGGTCCGGGCTTTTTCGTATCCGCCATCCGTAGCCCGCAGCTGTAGCCCGGGCTTCAGCCCGGGCAGCCGCCCGGCAGGCGCGCCCTGAAAGCCACCCAATAAAAAGCCCGGACAGGTCCGGGCTTGTTTCACTCACTGGATGTCATTCACTCGACGATCTTGGGCTTGTCGTCCTTGTTCATGTCCATCACCGTTCCCGCCGGCTCGCTCACCACCACGGGCTGCGGCTCGGGGGTCGGCTGGGGCTGGGCCTCGGCGGGTGCTTCCTTCTTCTTGCCACGGATGCGGTTGATGATCCAGGCACCGATGGCCAGGGGCACGAAGAAGAACTTCTTCAGCAGCACCAGCAGCATGGCGAACAGGCCGGCCTTGGCGGCGACCTTGCCGGCGATCAGTGCGCCCAGGCCATAGGCCGCGACCTTGTCCAGCTCGGGGTTGAAGTCGGCGTAGCGGTTGCCCGGGTTGAACTCGGTCATGGCCAGCACCGCCGGCAGGTTCTGCTCGATGGTCGGCAGCTGGTCCATGTTGGCGATGAAGTTCAGCACCAGCACGCCCTTACGGCCCAGCACGCGGATGTTGTAGTTCAGGGTGTGGGTCTCGGCGTCGCCGAACTTCAGCTCCTTGGCCCAGTGCAGCTTGCGGCCGTCGGCGTCGTAGCGCGGCTGGGCGGCCCAGCCGATCAGCTCGACGGGCTCGTAGCCGTTCTCGGCGCGCCACTTGTTATCGGCCTTCGCCTCTTCCTTCATGTCGTCGAGCATTTCGGCGTAGTCGATATCGGCGGCGTCTTCGTCGGAGACATAGCCGTTCTCCTCGTACTCCACCGTCACCGCCCAGGACTCATCGGCCAGCGGCGAGATGCCCTTGGGCAGGATCATGCCCAGCGGCAGGACCTCGTCCGGCGGGTTGCCCCAGGCGTCGGTCAGCACGCGCTCGGCGTCCTCGCCAGCGAGGAAGACGAACTGCTCGGGAATATCGAGGGTGGCGAGGTTGTCGCCGATCACCACCTTGCCCTGCTGGAAGTTCAGGCTGGCGAGGAACTCTTCCTCGGACATCGACTCGCCGTTTTCCTCGATGGTGGCCTCGCCGTCCTCTTCCACCTGGGTGGCGGCAGCGGTGTCTTCGACGGGGGCTTCGGGCTTCGCGGCGAATGCGCAAGGAATGGCAGCGGCGATGAGGCCGGCCAGGATCAGTTCCTTGATCGACATGGGTAACTCCATGGTTGGGCAAAAAGTGAGGCGCGGGAAGGTACCACGAGCCAGGCCGGGAAACCGGAACCAGCCGAAATATTCGGAAATATTTATCCGGCGCCATGGAACTTTCGCGCTCCCCGGGTGCCGCGAACAGCCTCACCGGAGCAGGCAGTCCCTCACAGCGGCTCGCTGGCCAGGGCCTGCTCCACCGCTTTCACCAGGTCCTCGTCGTCCGGCTTGGTGAGGCTGGAGAAATGGGCGATCACCTTGCCCTGGCGATCCACCACGTACTTGTAGAAGTTCCAGCGCGGGCTCTGCCCGGACTGCGCGATCAGGTCGCGGTACAGCGGCGTCGCCTCGTCCCCGGTGACGTGTTGCGGCTGGGTCATGGCGAAGGTCACGCCGTAGTTCACGTAGCAGACCTTGGCCGTCTCGGCGCTGTCATCGGCCTCCTGCTTGAAGTCGTCGGAAGGCACGCCGAGCACTTCCAGGCCATCGTCCTTGTAGCGCTGGTAGAGCGCCTCCAGGCCCTTGAACTGAGGGGTGAAACCGCAGTGGCTGGCGGTGTTGACCACCACCAGCGGTTTGCCGGCGAAGCGCTGGCAGAGGTCGATGTTCTCCTTCGAGCGCAGCTGTTGCATCGAATGCTGGAGCAACGGCGGGCACTCGGCGGCCAGAACGGGAGCGGCGACCAGCGCCAGGAAAGGCAATAGAGGGAGGGATTTCATCGAGCGCTCCGCGAGGCAGGGGCAATGGCGAAAGGCTACGCCCACAGGCCCTTCGCGGCAATCAGCAGAGGCTCATGTTCAGTTGCAGCAGCGCCAGGCCGCCGCGCTGCCAGCCCCACCAGGCCAGCGCCAGCAACAGCGCCGCCCCGGCACCGAAGGCCAACCCCAGGCGCAGGCTCATGCCAGCGCCTGCAGCCGCGCCACCGGCTGCTCGCGCACCGGCCAGTTCAGGGCCGCCGCCACCAGGCTGAGGAGGATGGAAATCTGCCAGACCATGTCGTAGCTGCCCGTGTGGTCATAGAGGTAGCCGCCCAGCCAGCCGCCGAGGAAGGCGCCGAGCTGGTGGAAGAGGAAGACGATACCACCGAGCATCGACAGGTTGCGCACGCCGAACAGGGTGGCCACGGTGCCGTTGGTCAGCGGCACCGTGGAGAGCCACAGCAGCCCCATGGCGACGCCGAAGGCGTAGGCGCTCCAGACGCTCAACGGCGAGTAGACGAAGGCGACTATCACCACCGCCCGCAACAGGTAGAGCGCGGTGAGCAGGCGCGGCTTGGACAGGCGCCCCCCGAGCCAGCCGGCGATGTAGGTGCCGAACACGTTGAACAGCCCCACCAGCGCCAGCACCGTGGTGCCCACCTGGGCCGGCAGGTGCTGGTCCACCAGGTAGGCCGGCAGGTGCACGCCGATGAAGACCACCTGGAAGCCGCAGACGAAGAAACCCAGAGCCAGCAGCCAGAACCCGGAGTGGCCGGAGGCCTCGCGCAGCGCCTCGCCCAGGGTCTGCTCATGGGCGGCCACCGGGAGCGGATTGTCCTTGAGCATTCCCGCCAGCGGCACGATCAGCGCCACCAGCAACCCCAGCGCCAGCAGCGCCGAGGACCAGCCCAGCCAGCCGAGCAGCCCGAGGGTGCCCGGCAGCATGGCGAACTGACCGAAGGAGCCGGCCGCCGCGGCAATGCCCATGGCCATGCTGCGCTTCTCTGCCGGCACCGCGCGGCCGACCACGCCGAGGATGACCGAGAACGAAGTGCCCGACAGGCCGATGCCGATCAGCAGCCCCGCGCTCAGCGACAGCCCCAGCGGCGAGTGGGAGTAGCCCATCAGCACCAGCCCGACGGCGTAGAGCACACCGCCGATGATCACCGTCTTCATCGCCCCGAAGCGGTCGGCGATGGCGCCGGTCACCGGCTGTGCCAGGCCCCAGATCAGGTTCTGCAGGGCGATGGCGAAGGCGAACACCTCGCGCCCCCAGCCGAACTCGGCACTCATCGGGGCCAGGAACAGGCCGAAGCCGTGGCGGATGCCCAGGGACAGGGCGAGGATCAGCGACGCCCCCAGGAGAATCCAGCCACTCGTGCGCCATACGGAAGTCATAGAATGTCCTCTGCGGGTATATACCCGCGTTATCGCGAAAAAATCAGTCCAGGGATTCCAGTTCACCCAGCAGCGCCATCAGCGCGTCGCGGCGCTCATCGCCCAGGCGCTCGGTCATCCGCGCCTGCACGCCTTCCCAGGCCTGCAACGCCGCCGCGACGCAGGCCGTGCCATCGGTGGTCAGGGCCACCAGGCGGTTGCGCTGGTCCTCGCCCTCGTCCATGCGCACCAGGCCCTTGCCCTCCAGCACCCTCAGGTTGCGCCCGAGGGTGCTGCGATCCAGCCCCAGCGCCTCGGCCAGCTCGGTGATGCTCGGCTGGTCGAGGCGCTGCAGGTTGTTCAGCAGCGAATACTGGGCGACGTTGATCCCGACGCTCTCCAGGGCGTCGTCGTAGATACGGGTCAGGTTGCGGCTGGCGCGACGCAGTCGCGTGCACAGGCATCGGGTCGTGATCATGGATGCGTGTATATACCCGCATCAATCCGGCGTCAATGGCAATCGCGCATCGGCGCGGCATTGTCCGAACTGCCAGAGGCCTCCGTTATCGCTGCCAAGGCCGTGCCGGCAAGGGCGCCGTATAAATCGGCGTCTGCCACCTGCGTTCCGAGGTTCACCGATGCCCAGCTACAAGGCGCCCCTGCGCGACACCCGCTTCCTGCTCAACGAGGTCTTCGACTTCCCCGCCCACTACCAGGCCCTGGCCAATGGCGGCGAGGCCACGCCGGACATGGTCGAGGCCATCCTCGGCGAGTGCGCGAAGCTCTGCGAGGAAGTCATCGCCCCGCTCTACCACTCAGGCGACGAGGAAGGCTGCCACCTGGAGAACGGCGAAGTGCGCACGCCCAAGGGCTACAAGGAAGCCTACGACGCCTACGTGGCCGGTGGCTGGCAAGGCCTCTCGCACCCGGTGGAATACGGCGGCCAGGGCCTGCCCATGAGCCTCGGCGCCCTCAAGCAGGAAATGCTCGGCACCGCCAACTGGCCCTTCTCCATGTACCCGGGCCTGTCCCTCGGCGCCATGAACACCCTCATGCAGCACGGCACCGAGGAGCAGAAACGCACCTACCTCACCCCGCTCACCGAAGGCCGCTGGGCCGGCACCATGTGCCTCACCGAGCCCCAGTGCGGCACCGACCTGGGCCAGGTGAAGACCCGCGCCGAAGCCAACGCCGACGGCAGCTACGCCCTCACCGGCACCAAGATCTTCATCTCCTCCGGGGACCACGACCTCACCGAGAACATCATCCACATCGTCCTCGCCCGCCTGCCCGACGCGCCCAAGGGCACCCGGGGCATCTCCCTGTTCATCGTGCCCAAGTTCCTCCCGGGCGATGACGGCGGCCTCGGCCCGCGCAACGGCGTCAGCTGCGGCGCGCTGGAGAAGAAGATGGGCATCAAGGCCTCGGCCACCTGCGTGATGAACTTCGACGGCGCCACCGGCTACCTCATCGGCCCGCCGAACAAGGGCCTGGAATGCATGTTCACCTTCATGAACAGCGCCCGCATCGGCACCGCCATCCAGGGCGTCGCCACCGCCGAACTGGCCTACCAGGGCGCCCTCGCCTACGCCCGCGAGCGCCGCTCCATGCGCGCCCTCTCCGGCACCAAGGAGCCGGGCGAAGTGGCGGACGTGCTGATGCACCACGGCGACGTACGCCGCATGCTGCTGACCCAGAAGGCCGTGGCCGAAGGCGGTCGCGCCCTGGTGTACCTGGCCACCCAGTACGCCGACCGCATGATCGAAGGCATCCTGCAGAACGACAACGACAAGTACGAACGCTGGGACGACAAGCTCGGCTTCCTCACCCCCATCCTCAAGGGCTGCCTCACCGAACTGGGCCTGGAGAGCGCCAACCTCGGCATGCAGGTGTTCGGCGGCCATGGCTACATCCGCGAGCACGGCATGGAGCAGATCGTTCGCGACGCGCGCATCGCCACCCTCTACGAAGGCACCACCGGCATCCAGGCCCTCGACCTGCTGGGCCGCAAGGTGCTGCTGATGACCCAGGGCAAGGCCGTGCGCGACTTCAGCGGCCAGGTGGCGCGCCTGGCCCTCGACCTGCTGAAGACCGAGCCGGCCATGCGCGGCCGCGCGCTGACCCTGCTCAAGCTCGCCGGCCAGTGGAACGTCCTGACCCTGCGCATCGCCCTGCGCGCCCGCAAGGACCGTGACCTGGTGGGCACCGCCAGCCATGACTTCCTCATGTACTCCGGCTACGCCGCCCTCGCCTACGCCTGGGCCCTGCAGGAAGCCGCCGCACGCCGCCGCCTGCGCGAAGGCGGCGCCGAGTCCGAGGACTTCTACCGCGCCAAGCTGGCCACCAGCGCCTTCTACTTCGACCGCTTGCTGCCCCGCGCCAAGGGCCACGCCAGCGCCATGCTCAAGCCGACGAAGTCGGTGATGGGGCTGCAGGACGAGCACTTCCTCTTCGAGTGATCCACCCGCTGGAACGGGCCTCCCGCATGGGAGGCCCGCCGTGACACACCGCTGTAAAACAGCTGAGGTTTTCTACAAGGACATCAAGGACAGCAGTAACCGGTCCGCCATCGGGCGGTGGCCTCTCACCGCCCTCCGCATCCACTCATCTCGGACATGCAGATGACAACGACCACGCGCATCACCTGGACGATGCTCAGCCTTCTCGCCCTGCTCACCGCCCCCCCGGCCCCGGCCGCCCCCGACCCTCGGCCTGACGCCTTCGACCTGCTGACCCACAACGCCTTCTTCCTCACGCCGCTGCCGTTCAAGTTCAGCTGGAACAACCAGGAGCGCGCGCGCCTGATGACCCGGGCCGACTATGTGGAAGGACGCGACCTGATCATCTTCAACGAGCTGTTCGACAACACAGCCTCGGACATCCTGCTCAACGGGCTGAAGGACCGTTACCCGCACCAGACCCCGGTGCTGGGCCGCGCCACCAGCGGCTGGGACGAGAGCACCGGCAACCCCGCCGCCAAGCCCGAGGACGGCGGCGTCGCCATCGTCAGCCGCTGGCCCATCGTGCGCCGGGTGCAGTACCTCTACCGCGATGCCTGCGGGGCAGACGCCCTGGCCAACAAGGGCTTCGTGTACGTCAAGGTGATGCGCGGCGAGCGCCCGTTCCATGTCATCGCCACCCACACCCAGGCTGCCGACGCGGCCTGCCCCGACGGTGGCCAGGCGGTGCGCGAAAGCCAGTTCAGGGAGATGCGCGCCTTCATCGACCGGCAGAACATCCCCGCGAACGAAGTGCTGTTCGTCGGCGGCGACCTCAACGTCGTGCGCGGCAGCGCCGAGTACCCGCGCGTGTTGGCCCAGCTGGACCTGCGCGAACCGGACAGCTACGCCGGCGCCCCCGCCACCTGGGACACCCGGCGCAACGGCGTGACCGGCTACCAGTACCCCTACAAGGACAACGGCCCCGGTACGCCACCGACCAACCCGCCGGAGTACCTCGACTACATCCTGGTCTCCAGCAGCCACGGCCAGGTCTCGTACTGGCACAACCAGGCGCTGGACATCCCCTCCCCGCGCTGGAGCGCCAGCGACGGCGTCAACACCTGGCACTACCAGGACTACTCCGACCACTACCCGGTGGCCGCCTTCACCTATGCCGATCCGCAGCGCACACCCCAGCGGGCCTTCAAGCCCACCGACAACCGCTACGCCCGCGTGGTGCTGCGCAGCCTCGACAACGGCAACGCCCTGCGCACCGGGGCAAAGGCCACCAACTGGGTCACCGTCACCGGCAACGGCCGCGACGACGCCAGCACCTTCAGCCTCAACGACTGGGACCACTTCGCCAGCTTCTGCGTGCGCAACGGTGACTACGTGACCCTGGAATCACGCGCCTACCCCGGCTACTTCCTCACCTGGTACGAGCACGGTGCCGGCAAGTGGGGCTACTACCCCGCCGCCGGCAAGCCCTCGCGGCACCTGCGCGTGCAGATCGACAACGACCAGGGGCAATGCCTGAAGGATGGCGACCAGGTGGCGTTCATCGACTACAGCGGCCAGCGCCCCCTGCCCGGGCGCGACTACTACCTGAAGATCTGGCCCGACGGCGCCTGGAAGGACCACCTGTTCCTCTGGGGCGAGGCCCAGGACGCCAGCCGCTTCCGCGTCGAAGTGGCGCCGACCGCGGTCTACGAGAACTGGTACGACAGGTTGCGTTTCTGAACCACCGCGCCGGGGCGTTGCGCCCCGGCGTTTTCACCCCAGCAGCGCCAGCGCCACCAGCACGGCCACCTCGGCCAGCTCCACCAGCGCCCCGGCCGTGTCGCCGGTGGTGCCGCCGAGTCGCTGCAGCAAGCCACGGCGCCACCCGGCGAACAGCGCCAGCGCCGCCACCAGTGCGACCAGCGCCACCCAGCCGAACACCAGACCCAGCAGCGCATGGGCGCCCAGCACCCAGGGCAGTTCCCGGCGCGGCAAATGCTCGGCCAGCGCCTGCCCCAGCCCGCCTGCACGAACGTAAGGCGTGGTCATGAACAGCAACGGCAGCAGCGCCCGCGCCAGCCAGGGTGCCAGCAGCAGCGCGGCGATCGGCCCCTGCTCCAGCAGCGCCACCAGCGCGGCGAACTTCAGCAGCAGGACCAGCACCAATACGACCACGGCGATGGGGCCGCTGCGCGGGTCCTTCATGATCGCCAGGGTGCGCTCGCGGTCGCCGTAGCCGCCCACCCAGGCGTCCGCCGTATCGGCCAGGCCATCCAGGTGCAGGCCACCGCTCAGCGCCACCCAGGCGGCCAGCAGCAGCGCGGCCTCGAGCAGCGTCGAGGTATCGCCCAGCACCCACTCCAGCGCCAGCAGCGCCAGGCCCAGCAGCAATCCCACCAGCGGGTAGAACAGCAGTGAGCGACCGATCTGCTGCGGCTCGGGCATGCCCGGCAGGCGCACCGGCAGGCGGGTGAGGAACTGCAGGGCGATCAGCAGCGGGGTCATGGCAAAACGATCCGGTGCAAGGTCGCGTGGGGCACCTCCACCTGCATCAGCTGGGCCCGTGGCAGGCCCCATGCGCGGGCCAGCAGCAGGCGGATCACCCCGCCGTGGCTGACCACCAGCAGGCGCTGGCCGGCGAAGCCTTCCTGCAAACGCGCCGCCGCCGCATGCACGCGGGCCTCGAAGTCGAGCAGCGTCTCGCCGCCGGGCGGGGTGAAGCTGTAGGGGTCGTTCCAGAACAGGCCCAGGCCGGCCTCATCGGTGGCCATCAGTTGGGCAGCGGTGCGGCCTTCCCAGGCGCCGAAATGCAGTTCGCGCAGGTCGGCGTCGAAACCCAGCGGCAGGTCCAGGTGCCCGGCCAGCTCCTCGGCGAAGCGCGCGCAACGCTGCAACGGCGAGCTGACGATGGCATCCCAGGGGCCGGCCCCCTCCACTGCACGGCGCATCTGCGCCCAGCCGGTTTCGGTCAGGGCGTCGTCCAGGCTGCCGCGAAAGCCCGCGCCCAGCTCGGTTTCGCCATGGCGCAGCAGGTCGATGACCAGGCTCATGCGGGGCGATCCGAGACGGCGGCCTCGGCGAAGGTGGCCATGCCGTTGTGCAGGTCGCAGGCCAGGCGCAGCAGCGGCAAGGCGATGGCGGCGCCGCTGCCCTCGCCCAGGCGCAGGCCGAGGTCGAGCAGGGTTTGCGCCTGCAGCTCCGCCAGCACGGCCTGGTGGCCCGGCTCGGCGGAACGGTGGGAGAACAGCAGCCAGTCGCGGCAGGCGGGGTTCATGCGCACGGCGCAGAGCGCGGCGACGCTGCAGATGAAGCCGTCCACCAGCACCGGGATGCCGCGCTGGGCGCAGCCGAGGTAGGCCCCGGCCAGGGCCGCGACCTCGAAGCCACCGAGGCGGCGCAGGCTTTCCAGCGGGCCATGGCAATGGGGCCTGTGCAGGGCCAGGGCGCGTTCGATCACCTCGGCCTTGTGCTGCACGCCCTTGTCGTCCAGCCCGGTGCCGGGGCCGACCAGTTGTGCCGCCGGGGTGCCCAGCAGCGCGCAGGCCAGGGCGCTGGCGGCGGTGGTGTTGCCGATGCCCATCTCGCCGCCGAGGTAGATGTCGGCCCCCGAGTCCACCGCACGCTCGGCACTGGCGCGGCCGGCCTCCAGCGCGGCCAGGCACTGGGCATCGCTCATCGCCGGTTCGCGGGCGAAGTTGGCGGTGCCGGCGCCCAGGCCCAGGTGCAGCACGCCAGGCAAGCGCTCCAGCGGCACGGCGGTGCCCAGGTCGACCAGCTCCAGGGTCGCCCCCAGGCTGTGGGCCAGCACGTTGATGGCCGCGCCGCCACGCACGAAGTTGCGCAGCATCTCGCCGGTCACCGCCTGCGGGTAGGCGGAAACGCCCTCCTCCACCACGCCGTGGTCGCCGGCGAACACGGCGAACCAGGGCCGCGCGACCTCGGGGCGATCACTGCCCTGCATCGAAGCGAGGGTGATCGCCAGGCCCTCCAGCTGGCCCAGGGCGCCACGCGGCTTGGTCAGCTGGTCCTGGCGGGCCTGGGCCCGGGTGCGGGCGACATGGTCCTGGGGCTGGCACTCGGCCAACCACCACGCGAGTGAGGTCATAGGGGCTCTCCCTTCAACAGCATGGGCAGGCCGGCGACGGTGAAGGTCACGCGGGTGCAGCGTTCGGCCAGGGCCTGGTGCAGCCAACCGGCTTCATCGACGTAGCGGCGGGTCAGTTCGCCCAGGGGCACGACCCCGAGGCCGGTTTCATTGCTCACCAGCAGCACCCGCCCCGGCAGCTCGCCGATGCAGGCCAGCAGGGCGTCGCGCTCGGCGACGAGGCGCGCCTCGTCCTCCAGCATCAGCAGGTTGGTCAGCCACAGGGTCAGGCAGTCCACCAGCAGGCAGGTGCCGGGGGCCGCGTGCTCGCGCAGCACCCGCGCCAGCTCGATGGGCTCTTCCACCAGGCCCCAATGGTCGGGGCGGCGGGCGCGGTGGCTGGCCACGCGGGCACTCATCTCGCCGTCCAGCGGCTGGCTGGTGGCGATGTAGGTGACGGCCAGGCCCGACTCGCCGGCGAGGCGTTCGGCCAGGCGGCTCTTGCCCGAACGGGCGCCACCGAGGATGAGTTCAGCCATGGGCGGGCTCCAGGCCGCAGAGGCGGCGCAGCAGGTCGGTATCCAGGTGGTGCTCGACCTGATCGGCCAGGCGCTCGATGTCGCGCTCGCGCAGCGCCGGGTAGTCCACGGCCTGCACCTCGGCGAGGCCGGCCCAGCGCAGCAGCGCATCACGGGCCTCGGCAGCCTCGAACAGGCCATGCAGGTAGGTGCCGAGCACCTGGCCGTCCTCGCTCATGGCGCCGTCGCAGCGGCCATCGTCCAGTTGCGCGGCGGGCCGCTCCAGGGCGGCGCCACGGCTGACCCCGGCGTGGATTTCGTAGCCGGTCACCGCAGCACCTTCCAGGCCCAGGCGGCCACGCACGTTGCGCAGCTGCTTCTCCGGCTCCAGCACCGTGTCGAAGGCGAGCAGGCCGAGGCCGGCGCTGCTGCCGGCGGGCCCTTCCAGGCCGTGGGGGTCGTCGATGCGCTCACCGAGCATCTGCAGGCCGCCGCAGATGCCCAGCAGCTTGCCGCCGTAGCGCAGGTGGCGGGCGATGGCCGCGTCCCAGCCCTGCGCGCGGAGGAAGGCCAGGTCGGCGCGCACGCTCTTGGAGCCGGGCAGGATGACCAGGTCCGCCGGTGGCAGCGCCTGCCCCGGGCCGACCAGGGTCAGCTGCACCTGGGGGTGCAGGCGCAGCGGGTCGAAATCGGTGTGGTTGCTGATGCGCGGCAGCACCGGCACCACCACCTTCAACGCCTCGCGGGGCTTGGCGCCCTGGCGGCGGTCGATGGCGTCCTCGGCCTCCAGGTGGAAATCGGTGAGGTAGGGCAGCACGCCGAGCACCGGCTTGCCGGTACGCGCCTCCAGCCAGTCGAGGCCGGGTTGCAGCAAGGCGATGTCACCCCGGAAGCGGTTGATCACGAAGCCCTTCACCCGTGCCTGCTCGCTCTCCGAGAGCAGCGCCAGGGTGCCCACCAGATGGGCGAAGACGCCGCCCCGGTCGATGTCGGCGATGAGGATGACCGGGCAGTCCACCGCCTCGGCGAAGCCCATGTTGGCGATGTCGTTGGCGCGCAGGTTGATCTCCGCCGGGGAGCCGGCGCCCTCCACCATCACCACCCGATAGCCGGCCTCCAGACGCTGGTGGGAGGCCAGCACCGCCTGCATGGCGACCTTCTTGTAGTCGTGGTAGGCGACGGCGTTCATCGAGGTGACGGCGCGGCCGTGGATGATCACCTGGGCACCGGTGTCGGTGTTGGGCTTGAGCAGCACCGGGTTCATGTCGGTGTGCGGCGCCAGCCCGCAGGCCTGGGCCTGCACCGCCTGGGCGCGGCCGATCTCGCCGCCGTCGGCGGTCACCGCGCTGTTGAGCGCCATGTTCTGCGGCTTGAACGGCACCACCGCCACGCCCTGGCGCTTGAGCCAGCGGCACAGCGCGGTCACCAGGGTGCTCTTGCCCGCATCGGAGGTGGTGCCCTGCACCATCAGCGTGGTCATGCGAGCTCCCGGGCGAAGCCGCTCAGCACGGTGTCCAGGCGCTGCCAGCCGGCCTCGTCGGGCGGCAGGCCGAAACGCAGGCTCGACGGCGTGAGGAACAACCGGGTGAGGATGCCGTGGGCGGCGAGGTATTCGTGCACCACCCCGGCGTGGGGCATGGCGACCCACTGGAACAGCGAGCAGCCGCCGGTGGGTTGCAGGCCATGGCTGCCGAGCAGGCGGGCCAGGCGCTGGCCGTCCCGCAGCAGGCGCTCGCGCTGCCGGGCCTGGCCGCCGACATCCTGCAGCAGGCCCCTGGCGATGGCCCGCGCGGGGCCGCTGACCGCCCAGGGGCCGAGCAGCTCCTCCATCTCGTCGAGCAGCTCGGGAGCGGCGCAGGCGAAGCCCAGGCGCAACCCGGCGAGGCCGAAGAACTTGCCGAAGGAACGCAGCACGATGAGCCCGGGCAGGTGGCTGACCCGCGCCAGGCTCTGGTCGCCGGTGCAGTCCATGAAGGCTTCGTCCACCACCAGCCAGCCGCCTCGCTCGGCCAGGCGCGCATGCCACTCCAGCAGCAGCTCCGGGGAGTAACGCTGGCCGGTGGGGTTGTTGGGGTTGACCACCACCAGCACGTCGAGGCGGTCGATGGCACGGCGCGCACCGGCCTCGCTGATCTCTTCCAGGCGATGGCCGACCCGGCGCCAGGCGGCGCCGTGCTCGGCGTAGCAAGGCGAGAGGATGCCCACCTGGGACGTGCGACGCAGGCGTGGCAGCGCCTGGATGGCGGCCTGGGAACCGGCCACCGGCAGCAATGACGGGGCGCGGTAGTACTGGCGCGCGGCCTCTTCCAGGCCGTCGTCGCGCTCGGGCAGGCGCGCCCAGGCCGCGGCGGGCACCTCGGGCAGGGTCCAGCCGTAGGGGGCGATGCCGGTGGAGAGGTCGAGCCAGTCCGCCTCGGGAATGCGATAACGCTGCGCGGCGGCGCGCAGCCTGCCTCCATGCTCAAGCAACGAGCCATCCTCCGATGATCAGAACGCCCACCCAGAGCATCACGCCCTGGCGCACCAGGTCCATGCCACGGCCGATGTCCTCGGCACGCGCGGGCTCGCCCTGCCCCAGGCACGGGCGCTCGTGCAGCTCGCCGTGGTACACGGCCGGCCCGCCCAGTTGCACGCCCAGCGCACCGGCGCCGGCGGCCATCACCGGGCCGGCGTTGGGGCTGTCCCAGAGCGGCGCCTGCTTGCACCAGCAATGCAGCGCCAGCGCCGTCTTGCCGAGCAGCGCGTAGGTCAGCGCGACCAGGCGCGCGGGAATGAAGTTGAGGACGTCGTCGATGCGCGCGGCGGCCCAGCCGAAACGCTCGAAGCGCTCGTTGCGGTAGCCCCACATGGCGTCGAGGGTATTGCTCAGGCGGTACAGCACCACGCCCGGCGCGCCGGCCACGGCGAACCAGAACAGCGCGGCGAACACCGCGTCGCTGCCGTTCTCCAGCACCGATTCGGTGGCGGCACGGGCCACGGCGCTCTCGTCCAGCTCGCGGGTCTCGCGGCTGACCATGTAGCCGACGCGACGGCGCGCCTCGTCCAGGTCGCCGCCCTGCAACGCCACGGCCACGGGCTCGGCGTGTTCGTTGAGGCTGCGCAGGCCGATGGCGGCATAGAGCGCGACCACGCCCACCAGGGTGCCGACCCAGGGCAGCTCGGACAGCCACCAGGCCGCCAGGGTCAACGGCAGCACGGCGATCACCCAGGCACTGACGCCATGGCTGCGCCAACCACGGCCGCCCGGGTTGAAGCGCTGCTCCAGGCGCTTGGCCCAGTCACCGAAGGCCACCAGCGGGTGCCAGCGGCGCGGCTCGCCGAAGACGGCGTCCAGCACCACGGCGGCCAATGTCAGCATGCCCAGGCTCATTCCTTGTTTCCCCACTGGTTCTCGAACAGCAGTTCGGACAACGGACGCGGTTGCGCCCAGCCTTCCAGCGCCAGCATCGGCGCCGGGTAGAAGGCCTCGACCGGGCCCAGGCAGAGCACCGCCAGGGGCTTGCTTCCGGGCGGCATGCCGAGCAGGTCGGCCAGGGCCTGCGGGTCGAACAGCGAGACCCAGCCCAGGCCCAGGCCTTCGGCACGGGCGGCGAGCCAGAGATTCTGAATCGCGCAGGCCAGCGACGCCATATCCATTTCCGGCAGCGTGCGTCGCCCGAAGACATGCGCCTCGCGCCCATCCATCAGCGCGGCGACCAGCAGCTCGGCGCAGTCGCGGATGCCTTCGACCTTCAGCCGCATGAATTCGTCGGAGCGCTCGCCCAGGGCCTCGGCGGTGCGCACCCGCTCCGCTTCCACCAGGCCGTGGATGTCCTCGCGCAGCGCCGGCTCGGTGACGCGGATGAAGCGCCAGGGCTGCATCAGGCCGACGCTGGGCGCCTGGTGCGCCGCCTCCAGCACGCGCGCGAGCAGCTCGGGGGCCACCTCGCCGCCGCTGAAGTGGCGCATGTCGCGGCGCTCGGCGATGGCGCGGTAGACGGCGGCGCGTTCCTCGGGGCTGAAGGCGTTGTCGGTCATGGGCGCAGGAGCTCCGCCGCCGCAGCGGGATTGGACGGCAGGTAGAAGTGGATGTACGACGCG
The DNA here is from genome assembly GCF_012767755.2 of Pseudomonas tohonis. Lineage (NCBI taxonomy): Bacteria > Pseudomonadati > Pseudomonadota > Gammaproteobacteria > Pseudomonadales > Pseudomonadaceae > Pseudomonas > Pseudomonas tohonis. The sequence goes on from NZ_AP023189.1 coordinate 4,574,833, forward strand.
GTGAGGCGGCCGGTGCGGAACACCGCCTCGGCCACCGGCTTGTCGTTCGGGCAGGTGCCGCGCGCCAGCGGCTGCAGCGGCGAGTCGAGGCGCGAATGGTGGTAGGTGTGGCCACGCAACGCACCGCCGGGCAGCTCGACCTCCTGCAGGGCCAGGGCCACCAGGCGCTTCTGCATCACCGCGCTGCCGGGCAGCAGGCCGACCAGTTCGGCGCGCGCGCCCTCGGCGTCGGTGAGTGCATCGAGCAGGTAGAGCATGCCGCCGCACTCGGCGAGGATCGGCTTGCCGGCCTGATGGTGGGCACGGACCGCCTCGGCCATGGCGCGGTTTTCCGCCAGCGGCGCCAGGTGCAGCTCGGGGTAGCCGCCGGGCAGGTAGAGGCTGTCCACCTCGGGCAGGGCGGCGTCGGTCAGTGGCGAGAAGAACCGCAGCTCGGCACCGAGGGCGCGCAGCAGGTCGAGGTTGGCCTGGTAGGTGAAGGCGAAGGAGGTGTCGCGGGCGACGCCGATGCGCACGCCTTCCAGGGTCGGTCGCAGCGCCTGGGCGGCCGGCGCCTCGAAGGCCACGGCCGGCGGCAGCTCCACCGAGGCGCTGGCGGCCAGGGCATCGGCGGCGGCGTCCAGGCGTGCGTCCAGGTCGGCCAGCTCCTCGGCCTGCACCAGCCCCAGGTGGCGGCTGGGCAGCTCGACCTCGGCGCTGCGCGGCAGGGAGCCGTACCAGCGGATCCAGTCCGGCAGGCTGTCGCGGATCAGGTCGCTGTGACGCTGGCTGCCGACCCGGTTGCCGAGCACGCCGGAGAACGGCAGGCCCGGCTGGTAGGTGGCGAGGCCCACGGCCAGGGCGCCGAAGGTCTGGGCCATGGCGGCGCCGTTGATCACCGCCATCACCGGCACGCCGAAGCAGCGCGCCAGGTCGGCGGCCGAGGGCGAGCCGTCGAACAGGCCCATCACGCCCTCGATGAGGATCAGGTCGGCCTCGGCGGCGGCTTCCCAGAGCAGGCGGCGGCTCTCCGCCTCGCCGATCATCCACAGGTCCAGCTGGTACACCGGTGCGCCGGAGGCGCGGGCGAGGATCATCGGATCGAGGAAATCCGGCCCGCACTTGAACACCCGCACGCGCTTGCCCTGGCGGGCATGCAGGCGCGCCAGGGCGGCGGTGACGGTGGTCTTGCCCTGGCCGGACGCCGGCGCGGCGATCAGCAGGGCCGGGCAATGGCGCGTGGAGGTGCTCAGAATTCCACCCCTTTCTGCGCCTTCACCCCGGATTTGAACGCGTGCTTGACCAGACTCATCTCGGTGACGGTGTCGGCGGCGTCGATCAGGCCCTGGGGCGCACCACGGCCGGTGGCGACCACGTGCTGCAGCTCGGGGCGCGATTCGATGTCGCGGAGCACGGTCTCCAGGTCCAGGTAGCCGTGCTTGAGGGCGATGTTCAGCTCGTCCAGCACCACCAGGCCGACCTGCGGGTCGTTGAGCAGCTGCGCCGCGACGGCCCAGGCCTGCTGCGCCTTCTCGATGTCGCGCTGGCGGTCCTGGGTGTCCCAGGTGTAGCCCTCGCCCATCACGTGGTAGGCGACCTCGTCCGGGAAGCGGCGGAAGAAGGCTTCCTCGCCGGTGGACATGCCGCCCTTGATGAACTGCACCACCCCCACCTTCACCCCGTGCCCGAGGGCGCGGGCGACCATGCCGAAGGCCGAGCTGCTCTTGCCCTTGCCATTGCCGGTGTGCACCAGCAACAGGCCGTACTCGTCCTGGGCCTGGGCGATCTTCTCGTCGATCAGGGCTTTCTTGCGCTGCATGCGCGCCTTGTGGCGGGCATCGCGTTCGATGGATTCGGTCATGGGGGCTCCTGTCAGAGGGCTTGGTAGCGGACGCTGAAGAACACTGCCTGCCCGGGCTGGTTGTAGTCCAGCGCGGTTTCGTAGTCGGCATCCAGCAGGTTGGTGACCTTGGCCTGCAGGCGCCATTCCTCGGTCAGCCAGTACTCGCCGCGCAGGTCGAGGGTGGCGTAGCCGGCCACCTGGTTGCGGTTGGCCAAATCGTCGTAGCTGCGGCCTTCGGCGTGCAACGTGGCGCCCAGGCCGAAGCGGCCGATGCGCCGGTCGAGGTCGAGGTTGAAGCTCTGCTGCGGGCGACGCGGCAGTTCGTTGCCGGCGTTGCTGCCGTGGTCGCGGTTCTCGGCGTCGATGAAGGTGGCGTTGGCGCTCCAGTCCCAGCCCAGCCATTGGCTGCCCAGCACCAGTTCGAGCCCGTCGATGCGGGCCTTGCCGATGTTGTTGGGGCCGCCGTACGGGCCGAGGGTGGAGTCGTAGGCGATCAGGTCGTCGACATGGGTGCGGTAGGCGTTGATCGACCAGTGGCCCCAGTCGTGCTCCCCGGTGAGCGCGGCCTCGAAGCTCTCGGAGGTTTCCGCATCCAGGCCCGGGTTGCCGTAGCCGGGGTAGTACAGCTCGTTGAAGCTGGGCGCCTTGAAGGCGGTGCCGTAGCCGAGGCTGAAGCGCAACGCGTCGCTGAGCGCATAGCCCCAGGCGGCGCTGCCGGTGTCGTGGGTGCCGAACTGTTCGTTGTCGTCACGGCGCAGCGACAGCTGCCAGTCCTGCTGGCCGGCCTGCCCCAGGTACTGGGCGAACCAGCCCTGGTTGCGGCGCGAATCCTGCTCGAAGGCGGTGGAGCTGCTGACCTGGTCGCGCTGCCAGTCGTAGCCCAGGGTCAGCACATGGCCTTCGGCGAGGGTCAGGTCGTTGAGCCAGGAAGCGCTGTCGCGCTTGGAGTCGAAGCGGGCGTCGAACAGGCCATCGGTGTGGCTGATGGACTTGTCCTCGCTGCGGCCGGCCCGGAGGGTGATGTTCCAGATGTCCTGGGGGCTGAAGCGGGCGCGGCCGCCGATCACCTCCTGGCGGTTGTCGGCGTTGGCGCCGTGGCCGCCGAGGGGATGCAGGTAACCACCGTTGTCGATGTCGTCGTAGTCGTTATGGGCCTTGGCGCGCATCAGCGTGCCGTCCACCGCCAGCCCACCGAGTTGCACACCGGCGTTGAGGGTGCCGGACAGGTTGCGGTAGCCGTCGGCGTCGGGCTCGTAGTAGTTGCTGCCCTGGCGGCGGGAGTTGATGCCGTCGGTGTCCTGGCTGCTGACGCCGAGGTTGTACCAGGCCTGCTCGTCGCCACCGGCCACCCCGGCGCTGCCCTGATAGCTGTCATGGGTGCCGTAGCCGGCGGAGAACCAGGGCTTGGCCGCGCCCTCGCCATGCCCCTTGCGGGTGAAGATCTGGATCACCCCGCCGATGGCTTCGGAGCCGTAGAGGCTGGAGCGCGGGCCACGGACCACTTCGATGCGCTCGATCAGCTCCACCGGCAGGTCCTGGAAGGCCGCCAGACCGGCGCTGACGGAGCCGATCTTCACGCCATCGACCAGCACCAGCACGTGGTCGGATTCGCTGCCACGCATGAACAGCGTGGTGTTCTTGCCCGGGCCGCCGTTGTTGCTGAGGGTGACGCCCGGCACCTTGCGCAGCAGTTCCGGCAACGAGCTGGCCTGGCTGCGCTCGATGGCCTCGCGGTCGATCACGGTGGTGGCGGCCAGGCTGGCGCGCACGGGCTGCTCGCTGCGGGTGGCCGTGACTACCTGCTCGTCGAGTTCGAGGGGGGCTGCGGCCAGCGGGGAAATGCACGAGATGCCGAGAACAGCCAGCAGCGCCGGCCTCGGGGAAGCGTTTCGGTTCAAGATCGGTCTCCGTCGCGCCACCCGCGCGACCTCCTGGGGTGATGCATGGGGCGATCCCATGCGCAGTCACACCAGGCCGGTCTCCGGGCTTGCGAGTGGAACCGTCGGTTCCCCGACCGCGCCTTCCCATGCCGGGGCACAGTGGCTGGATGCGGTGGATGACTCGCCTACCGTTGCGGGGGCAGCGCCGGATTCTTCGGGAGAATGGACCGGCTTCCCTGTTTCACCCCGGCGGCATGGCCGCGGGGCACCTGATGCAAGGCGCGCAGCTTAGTGGCCGCTGTGGTCAGGGTCAATCGACGGGCGGCAGGCGGAAAAAAGGGTCGAACCGATGGCCGCGGGCCTGCGTCCACTCAACAGGACCCACTCCATGAGGAGACTTCCGATGATCCGCGAACGCTATGCCTCCTGCATCCAGGCCTGCAACGCCTGCGCCATCGCCTGTGAACACTGCGCCGCCTCCTGCCTGCGCGAGGAAGACGCCGCGCACATGGCGCTGTGCATCCGCACCGACCGCGACTGCGCCGACCTGTGCCGCCTCGCCGCCCTGCTGATGGCCCGCGACAGCCCCCTGGCCGACGAGATCTGCCGCCTCTGCGCCATCGCCTGCCAGGCCTGCGCCGAGGAATGCGCCAAGCACGACCACGACCACTGCCAGGAATGCGCGCAAGCCTGCCAGCGCTGCGCGGAGGAGTGCGAGGTGATGGCTAAGGCGGCTTGACGCCGCTCAATGCCTCGGTTCGAACCCCGCCGGCTTGCCCGCCAGCCAGTCGACGAAGGTGCGCAGGCGCTCGTCGGACATCAGCGCCTCGCGGGTGTTGTAGGTCAGCGCCAGTTCCTTTTCGCTGAACAGGCGGTGGATCTGGTTGTGGCAGGGACGGCAGACCCAGAGGGTGGCGGTGATGCGCTCGCTGCGGGCGAAGCGTTTCTGCACGTAGGTCTTGCTGTGCAGCGCCTTTGGGATCAGGTGGTGGCGGGTCAGGGGCGCGGCGCGCCGGCAGAGCTCGCAGGCGTCCGGCTGGGGTGGCAGGCGGATGGGCTCGGCCATGGGCTCAGCGCTTGCGGCAGAGGGTCAGCCCGTCGCCGATGGGGAGCAGCGAGAGGTCGATGCGGGCATCGGTCTTGAGCGCGCGGTTCAGGGCCTGGATGGCGCGGGTGTCGGCGCTGTCGGGGTTGGCCTCCAGCACGCGGCCGCTCCACAGCACGTTGTCGAACAGCACCAGCCCACCGCTGCGCACCAGGGCCAGGGCGTGCTCCAGGTAGGCGGGGTAGTTGGCCTTGTCGGCGTCGATGAAGATCAGGTCGAAGCTGCCGGACTGCCCTTCCTGCTCCAGGCGGCCGAGGGTTTCCAGGGCGGGGGCCAGGTGCAGGTCGATGCAGTCCTCGACGCCCGCCTCCTGCCAGTAGCGCCGGGCGACGGCGTTGTAGTCGCCGGGCAGGTCGCAGCAGAGGATGCGGCCGTCCGCCGGCATCGCCTCGGCCATCACCAGGGCGCTGTAGCCGGTGAAGGTGCCGACTTCCAGGATGCGTCGCGCTCCGGTGAGCCGCACCAGCATGGCCATGAACTGGCCCTGCTCGGGGGCGATCTGCCAGCGCGCGGTGGGCAGCAGCGCGGTTTCCTCGCGCAGGCGCGCGAGCAACGGCGTCTCGCGCAGGGAGACGTCGATCAGGTAGCGGTAGAGGTCGTCGTCAAGGTTGAGCGTCCGGGTGGTCATGCAGCCTCTCAGGGCGTGCTCGCCAGGTGCGAATCGAGCAGCACGCGCTTGGCGTTCAGGTAGCTTTTCTGCCAGTAGCTGTTGGACAGGCTGTCGAGGCGCACCGTTCCGCCACTGGAGGGCGCGTGGACGAAGCGGCCCTCGCCCACGTAGATGCCGGCGTGGCTGACCTGGCCGCCGCCGTTGGTGGCGACGAACACCAGGTCACCGCTCTGCAGGGCGTTCATGCCGATAGTCGGCACGCGCATGGCGATGAGCTCGCGGGTGGAACGCGGCAGGCTGATGCCGGCGGCGTCGCGGTAGACGTAGCCGATCAGGCCGCTGCAGTCGAAGCCGCTGTCCGGGGTGTTGCCACCGTAGCGATAGGGGGTGCCCACCAGACCGAGTGCACGGAACAGCACGTCATCGGCCGCTGGCGAGGACGGCGCCTGGACCACGGGCGGGGTGTAGACGGGAGCGGGAGCCGGCGCATGGCTGGAGCAGGCACCGAGGAGGGCGAGCAGCGCGATGAGGGCAAGACGGTGCAATGCGGGCATGGCAAGTCAGTCCTGACTTGAGGTTTGCTCGCTAATTTGCTGATACCGCTCGAATAATGCAAGCAAAAAGCCATCGCCGCTGCGCGTGGGCGGCAACCCGGACTTATATAGAAGAAGGCGGAAACGAATCGGCCCGGAACAGGGTCCGGGCCGACGGGTGGATCAGGATCGCTATCAGCGGTGCATCGAGCCTTGCGCCGAGGCGTTCATCGACGGGGAAACCTGCGCCAGGACGCGCTTGGCTTCCATGTAGCTCGCGCTCCAGTAGCGGTCATCCAGGCTGTCGACCCGCACACCGCCGCTGCGATGGCTGGAGGAGTGGATGAACTGGTCGTCGCCGATGTAGATGCCGGCGTGGCTGACGCGGCCACGGCCACGGTTGTTGAAGAAGACGATATCGCCCGGCTTCAGCTCGCTGCGCGCGATGACCGGTGCATCGAGGTTGATCATCTCGCGGGTGGAGCGCGGCAGCTGGATGCCCGCCTCTTCCTTGAACAGGTAGCCGACGAAGCCGCTGCAATCGAAGCCGGTCTTCAGGGAACGGCCACCGAAGCGGTAGGGGGTGCCCACCAGTTCGAAGCCACGCTCGAGAACGTTGTCGGCGAGGGACGGCAGCTGGTAGGGCTCGTCGTCCATCATGTCCGCCATGTCCTGGACGCTCGGCTCTTCGATGGCGGCCTGGGGCTCCGGAGTGGCGGCTACTTGCGGCTTCGGCGAAACGCCGGCGCAAGCGGTGAGAAACAGTGCAAACGTGATAGGCACGAGGGGTGCGAAGCGACTGAGCATGGGCACGACCGTGTCGAAAATTATAAGAAGGCGCGAATATGCCCTCTATCGATCTAATTTGCAAATTTAATCGATCGAAATGTGACTCAGTAGTTCCTGCAAAACATCTAAGGCCTTTCCCATCAGATGTACGTCGACCGAGCGGGCGAGATCAGTGCTGGCGGGGTTGATTTCCGCCGTGAAGCCGCCTTGCTGGCGGGTGCGCATCACCGGTTCGATGATGTAGGGGAAGCTCGCCGTGGTGCCGACCGCAAGCACCGCATCGAAGCCCTTGCGCAGTTGCGCGTAGAGGGTGTCGATGGCCTTTTCGGGGAGCATTTCCTCGAACAGGACGACGGGAGGCCGGAGAATACCACCGCAAACCGTGCATTTGGGAGGCAAAGGCCGTTCCAGGTGCTGCGACAGTTGGTCGCTCTCGGCGCCGCACGACTGGCAGAACAGGGGCGCCAGTTCGCCATGGATCTCGATCAGCCGCTCCACGGGCGACCCCGCCTGGCGGTGATAGCCGTCGATGTTCTGCGTCAACACCCAGCATTCCGGCTTGAGCCGCTGCAGTTCGGCGATGGCTGCGTGCCCGGCATTGGGGCGTGCACCGAGGCAGGCGCGCCCGAGTTGGGCGAGGTACTTCCAGCACAGGGCGGGGTCCCGCCGCAGCATGGGGCCGGAGATGGCCTCCTCGATCGGGATGCCCTCCTCCGTCATGCCGTTGTAGAGGCCACCGAGCCCGCGGTAGGTGGGCAGGCCGGAATCCGCGGAAAGGCCTGCCCCCGTGATGATGAGGATGCGTTCGGCCCGCTTCAGCTCAGCGGCGACCCGGGCGATATCCGACGAATGGTCCATGGAAGCCTCCTGCCTCGCGAAACGGGATCAGTGGTTGACGGTGTGGGCCAGCATCACCGAGAGCTGGCACAGCGGCCTGCCGCTTTCCTCGTGCCAGCGGTTGAACGCGGCCTGCACCAGGGCGAGATCGCGCAGGCTGGTGGGCGCCTTGTCGATGACCTCCTGGGCCTTGAGCGCGGCGACCATGTCGTCGGTGGGGATGAAGGTGTCCTTGCCGACCATGCGCAAAAAACGCGGCGCCGACAGCCCGCCCAGCTGGTTGCCGTGCTTGGCCAGGTACTTCCACAGGCCGACGATGTCGGTCACCGGCCAATCGGCGATCAGCGCACCGAAGCTGCCCTTCTCGCGGCGCACGTCGAGGATGAACTGGGCGTTGCGCGGCACGCTCTTGAGCTTGCCCAGGTGACGGATCAACCGCGCATCCTGCATCAGCCGCTCCAGGTGCTCGGCGCCCATCAGCACCACCTTCTCCGGGTCGAAGCCGAAGAACACCTCCTCGAAGGCCGGCCACTTGGCGTCCACCAGGCTGTGCTTGAGCCCGGCGCGGAACACCCGCAAGGCCAGCAGCGACAGGTAGCGATCATCGGCCAGCCCGCGCAGCTCGGCATCGCTGCGCGGCCGGGGCAGGCGCGCCTCCAGGGCCTCGGCCGAGCCGAAGCGGTTGAGGCAATACTCGTGGAGCCAGCGGTAATCACGCATAGATAAGAGCCTTGGCTGTAGCTCGAAGCTCGAAGCTCACATTCAGATATTGACGACGTCCAGGGTGCGCGGCGCGGCGCTTTCGTCGATGCGCAGGTTGGTGAAGTCGAACAGGTTGCGGTCGGCCAACTGCGAGGGCACCACGTTCTGCAGGGCGCGGAACATGATCTCGGTGCGGCCCGGCGACTTGCGTTCCCATTCCTGGAGCATCTCCTTGACCACCTGGCGCTGCAGGTTTTCCTGCGAGCCGCAGAGGTTGCACGGGATGATCGGGAACTCCTTGAGCTGCGAGTAGGCCTCGATATCGGCCTCGTTGCAGTACGCCAGCGGGCGGATCACCACGTTGCGGCCGTCGTCGGCACGCAGCTTCGGCGGCATGGCCTTGAGGGTGCCGCCATAGAACATGTTGAGGAAGAAGGTTTCCAGGATGTCGTCGCGGTGGTGACCGAGGGCCATCTTGGTCGCGCCGATCTCGTCGGCGAAGGTGTAGAGCGTGCCCCGGCGCAGGCGCGAGCACAGCGAGCAGGTGGTCTTGCCTTCCGGGATCTTCTCCTTGACCACCGAATAGGTGTCCTTCTCGACGATGTGGTACTCGACGCCGATGGACTCCAGGTAGGCCGGCAGCACGTGCTCGGGGAAGCCCGGCTGCTTCTGGTCCATGTTCACGGCGACGATCTCGAACTTGATCGGCGCGACCTTCTGCAGGTACAGCAGGACGTCGAGCATGGTGTAGCTGTCCTTGCCTTATAGCTTAAGAAAACATAACTGGACAGCACCAGCATAAGCGCAACCTATTGATTTTAAATGAATTAAATAGAAAGCTGGCTTTACAGAAAAAGGCGAAAAAGTAAATTTTGCGTCTTCCTGAGCTTTGAAAACCCTCATACCTCCCGAAAAATCACCTTGAACCTTTACAAAATCCGAACGACATCAATTCGGCCTTCAACACTGGATGATGAAACCTCGGCTGCTTCGAATTCGTAGGGCGGTCGGGCATCCGACCTATCAATGGATAGATCTATAAAATCGAAGAGGCTGCGATCAGCTAACTGGGAAGGACTTACGCTTTGTAAGCTGTGAAAGATGTTTTCTACGCAGCCAGGATTTACCGAATCCCACTCCGCAATCATCGACTTGATTTTTTTCCTCTGCAAATTCTCTTGCGATCCGCAGAGATTACACGGAATGATTGGATATGCGCTATCGGCAGCGACCTTTGCTATATCTTTCTCGCGACAGTAGGCGAGTGGCCGGATGACTATATTCCTCTTGTCATCGCTAAGAAGCTTAGGAGGCATCCCTTTCAATTGCGCTTGGAAAAACATGTTCAGAAACAAAGTTTCAACCATGTCATCCATATGATGACCGAGTGCCAATTTAGTAGCCCCAATTTCCTCAGCAAAACTATAAAGCGTGCCCCTTCTGAGTCTAGAGCAAAGAGAACAGGTAGTCTTACCTTCTGGGATCTTACTCTTGACAACGGAATAAGTATCCTTGTCAATTATATAATAATCAATCCCTTTAGCCTCGAAAAACTCAGGCAATATATGCTCCGGAAAGCCAGGTTGCTTCTGATCAAGATTAACCGCCACAACACTGAATTTTATTTGCGCAACTCTCTGCAAGTGCAGCAAAGCGTCAAGCATAACGAATGAATCTTTGCCACCACTTACGCAGGCCATAACTTTGTCGCCATCTTCGATCATTGCATAATCTACAACAGCCTTGCCCACATTGCCGCGCAGCTTTTTACGACGAAGTTCCGCAGCTTTATTAATCTGAGATTCCTGTTCGCCCATCATCATAAACACTAGCTTCCAATTAAATATTTACAAGCCCAGTTTACTATAAAAACCTCGCCCACCTTGCAACATCCCGCACCACTTGCGAAGGATTGAGATAGTTAGACACTACCAAAATCGGACGCATAAACAATTCGAAGCAAAGCACAACATTGAGGTCACGTATTTAATATACGACATACACTCTTAAGTAAATCTATAAGTCAGTATCATCTGCCGAGTTTGACGCCAGCTATATCATAACAAGATTATGCCTGCGTTTTATAGAAGCTCCTGACCAACGATTGCATTTAGCTTGACCGAGTCGCAACAGGGGAGGATCACAGCACGGAACTCTGCGAGTCACGCGGAGAGGCCGCAGCAGCCTCAGAATCACATGTGGTGTCAGGCAGGCTCAGTCATTGGGGCTGGATTCAGACGTTGGAGATTAAGCCTTCAGCGCAGCCTCGATCGCGGCAAAGTCGATCTTCGTCATGCCATCAATGGCCTCGAACGAACGCGTTGCTGCCGCTCGATCAGGGCTGGGTATTGCAGCCGTCAGGATATGTAGGGAGATCTACCACGAAACACCCACTCGTCCCTGTGCCAGCCATACGCGCTCACCTGGCCCCATTATTAATGATCGCGCTCACAAGTGGTCCGTCTCAGCCTGATCATCGGTCGCGACCTGGAACGAAAAAGGCTCTTTGTACTGGAACACCGGGTCGTCGTTCAGGCCAAGGCAGGACATGCGCTACCCTGATCTCGACCGCGAACACATCGCCCTGCTTGCCGGCTGGATGGTCGCCGGGAGCGTGGTGGACGGCCACCACCACGCAGTCCGAAAAGTCTCTGCATAGAAAGAAGAAGTCTCCCCTTTGATTACATCAAAACGGCAGTAGCTGATTGGCGGTGACGATTCGAAGCGTCCACTCATCTAGCTCTCAGTGGTCCACGATGGTTCGGCTGTTGCCAGTCACGACGGGCCGGATTCAATCCATAGCTGCCGGTGGCGACGGGCCGAAACCGGCCAAAACCTGCCCGTGGTGACAGTCGCAGTCGAACCTGGATTTCCTGCTTCTTTAGTGATGTAAGTCAATCATAATCGTGCCGGCGGGAATATCGCGGAACAGCCATCGCCCATCGGATAGCTTTTGCATGGCGCTGCCAGAGACCGGCCGCAGGCCAGTTGGCAACTCAAATACCAGATCTTTAATAGGCTCTTGCGCTTGGACGTTGAGCACAATTTGACCGCGTTGCGCCAGCACATCGACCTCGACTTTATCGCGTGCAGCCCACCAGCTGCCGTACTGGCTCATGGTTCCAAACCAGGCGAATGGTTTGAGTCGAGGAAGGATCTGCTCCAAGAAGCGGTACTTATGGTCAACTTCATTCGGGTGAAGCAGCATCACGTAACTTGCGCCATATCGGGCAAGCTTCTCGGCCAGCTCAACCGCCTCCTCGACTCGCTGATCCATAATCGGCGGTATCTCATCTTCAATCGCAATTGGAAACTCAAACACTGTCGTTTCATCGCTATACATCCGTTGCGTGTTTGTGCGAAACGGTAAGTGTGTGGTGAGGTTCCCTGCAGTTGCTGAACTCGAAAAGCGATAGCCCGATGCGGCCAGAGCCTCAGGGAGGCGAGGCGGTGTTGCTAGATAGCCGGGACGGAACGAGACCACCGAGCGACCGGTCAGTTGCTCCAACAAAAAGCGGCTCACCCTAAGCTCGCCCATCACCGTCGCACCTTGCGTATCGCCGAGAGCCTTAACCCTCGGCTGGTAGGTCGGATATTGCTCGCTCCCATCACCAAGCGGAAGCGAGGCGTACATGTCGGAATGGCTAACTGAGTGGCTGGCTATCTCCATACCAGCCGCCACCAAGGCATCCATCGCAGCAAGCGTACGGTCGTTGAAAAAACCTTCGTCCTGAAAGTCGCGGTAGTATTTTGTTTGTAGGAAAAAGGTTGCCGGTATTCCTTCCCGCACGAGCAAGTCCCGATAGGCAAGTAGATTGCCCATCGACTTGACGTAATCCACATCAAACGTCACGACCGCAGCCAGGCGTTGGCCTTGTGGCACAGAGCCAATCGTGACGGCTAGCGGTTCGTGCTGGCGATAGACAGCCCTGAGCCAGCGCAGCCATACGTCGACGGAGGGCTCATAACCATTGGCATAGGCCCGGTAGCCTTGGTCATTACGATCGTTGTGCGCTCGCATGATGAAAAAGCCGAGGTCAAAACCCAACGCATATGCGCTGCCGCCTGCCTTGTTGTCTCCTCTGACCAAAGCGGCGGATCCGTCTTCGAACCTGGCCAAAACCTGCTGCGCATTCACATACGTTTGCGTGCCGATCCAACTTGTCGGCAGATCAGGCTGGCCAAGCAGTACTGTCTTTTCATGGAGATCGCTGATCCAGCCAAGGGCTGGCGCTTGTTCGAAGGTGATACTGTGGTGAGCTCGCGATTCCAAAGTCGATTCGAAGCCAAACAGATCGTGTAGTCCGCCACCCAGCACTTGTGTGGCTATTAGAGTCCGTCCTGCTTCCACGTGGCGGCGCAGCGCTGTGCGCCCAGCATCGTCAAGGGTGCGTCCCGAAAGCAACGGATACACGAGGACGACGTTATGACGAGTAGCCTCGGCGACGTCATCGGTAATAGTGAACGGCACGCCGATACTTTTGAGGCCATGAGACAGGCCGAGCCAAGCGGAATCCTTATCAGTCAACAAGATTGCAAGACGAGAAGGCTCTCCGCTGGCGAAGCGATTCCAGTCGGAACGCCCCTGGTCAGAGATATGGCTCACTTCAGTGGGCCCGTTTAGATCATCTAAGCGATCAAATGTGTTTCGCTCGATAAAAGCGGTAACGGCAACAATCAGCAAACTGACAAGAACTATAATGGCGATGACACGTGCCAAGATGGCAGGCTTGTTTACGAACGGCACGAAGACCTCGTCGGTGCAGGTAGAAAATTAGCATCTTGGAGCAATGCGAGGCAGGAAACGTTAGAGCGGCAACCGGCTCCTGCTGCTTCCGGATCGTAGCTGTTTCGTTTATTAGCAATAGATTTTCATAGTTGTTGGCCGGTTGGATAATATTCCCACTCTTGCCAGTCGATACCCCCTACAGCCAAAGGCTGCAGCCTAGCCCGCCAAAAGCTGTCTTGCTCTTGAAGTAGAGCCTGTGCTGCGCCGCCCCAGGTTTCTTCAGGCGCAAGCTGAGGCTCTATGCTCTGCGCGAGTCGAAAGCGCACGGCCGGCCAGCGCTGAGCGATTTTCTCCGTGAGCTGGGCGCTGCGTTCAGCACTGCGGGTGTAGATCATCAAACTCACCTTACTAACACCGATGGAAGGTAGCTCACACGGAGCGCAAGGAAAGCCACCCATCTCCTCAGTAAACCAGCGGTAATGGCTCGATATTTCGACAGGCCAAGGACTAGCGGCTGCCACCTGCTTTAGCGTGTCCAGCCATTCACGCACATGTTTCGCCGGAACCGGCCAGCCACGCTGCTCAACTTCCAGATCCAGATGAAGTGCTGAGAACGACACAGACTTCAATTTCGAAATGATGGCGATCAGCGAAGCGCGGTGCTCAGGCGCCATCCAGTCTGGATCACCCAAAAGCAGCACAGGCTCGAAGCCACGTTTTCTGAGTGTTATGGCAACCGCATCGAGCGTCCGCACAACTTCCGGTTGCGCTAATTGCTCGGCGCTCAGCCCGATATATAGACGTTGGATGCCCGTGCGGTCCAGGCGAGACAGCTCGTCGGTTCGAGTAGCAGGATTGAGCAACGCACGGCTATCCCAAATGTACACGCCCCGCCTCCAGGACTGGGTAGCTTCAGGTTCAGCAGCGTTTACTTCCAGAAAGTGCAATTGCGCCGGTGACATAACCTCTGCCGGCGCAGCGAAAGCCAGGCAACTTAGCAAGCCGCACACTAGAAGCTGGCGCATTTGAAACTTCTTCGCTTTAAGGAGAAGGCGCTCGTGCATACGGTGAGCGACACCGCCTACCTGGTCAGTCCCGGCGTGTTCCATCGCTATGCGCAGGAACATCCCCAGGTGGATGCGCTAGCCAGGCAGGACAAGCAACAGGATTGGCAGTGGGTGCAAAAGCGCTTTGAGAAACTGCAGCTACACCGCAAGCACTCAAATGGCCTGAACATTTGGACCTGTGAAGTCACGGGCCCGAGGAAGTCCCGCCGACTGCATGGCTACCTCCTCGAAAATGGGTCCTTGGTATTCGCCGAAATACCGCCCAACAATCCCTATCTTGCTCTGACTCAGGAAGGATGACGCGACTCGGGCAGCGACCGTCACCACCGTGTGGCGACGATCAATGCCCCGCGAAGCTGGCAACATTTTGGCGAACTAAGCTACTCGGCCCGCGCCAACTCCCGTGCAAGGAACGGAGCGGTTCGGCTGCCAGACTTTCGGGCCACCTGCTGAGGGGAACCCGCCACCACGATGCTGCCGCCGGCAGCGCCCGCGCCTGGCCCTACGTCAATCACCCAGTCGGCTTGGGCCACCGCACGCATGTCGTGCTCGATCATCACTACGGTATTGCCGGCATCGACCAGGCGCTGCAACTGCTCCAGCAGCCGGTCGGCATCCGACGCGTGCAGCCCGGTGGTCGGCTCGTCGAGCACGTACAGGCTTCGGCCGCGCTGGCTGCGCTGAAGCTCGGTCGCCAGCTTGATGCGCTGCGCCTCGCCACCGGAAAGCTCAGTGGCCGGTTGCCCCAGGCGCAGATAGCCCAGTCCGATGTCGCGCAGCAGTTGCAGGGGCCTTGCCACCGCGTCTTCACCCGCGAAGAATTCGCTGGCATCGTCCACGGTCATCTGCAGCACCTCGGCGATGTTGCGCCCGTTCCACTGCACCTTCAGCGTGGCCTCGTTGTAGCGCGCGCCATGGCAGGTCGGGCACGGCGCGTACACGCTGGGCATGAACAGCAGTTCCACGCTAACGAAACCCTCGCCCTCGCAAGTCTCGCAGCGCCCCTTGGCGACGTTGAACGAGAACCGTCCGGCATCATAGCGGCGGCGTCGAGCATCGGGCGTGGCGGCGAACAGCTTGCGCACATGGTCGAACAGACCCGTGTAGGTAGCCAGGTTCGACCGCGGCGTGCGCCCGATCGGCTTCTGGTCCACCTGCACCAGGCGCTGTATGGCGTCCACGTCGCCCGCCAGATGGCCGCCGGTCGCTTCGACCACTGCCGGCCCTTCGCTGGTGGCGCTTTCGGCGGCATCGTCTTCAGGCTCGTGGCCCAGGTGCAGCAGCACCAATTCCGGCAGGGCCTGCGCGACGAGGCTGGATTTGCCGGAGCCAGAGATGCCGGTAACGGCTGTCAGCACGCCCAGCGGAATGCGCGCATCCACGCCATGCAGGTTATGGCGGTGGATGCCCTGCAGCTCCAACCAGCCGGTCGCTTCGCGTGCTCGGCTTCCGGGTGCGGGAATTTCGTCGAACAGGTAACGTGCAGTACGCGATTCGGCAATCTTGCGCAGGCCATCCGGCTCGCCGCTGTAGAGCACGCGGCCGCCACGCTCGCCGGCATCCGGCCCGACATCCACGAGCCATTGCGCGCGGCGCATCAGGTCCAGGTCGTGATCCACCACAAACACCGAGTTGCCCGCGTCGCGCAGCCGGTCGAGTGCATCGTACAGGGCCTGGCTGTCGGAGGGATGCAGGCCCGCCGAGGGTTCGTCGAGTACGTACACGACGCCGAACAGCAGGGAACTTAATTGCGTGGCCAACCGCAAGCGTTGCAACTCGCCGGCCGAAAGCGTCGGCGTGGCCCGGTCCAGCGTCAGGTAGCCCAGGCCTAGCCCGCGCAGTTGGCGCAGGCGCGCCATCACGCCTCCAGCCAGGCGCTGTGCGGCGAGGCGCTTTTCTTCCGACAGCGCGGAGGTACGGCGCACGTCGGGCGATACCGCATGGACCGCACGGCCGGTGGCAGCGCGTTCGGCACGCTCGCGCCGGGTCGCTTCCTTGTCCGTAGCCGCACCCGCTGCATGGGCGCGGAAATCGCCCTGTGCGATGGGTTCGAGCAATGCCGCCAAGTGGTCCAGCGGCATCTGCATAAACGCGCCGATGTCCACCCCAGCGAAGGTGACCGACAGCGCTTCGGGCTTGAGCCTCTTGCCGTGGCAGGTGGGGCACGGCTTGCCCTCCATGAACCGGGATACGCGCTTTCTCATCAGCGCGCTCTGGGTATTGGCGAAGGTGTGCAACACATACCGCCGGGCGCCGGTGAAGGTGCCCATGTAGCTCGGCTCCATCTTGCGTTTGAGCGCGGTGCGGGTTTCGGCAGGCGTGAAACCGGCGTACACCGGCACCGTTGGTGTTTCCTCGGTGAACAGAATCCAGTCGCGATCCTTTTTCGGCAGGTCCTTCCACGGCCGGTCAACGTCGTAGCCCATGCTGACCAGGATGTCGCGCAGGTTCTGGCCCTGCCAGGCGGGCGGCCAGGAAGCAATCGCCCGCTCACGGATGCTCAGGGAGGGGTCGGGCACCATGATCGCCTCGGTCACTTCGTACACATGACCCAAGCCGTGGCAGGTCGAGCACGCCCCCTGCGGCGTGTTCGGCGAAAAATCCTCGGCGTACAGCATCGGCTGGTTGGCGGGATAGGCGCCGGCGCGCGAATACATCATCCGCACCAGGCTGGACAGGGTGGTCACACTGCCCACGGAGGAACGCGCATTGCTGGCCCCCCGCTGCTGCTGCAGCGCCACCGCTGGTGGCAGGCCGTCGATCGCATCTACGTCCGGCACGCCCGCCTGGTCGATCAGGCGCCGTGCATAGGGGGCCACCGACTCAAAGTAGCGTCGCTGCGCCTCGGCATAGATGGTGCCGAAGGCCAGCGAGGACTTCCCGGAGCCGGAGACACCCGAGAACACCACCAGCGCATTCCGCGGGATAGAGACGTCCACCTCTTTGAGGTTGTTCTCACGCGCGCCACGCACCTGCACGAGGCCGCTGGCCGCAGCGGTACAAGAGGATTCACCGAAAGTATTGTTTGGCATGTTCTTATCCTGTAGTTCGCCCCGCTCAGGACGGGACTTCCTGAGTGGTAGGGAAAACTGATGCTCTGCAGATGCTCGTCACGCTTGATGCGGTGCTTCTTCCTGTTCAGCCCCGCTCAGAAACAATTGGCACTGCTGATTGAAGAAGTCTTCCAGTTCAGCGGCTGTGAAGTGGTCGCTGAAGGCATGCTCGGCGTGACTCATCACGTCGAAATACACCACAGCCAATTCCAACTCTTCCAGCTCAAGCTGCTGGCAGAGCAGCCAGCCGTAGACCTTGACCTGCGCCCAATGCAGCAGCCGGTGGTTGGCCGGAATGCGGCTGATATCGCCACGGTGGGTTTTGATCTCTTCTAGGCGCCGCTCTTGCGGATCGTACCCGTCGGCCCTGCCGCCGACCAGCAGGCCGGGGTAGCTGCCACTTAGAGGTAACTCGGCGATATAGCCGTCTCCCCGCCGATCAACCACTGTCTGGTGCCCAGCCATGCCTTCCTGAGCGGTGGGGGAAGGGGTGAAGCGCAGATCCAGGTCACCTTCCTTGGCGGTGAACTCGCACAGTGCCCGCACCGCTACCCGATAGCTCATGCCTCAGCCCAGCGCACGTAGCAAACTACAACGGCGATACCGTGCTCAGCCGCGAAACTGAGCCAGCGTTTCTGGTTGTCCTGCAGGCGGTCGCCGGGGCCTTTGACCTCAATCATCCGGTAGCGATGTTCCTGCGGATAAAACTGGATCAGATCGGGCATGCCGGCGCGGTTGGCTTTCAGATCTCGCAGCAGGCGGGTAAAACAGGCGTGCAGGTGTGCAGCGGGAATGCACTGCAGGGCTAGTTCCAGGCGCGCCTCATCGAGCATGCCCCAAAAGACGAAGGGTGATTGCAGGCCGAACTTTTCCTGATACCGAGCCTTGATCAATTGCCTGTAGTCGGGTTGTTCAAGTTGCAGTAGACAGCGTTTGAACAGGTGTTGGCGGCGCGCATAAAAGTCCGGGCTGTGCAGGTCCACCGGGCCACTGTGGAACGGGTGAAAAAATGACCCCGGCAGCGGTGCGAAGATCGCCTCCCAGCACAGCAAGCCGAACAGGCTGCAGAGCAGGGTATTTTCCACATAGTGCACCGGAGCATCATCCTGCTGCAGGTGATCACGCACAGCTATCTCCACACTGCCATGTGTCGGCGCCGGCAATACCAAGTTGATGCGGGTTTCGCTCGCAGCCTTGGGCTTTTTCACCATCTGCAGGCCGAGCTTGCGCTGCAGGCGGGTGAGGGCTCGTTCCAGGCGCTGGCTTTCTTCATCGCTGCCTGGGGTTTGGCTAAAGGCCAGGGCCTGATCATAGGCCTCGGCATCGCGCCCCAGTTGTTCCAGTACGCGAATCTGTCGCCAGCGGGCTTCGCCATGCGCGCTTTGCTGATAAAGCAGCAGGGCCTGCTCCAGCTCACCGCTCCTCTCCAGTTGCTGGGCGATCTGAAACAGCAGGCACGATTGGCGGCTGCAAAGGTATGGGTTGCTTGAACTGAACGCCAGCAACGGCGGCACAATGTCCGCCAGGTCTGCGCCTTGCTCAACGCTGACGCGTAACTGGCGCAGGTGCAGGTAATCCTCAAGATCCTGGCGGCACTGAAAACCACGTGACTCCGGGCCTATGTCCACCGATTCGTAACGGTAGATGCCCAGATCCGTCAGCACGAACTCGGACCAGTCCTGAGCCAGATTGCCAAAGAACATCAGGCGCAAACGATCACACAACTCGCCCACCATCAGGCTGAGTAACTGATCATCCAACATAGGGCACCAGTCCGTGAAGGTCTGGGCAGGTAGGTCCATTGCGCGCAGTTGTTCGAGCTCGGCCTTTTTCTGCGCCGCGCGGCGGTCTGTGAGCGGCATATGAGTCAGCACCTCATCCTTGCGCAGCAGCTCGGCAATCTCATCGGCTGTGAGCAGCGCCTGCTCGGTGATCCATCCCTGTTCAAGCAGTGGATCGGCAGCAGCCAGGCAGTCGCCGATTTCCGGGTAAACGAGCTTGCTCAGACGAAAATGACAGCCCTTGCGCTAATCATGCGCACCAGCAAGGCCTGGGATGGCCAGGGCAGGGTATTGAAGGTGTCGAGAAAGGCACGTTCTTCATCCGCCAGTAGATCTGCATAGCGCTCAGCCACCCAGGCGAGTGCCGTACGGAAATTGCTGAGGTAGTAAAGCTCAGGGGCTAACGAGACGGACATGGTAGCGATCACTGTATTCTTGTACAGGATTGTCCGTGTTGCGGTGCCGAGGATCAACTGGCGCAGAAGCTGACGGTATCAGCAGGTGAAAGTGGCCAACTCCAGCCCGATGCTACTGGCGACTCCCGGCCGGTATCTGCCTGTCGCGTTAGGCAGGTACCGGCCGAGACTGTGTAAAAACGTTTTCAAGTGCGGCAGGTACTCAAACACAAGCTAGAAATCGTGCATCTGGGAGAAATCCACATTTGCTGACGTGCCGATAAACTCCAGATTTCACGTAGACGCGAGTACTTCAATTTTGAAGAAGCGTTTTTACACACTCTGGGCCAATAGCGGTCAGTCGCGATACCATAGAGATGATTCACCATAAGGCAGCGACTGGAGCTCACGCAGCAATAATCCTTAGATCCATTGCTAACTGACTAATACAAGATGCTGCTGGTTGGCAGATTCGATTCGTTCTCTCATCAGGATCACAAGCCGTCGGTACTCAAGCTTAGGAACAGCATGGCGATTGGCAGATTTCCAAAGTCGCCATGAGTCGCTCAGAACGATGTTTCATGACCGGCGAAACTTGGATCCTGCCTGAGCATCATTGATGCTCGCATGGATTCGAACGATACAGCATCCGAGTAGCCGCCCCGAGCAGGAGACGGCTACTCAAAACACTAAGCCGCAGGCTTCATCACAACCTTCGTCCACCCCTTGTCTCGTGCATCGAAGTGCTTATAAGCACTTGGGCCATCATCCAGCTTCAATCGATGGGAAACGATCTGCGAGGGTGCGGCACGCCCGTGATGAATTAGCTCAGCCAACTGGCGGTTGTACGCCTTGACGTTGGCTTGCCCGGTGCCGATTTTCTGCCCTTTGAACCAGAAGGAACCGAAGTCGAAAGCCATCTTCCCTTCTTTGGCTAACTCGTTCTTGGCACCCGGATCTTGGGGAACGAATAGCCCGACTACTCCGATACCACCGGTTGCCTTGGTCGAGGCGACGAGGTTGTTCATGGTCAGGTGATTCACCTCGTGGCCATGTTTGTCGCAGCACTGGTAGCCCACGCATTCGCACCCACGATCCGTGCCTTTACCATCGGTGTAATTCAGGATTTCATCGACAGCCTTCTGCTCGACGGAATTGATTGGCGTGGCCCCCATCTGGGCAGCCAGTTTCAAGCGGTCTGGTTGATCGTCTATTACGAAGACCTGCGAAGCGCCTTGGATAAGCGCGGAGTGCGCCGCCATCAAGCCGACCGGGCCTGCGCCGTAGATGGCAATGGACTCGCCTGGTTGCAGCCCCGCCAGCCTTGTTGCGTGCCATCCCGTGGGGAAAATGTCGGAGAGCATGACGTAGTCGTCCTCGCGCTCCTTCGCATCCTCAGGCAGCACGAGACAGTTGAAGTCCGCGAAGGGAACTCGCAGCAGCTCGGCCTGGCCACCGTCATAAGTGCCCATCTCTGCAAAGCCGTAGGCGGCACCAGCGCTGCCTGGATTGGCGGTCAAGCAATAGCCGGTAAGTCCTTTCTCGCAGTTTTCACAAAAACCACAGCCGATGTTGAAGGGCAAGCAGACCATGTCTCCAACCTTAACGCGCTCAACTCCTGCACCTACCTCGACCACCTCACCGAGGTTCTCGTGACCGAAGACTCGACCCGTCTCGAAGGTGGTTCTGCCTTCGTACATGTGCAGATCGGAACCACAAATATTCGTGGATGTGACTCGAACGAGAGCATCCGTTGGTCTCTCGATCTTCGCATCTGGGACGTTCTGGACGCTGACGTCACGCGGGCCGTTGTAGACGATTGCTTTCATCTGGGTTCTCCAAGTCAGTTCAAAGGAGCGCCGATTGCGCTTTCGCTCCTACCTTGGTTCGTCTCCCATACAACGCGCGTTGTTCAGGAAAACTGGTCAAAGCCTGACGGGCGGTACCGCGTTCGAGGCTGATGCAACAGCTCTAAAACGACCATTTTCCTCTATTGAAGCGCACGTCGCCGTTGCTCGGCACTGGACTAAACTTTCCGTTTTTGCAGACAAATCGAGATGCCCAATGGAGAGCGCTAAGATTCAAGCATTCGCAAAGAGCAAACAAGGACGGCTCTCGAAACTTGGATCCACCGGGCACTGCTCCGCAGCGAGGACTACCTGTTCCCGAGCCGGCTGCACGCCTCTGAACACCTATCCACTCGACAATACGCTCGTATCGTTGAAGCCTGGGTGAAGGTCATTGGTCTTGATCCTGCCATGTATGGCACTCACACAATGAGACGTACCAAGGCTTCCCTGATCTATCGCAGGAGGAAACTTGAGAGCTGTTCAACTGCTGCTCGGTCATACGAATCTGGAAAGCACTGTCCGATATCCCGGGATCGAGATAGACGACGCCTTGGAGATGGCGGAGCAGACCGAAGTTTGACTGTGCGAGGCATAGCGACGGCCTCGGCCAAGCCGTCGCTAACCGGCCAAAAGGGGCCGGCTTTACTGAATAGATCAGACGACCCTTGAGGCTTGAGGGAATCGATGAAACTAAGGGCGATTCACATGACAATTACGCTACATCAGGCTTTTGACTCATCCGATACGCCCTCCTCCGGAGTCGCTACCAATTCCTATTAGTTGGACGTTTCGGATGAAGTCGTTGACGGCTGGGTGATGGTCTTGCGAGACGATCTCAATAGGAGGCATTTCAAGGCGCTCACTGAATCGCTCATGGGCGCTACTCTTGAATCCAGCATTGGCTACCTACCGCATGAGCCGGTAGCCAGATACCGTCAGAAGCCCTCCAGAACGATCTTGCCCTTTGCCTTGCCGCTCTCCAGCAAGGCATGGGCGCGACGTAGGTTTTCGGCGCTGATACGCCCGTAGTTTTCGCCAACGGTGGTGCGCAACACACCCGCATCGATCTGGCGGGCCACTTCATTGAGGATGTTGTGCTGCTCCTGCATGTCCTCGGTCTCGTACAGCGAGCGCGTGTACATCAGCTCCCAGTGCAGCGACAGGCTCTTGCGTTTGAGCGGTACGACGTCCAGCGTGGCCGGGTCATCGATCAGGCCCAACCTGCCCTGTGGCTTCAGTGACTCGATGATCTGCTCGTAATGCCGATCGGTCTGCGTCAGGCTTGCGACGTAGCTGACCTGCGGAAGGCCGATGCGCTTGGTCATCGAACCTCCTGTCTGTGCATGTGTGAGAGACGCATCGAGCTGGCATGGGCTTATCGACAGTGACCCTACCGGCCATGCCGCGAAGACCTGCACGTGGTTTAAAGCGTTACAACAATCTTGCCCACCTGGGCATTCGATTCCATGTACCGGTGAGCCTCGGCCATCTCGTCGAAGCTGAATGTACGGTCGATTACCGGCTGCAGCTGCCCAGAGGCGAGCCCTTCGTTGATGAAGTGCTTGGCCCGTTCGAGTTTTTCTCGATCCTGGGTGATCTCGAACAAGCGCCAGAGGCCGCTGCGGAGATGCTGAGGGCACACTGGGGTTTAGGTGAGCAGCCGGTTAAGAACATGATTGCGCTTCTTGAGTCGAAAGGCGTTCGTGTCTACTCACTTGCAATTGATGCAAAGGAGGTCGACGCGTTCTCGATGTGGAGTGGCGGCCGCCCCTTTATGTTCTTGAATACCTTCAAGTCGGCCGAGCGTTGCCGCTTTGACGCAGCTCATGAATTAGGACATTTGGTTATGCACCAGCATGCCCACCCACAAGGACCTGATTTAGAGCGTGAGGCGAATGCCTTTGCGTCGGCTTTTCTAATGCCACGTGCAAGCGTTCTAGCGATGGCTCCACGTTCGATCACTATCAAAAGCCTCATCAAATACAAGAAGCTCTGGTCCGTTTCTGTGGCAGCCTTAAATTACCGACTTCATAGCCTGGGGCTTTCCACGGAGTGGGCTTACCGAACGCTGTGTATTCAGATTGCTCAAGAGGGCTATCGCACCGAAGAGCCGGAATCTATTGCTCATGAGCGGTCAGTGATCCTGGAGAAGATTTTCGCCGCGTTACGTGCAGATGGGGTTGGGAAAGCTGGCGTCGCGGGAGAACTGGCAATCAGTCCTGAGGAGATCAATGAATTTCGTCGAAAACCACGAACACACGGTAGTCATCGAGGAGTCGCCAGAACGTCTCATCTCGGTATTCCATGGCTTGATAGGTGAACGCCGCCCCAACTGCGCCGAGTTGGCCGTCCAAGCGTCTGCCGAGCACCGCAGCAAAGGACGAGCGAAAGCCCTCGACAACTTGGCAGGATGGTGCGAAGCAGAGCACCAGATCGATCCGGTCCTGCTCAAGCAGCCTGCTGGCCAGCTCTGCCGCCATACGCGTCTTACCGGCACCCGGCGTTGCCTGGCAGAAGAAGTGCGGCGTGGCAGTAAAGTGCTCCAGTGCCGCGTCGATGCAGCGGCGTTGCCAGTTTCGCAGCAGTGTGGTCATCGTGCGGAGGCAAGCGTCTTGAGTGTCTTCTCGATGGCGCGAAGATGGCCCAGCAGGCGCGAGCTTCGGTCTCTAGCTTCCAGGTACTCGCCTTCGACCTTATCCCGGAGATGCGGCATATCATCGAGGAGCAGCTTGTATCGCTCCGCCTCGCCCATCGATGCGAGGAAGTCCAGCCTGATTTCCTTGAGGAGCGCCTCCAGGTGCTGATCCGCATCGACTGATGGTTGCGGCACCGCCGCATTATCGAACGCTGACGGCTCCTGCTCTGGCTCACAAGCAGTCTTATGGCTGTTCTCGAACCCGTTGTCGATCAGCTTTAATTGCAGATGTGCCGGAATCGGCTGCAAGTGGTAGACCTGTCCCCGCGAACGGCGCTCTTCATCGAGCACAACCCAACCCATGCGCAGCATTCGGCGGATCTGCTCATACACATAGCGGCGCACATCACCGATACGGAAAGTCATGCCATCCAGGCGCTTGGCATAGGCATCACGCAGTTCACGCGTCGTGAACCTTGAACGCCCTTCCTCCTGAAGCAGCTCATACAGACGCCTGTCGAAGGTAAACGAGGCCGATTTCATTGAGGCACCAGAAGAGTTAACGCAGAGGAAATGCGGATTATAATCCGTGGCTCCTACGTCCGCAAACACACGATAGTGCCGCCTCAACTGGAATTGAGACGGTCATGGATAAGTTGGCGAAGGCGTTAGGGGAACGCATCCGGACGCAGAGAAAGGCTTGCCGGATTTCTCAGGATGCTCTAGCGCTGGCCTGCAGTATGGACCGTAGCTATATGGGGCGAATCGAGCGTGGCGAAGTAAACATCACCGTCGAGAAGCTGTATCGAATCGCAAGCGAGCTCGCTTGCGATCCATCCTGCCTTCTGCCTCGGTTGTCAGAGCTGTAGCTCCGCGTCTGATCGAGAGCGGTGTTCAAGAAGGCCTGACCAGTCCGGGCCGAACTTCGCTCTCGGATGGCCCCTGCAACTGCAGACAACACTTGGAGGTCTGCGGCTTTTTCGCATTAAAGAAGCGCCTTCCTTTATCATCCCCCGGCATCGTGTAGTGGTTGATTTCCCGGTCACTGGCTCAGGGCGCTCGGCTGTCGCCGCCGATGGCATTAGGCATACGCCAATTCTGCTGAACAGAGCTGAGTTGCCGATGCTGACGCCAAGCCGACAGAGCAACATGTGCCGGCCAGGGGATGTAGCCATTACCCAAAATTTTTGCGGCCAAAGTCGCCGCCTTCGCGCATCAGCGATTTGGACAGTGGTAAACCATGAATGCAGTAGAAATTGAGTCCGCCATATCGGACCTGGCTCTTGAGCCCTTTGACGCGGCAGAATTCCCGTTCTCCTTCTTGGCTGCATTTGGCAGAAAAGACGCAGAGATCAAGCGTCTACGCGCTGGCAACAACAACGCTTCGGACGTACCCGGCGGCGTACTACTGCGCAATAACATTCATATCGCCGCCTGCGAGCCCGGCACCGTGGGCGAAACGCTCAAGGCGCTGCGCACCAGCTCGGCCACCACAAAAGCCAAAGCCAAGTTCATCCTTGCCACCGACGGACAAACGCTGGAGGCCGAAGAGCTGATCACGGGTGAAACCATCACCTGCGACTACCCGGACTTCCCTAACCACTTCGGTTTCCTGCTGCCGCTGGCCGGCATCTCCACCATCAAGGAGATCAAGGACAACCCCATCGACGTGCGCGCCACCAGCCGCCTGAACAAGCTGTACGTCGAGCTGCTGAATGAGAACCCGGACTGGGCCAAAGCCGAGCGCCGCGCCGACATGAACCACTTCATGGCGCGGCTGGTGTTCTGTTTTTTTGCCGAAGACACCGACATCTTCACTGGCGATGGTCTGTTTACCAAGACGGTGGAGCAGTTCAGCGAGCGTGATGGTTCCAACACCGACCAGGTGCTATCGGAAATCTTTCGTGCCATGAACATCAAGCTGACTGAGCGCTCCAGCGCTCAGCCGCGCCTACCCAGCTGGGCCAACAGCTTTCCCTATGTGAATGGCGGTCTGTTCTCTGGCAGCACCGAGGTGCCACGCTTTACGCGTATGGCCCGCACCTACCTGTTGCACGCCGGAAATTTGAACTGGCAAAAAATTAACCCGGACATCTTCGGCAGCATGATTCAAGCCGTGGCCGACGATGAAGAGCGCGGCGCTCTGGGCATGCATTACACCAGCGTGCCCAACATCCTCAAGGTGCTGAACCCGCTGTTTTTGGATGATCTGCGGGCGCAACTGGAGGCAGCTGGCGAAAACAGGGCCAAGCTGCTGAACCTGCGCAAGCGTATGGCACGTATTCGCGTATTCGATCCAGCCTGTGGCTCTGGGAATTTTCTGGTCATCGCCTACAAGCAGATGCGGGAGATCGAGGCGCAGATCAATTGTCGCCGGGGCGAGGCTCACAATAAGTCCGAAATACCGCTGACCAACTTCCGTGGTATCGAGCTACGCGACTTTCCCGCAGAAATTGCCCGTCTTGCGCTGATCATTGCCGAGTTCCAGTGCGACGTACTGTATCGCGGCCAGCAGGATGCACTGGCCGAATTTTTGCCGCTGGATGCGCAGAACTGGATTGTTTGCCATAACGCTTTACAGCTGGATTGGCTAAGCGTGTGCCCACCGACTGGTACAGGGGTCAAGCTTGTCAGCGATGATCTGTTTGGAACACCTCTTCAACAAGCGGAAATTGCATTCGAGAACGAAGGTGGTGAAACCTACATCTGCGGTAATCCCCCGTATAAAGGAAGTAAGTGGCAAACCGACGAGCAGAAAAGGGATATGGCTAATGCCTGGCAGAGACACCCGAAGCTCGCCAAGACGACAGACTACGTCACAGGTTGGTTCGCAAAGCTTCTAGACTACGTTGACAGCGAGCCTAGTGCCGTCGGCGCGTTTGTGGCCACCAACAGCATTTGCCAAGGGCAGCAGGCCATTGATGTATGGCCAGTGGCCTTTGAGCGTGGCTGCGAAATTCGCTTTGCGCATACATCCTTCACATGGGCCAACCTTGCTAGCCACAATGCGGGGGTTACCGTGGTGATTGTTGGCTTAGGCAAGAAATCTGCAGTGTCGAAAAAGCTATATCAGGATGATTTACTCAAGCAATGCTCAGCTATTGGCCCGTATTTGGTACCAAACAGCTTGGCCTACGTCCTGAAGGCTAGCGACCCCATTGGTGAGCAATTTCCTATGTTATTCGGCAATATGCCGCGTGATGGGGGGCATCTGCTTATGGGGCCTGACTTAGGCTCGCAGATGATGGCGAACGACACAGTTCAGCCTTACGTAAAAGGCTTTATGGGCTCTGATGAACTCATAAACGGTAAACAGCGATATTGCCTATGGATTGGTGACGACAAGGTCGAAGCTGCAAAGAAGGTCGACTTCATTGCAGAACGCCTGAAGTTAGTCGTCGATAATCGCAGCATGTCTGATGCGGAATCCACCCGTCAATTTGCCCAGAAGCCTCATCGCTTTGTCCAAATTGCAGGGTTTGCCGATAGAGACGCAATCGTGGTGGCCGCTGTTTCATCCGAGTTGCGGGAATATCTACCGGTTGGTTTTGTATCGGCAAATACTATTGTTAGCAACCTAGCTTTCGCCCTTTACGACGCACCATTATGGAATTTAGCGTTAATTGCTTCACGAATGCACTGGGTTTGGATAGGAACCGTGTGTTCAAGAATGCGAACTGACTTTAGGTACTCCAATACACTCGGCTGGAATACCTTTCCAGTTCCACTGCTTACTGAACAGAACAAGGTCGATCTGACTCGTTGCGCCGAGGACATACTTCTGGCCCGCGAAGCCCACTTCCCCGCCACCATCGCCGACCTGTACGTCCCGGACAACATGCCGGATAACCTGCGCCACGCCCACGAGCGCAACGATGAAGTGCTGGAGCGTATCTACATCGGTCGGCGTTTTAGAAACGATACCGAACGACTGGAAAAGCTGTTTGACCTCTACACCAAGATGACAGCAGATACATCGAAGGCCGCGCCGAGAAAGCCACGAGGGAAAAAGGCATGAGCGATATCCCTGGTAGCCCGACCACGCCCCCCGAAGGCTACGGCGAGTGGTTAGCTGATCTCAAAGGCCGCATCCAAAATGCCCAGGCGACGGCACTCTCATGGAGGAAGAATCACAGTGACTAACACTACCAACCCGACCAACAGCTACACGGTGCCGTCGGTATCCATTGCTACGGCGCACACTGGGGCATCCAGCAAGGCCAATGAGCTGGGCATGCGTACCATGCAGGAACGCGCCTATACCAAGCGCGGCGAACAGTATCTGCTGATCAAATCGCCACCGGCATCAGGCAAGTCCCGCGCCCTGATGTTCATCGCCCTGGACAAGCTCCATAACCAGGGACTGCAACAGGCCATCGTCGTAGTGCCAGAACGTTCCATTGGCGGTAGCTTTGCCGATGAGCCGCTGAGCCAACATGGCTTCTACTGGGACTGGCAGGTAGCCCCAAAGTGGAACCTGTGCAATGCCCCAGGCATTGATGAGCCGCGTGTGGCCAAGTCCAAGGTGGACGCCGTGCGCGCCTTTCTGAACAGCAGCGACCAGGTGCTGGTCTGCACCCATGCTACCTTCCGCTTTGCCGTGGAAGAGTTGGGCATCGACGCCTTCGACAACCGACTGATTGCCATCGACGAGTTCCACCACGTTTCCGCCAACCCAGACAACAAACTGGGCAGCCAACTTAGCGCGTTTATCAACCGCGACAAGGTGCATCTGGTTGCCATGACCGGCTCCTACTTCCGTGGTGACAGCGAGGCCGTGCTGGCCCCGTCGGAAGAGAACAAGTTTGAGACGGTGACGTACACCTACTACGAGCAGCTCAACGGCTATCGCTGGCTCAAGTCGCTGGATATTGGCTACTTCTTCTACACCGGGAGGTATGTGGATGCGGTCGCCAAGGTGCTGGACCCGGCGCTGAAAACCATCGTCCACATTCCAAACGTAAATGCCCGCGAGAGCCTCAAGGATAAGGAGCGCGAGGTTAACGAGATCATGAGCGCGCTTGGCGAATGGCAGGGTGTTGACCCAGCCACCGGCTTCCACCTGATCAAAGCCAAAGACGGCCGCACACTGAAAGTGGCCGATCTGGTGGATGACAGCGACCCAGCCAGGCGCTCCAAAGTGCTCGGCGCACTGAAAGACCCGGCGCAGAAGAACAACCGCGATAACGTGGATGTGATCATCGCACTGGGCATGGCGAAGGAAGGCTTTGACTGGATCTGGTGCGAGCATGCGCTGACCATCGGCTACCGTTCAAGCCTGACCGAAATCGTGCAGATCATTGGCCGTGCCACCCGCGATGCAGAAGGTAAAGAGCGCTCACGCTTCACCAACCTGATCGCAGAGCCAATGGCTGATCAAGCAGCTGTAGCCGAAGCGGTAAACGATATGCTCAAGGCCATTTCTGCCAGCCTGCTGATGGAACAGGTGCTCGCCCCGCGCTATGAGTTCACCCCGAAAGATACCGGGCCGAAAGAAGGCTTCAATTATGGCCCGGAGGGGTATCAACCGGGCGGCACCAACCTGGGTGTGAATGAAACCACGGGCCAGTTCCATGTCGAGATTAACGGCCTGACCACGCCGCAAAGCACAGAAGCCACGCGCATCTGCAAAGAAGACTTGAACGAAGTAGTGACCAGCTTCCTGCAGGACAAAACCGTGCTGGAGCGCGGCCTGTTCGATAAGGAGAACACCCTGCCGGAAGAGCTGACTCAACTGCGCATGGGCAAGATCGTGCGCGAGCGGTACCCCGATTTGAGCGACGTCGACCAGGAAGCCATCCGCCAGCACGCCATCGCCGCCATGAACATTACCCAGCAGGCCAAGTTGGCTCTGGCGCAGGCAGATGCAAACGGTAGCGACAACGTGCAGGGCAGCACAGCACTGCTTGATGGCGTGCGCAAATTCGTTAACGTGCGCGAGCTGGACATTGACCTGATCGACCGCATCAACCCCTTCGATGCCGCCTATGCGGTACTGGCGAAGGCAATGGATGAAAAGTCTCTGCGCCAGGTTCAGGCCAGCATTGCCGCCAAGAAGGTGAGCATCCCCGAAGATGAGGCGCGAGAGCTGGCCAAGCGTGCCCTGCAGTTCAAGAACGAGCGCGGCCGCCTGCCCGACATCAACTCTGCCGATGCCTGGGAAAAACGCTTGGCTGAAGGCGTAGCAGCATTGGCACGCTACCGCGCCCAAGCCAAAGCGGCGCAGGGGGAATCCGCCAATGGCTGATATGAACGATGACGACCTGCTGGAGGCGCTGGGGGTAGAAGTCCCCACGCTCAAGACAGCCACTCGAACTCCTCGCGAAGAGCGCATCATCGCTGGTTTCGAGGACATTCAGCGCTTCTATCAGACCCACGGCCGCGCTCCGCTGCATGGCGAAGACCGCGACATTTTTGAGCGCTTGTATGCCGTGCGCCTGGATCAACTGCGCAAACTGCCAGAGGCACAAACCCTACTGGCCGGTCTGGATACTCACGGCCTACTGTCAGGTACTGCGGTCACCACGACTAATGTGGATGACCTGGATGAGGACGCCTTGCTCGCCGAGCTGGGCATCGGTAGTGAGTCCGTCGAGCAGGACGACATAACGGTACTGAGGCATGTGCGTTCCAGTGCGGCAATAAAAGCGGCTGAAGAGATGGCCGCTCGGAACCCCTGTAAAGACTTCGAGAATTTCAAGCCGCTGTTTGATGAAGTGGAAGTAGGCCTCAAGCAAAAGCGCTGGGTGACCAAGCCTTTTGGCAAGAACGCCAGCATTGAGGCTGGAGACTTCTTCATTCTGAGCGGGCTCATTGCCTACGTCGCCGAAGTCGGGGACACCTACAAAACGCCGAATGCGGAGACGAACGGGCGTTTGCGCGTCATCTACTCCAATGAGACGGAAAGTGATCTGTTGCTACGATCCCTACAGCGGGCGCTTTACAAGGACAGTGAGGGGCGTGCCGGATCTCGGCTGATCAAGGTCGACTCAGGCCCACTGTTCAGCGACATCGCCGAGCCGGACGACATAGAAAGCGGCACTATCTATGTGCTGCGCAGCCAGTCTAACCACCCCTTCGTGGCCGAGCACCGCGAGCTGATCCACAAGATCGGCGTAACCGGAGGCCGAGTGGAAACCCGCATCGCAGGCGCAGACAAAGACGCCACCTACCTGCTGGCTGATGTGGAGGTGGTCGCTACTTACAAGCTGCACAACCTGAATCGCACCAGGCTGGAGAACATCTTCCACCGCCTGTTCGGCGCAGCGCAGTTGGACTTGACCATCGAAGACCGCTTCGGCAATCCGGTCAAGCCGAGGGAATGGTTCCTAGTACCACTGCATGTGATTGATGAAGCAGTTGAGCGTATTCGGGATGGATCGATTACCGGTGTAGCGTATGACCCGCAAACGGCTCGCCTGGTCAGCGAAGGCGCAATTAAAGCGTGATGATCATATCCGGGCGAAAGCAGGTCTTCGCTCCCGGATACCCCCTCGGATAGCAAACCACGCGTGTGCCCAACACGTCATAGTCGAGGCGGTATGCGAAATTTTAGCTATTGTGTATCTCTTCAGGCCTTTTCTTAACCAAGGCATAGAGATCCAGGTTGGGAATGGCATTGGCGTTCAAAAGCATCCTCTCAATCATGCGCAGTTGCTCTGCATTATTTCTTTTGAGAACCGCAACCTCAGCCTTCAAATGCTCTATCTGCTCCACTAACTTTACTTCAGAAGCAGTTATCTTTGTGTAAAGGGAAGGCGTTGCGCCACGAAGTTCAGCTTTTTTGTTCTTA
The DNA here is from genome assembly GCF_012767755.2 of Pseudomonas tohonis. Taxonomy (NCBI): domain Bacteria; kingdom Pseudomonadati; phylum Pseudomonadota; class Gammaproteobacteria; order Pseudomonadales; family Pseudomonadaceae; genus Pseudomonas; species Pseudomonas tohonis. Next base: position 4,606,413 of record NZ_AP023189.1, read on the forward strand.
TAATACGTATTGATACCCACATAAGTGCAGAGGGTTTGCCTAGTTGTTTTTATGCCAAGCTCAAGTTCAACCTTAGCCACCAGAGCATCCCACGTCAGCTTACCTACCCACTTAGCCAACATTATCTCTATCTTACGCTGCTGCTGAGCTGATATTTTTGGGACTACCACATCACACCTCGCCTTCAGACAGACCGAAAGAGGATAAAAGAGAGCGCAACTCGGGATTAGCATCAGATGCTGTTCTGGCAGTCTTATCTTCAATAATACCCTTCAGGCGAGCCTCAAAATCCGGTAGGGCACACGCGACCTTTGTAATGATCTTGGTATTTAGATCGGTCAAACTGAACTCAGAGTTTTTATTTGAGTAACGAATCATCGTTCCGACAGGCTTACTTTTCATCAAATCATTCAGCATGGATAGAATATGGGTATTTCGCGAGTGAATTAGATACCACTGCCTCATTGCCTGGGAGTTTGGTAAGCGTGGATCACACGCTACCGATTCTAATCTCAAAGTTTGAAACGATAAATCTTTCTCAAAAAACTCGATTGTCTTCACATCGCCTGCTATGTGACACGTCTCCGGACACATGAAGCACTGCGAGACGAAATCGTTTAAATAATTGCAAGGCGTCACATTAAGATTTTGAGTACAAAGACCGGTGGAGGTGACAGATGCCGGCAGGTTGGTGGTTTGTGTCAGTTGATCTTGGGAAACGACTCGAATATCCCGCCTGTCGATATCTGGCGGATTCAATATCGCACTCACACGACTGGCTTTCTCGTCGTGAGTCGTATGAATATAAGTATGAGTTTGCTCAGAACTCTTTCTGCCCGACCAAGCTGTGATTATTTCTACTGGAATGCTACTTAGATCCGCAAGGGTGTTCGACAAGTGGCGAAGACTATGCGGCCTGAGACTTAACTCTGACGAAAATCCGTAACTCTGAAAAATCGATAATTTGGTGCAGGAATGTCCAGTTAATCGAGGGATAACTGAGGCGCCTAGCGAGGCTAATGGCACCACCATATAGTTTGTCTTTTGAAATGTATTCCCCCCACTCCCAAACCCCTTGGACGCCCCATAAAACCAACTCCCCAAGAAACAGAACATCGCATCTTTCAGGTTAATACTTGACTCTCCGTTTGAAAATGAGAGCGGAAATTCCGGCAGCAGCACGTTCCTATAAAAGGACACCCACCACTCTTGTACCTCTCCGACGGTGATGGTGAGCTTATCGGTAAATATTTCCGGCATAGCAGTGTAACCGAATAAGTAGGGTAGACTTGCAAAAGACGTACGCCCAATTCGCGATACGGATAATTTATCTTGATGCCGTAACGAATAAATTTGTTTACCCTCAAAGAATCGGCCTCTATGAGCATGGTAGGTGTAAGTCAGATCAGCACTTTCCTTGAGAACAGGAACGCAATCATCGACTCCATAAAAACCTAATGCATAACCCAATGTAAAAAGATTGGGTTGCTGTGTTAAGGACAAATTCCGAGCTCGTACTGGTGCAATCTCGAACTCCCCAAGCAATGCCTTTAAACTCTGATTCGGGTTTTCATAGAAACGACACAGTACCCTTGCCGGTTCGGATGCTTTATAAAAAAAGTTCAGAGCTTTCGTGATTGGCTCAACCAGGGCAGCCAGCATGTGATTCTTGTTGTTCCCGTATCCCTTGCTTCCAATCCAGTCTAGGTAATAGACCGGCTCTCCATTGCTTTCAGAGTAAGAATGTAGTCGCTGTTTAGGCAGAAGAGGTATTTCCGCAGTTGTCCGATTGGGTGATGCCAGTGAAAGCAGCGCAAAAGTCACAACCAAGGCATCATGTATATTTATCTCTTCACCAGGACTCAACGAGCCCTGTTCATCCACATGCTCAAATACACTTGAGAAAATGGCGCCTAGGGCAAGCACAGTTTCGATATCCGGAAGCTTCTCTAGCGTATTATCAAAGAGGGCATGCCCTGTCCTGTCTCTATTATCACTTCCATTTAGGTCGATTTTTTTCATAACCCCCTTGTCAGAGCAGAACGCGAGAAACGATCGCAAGCGGTCAGATGACTTAGCCCCCAAATTAAGGCTGCGGATTGTAGAATCTGTTTGGGCATAGAGATCGCCATCCATGAGCGTTAACAACTTCCTAACTACTGACATACGAGCTTTTTTCTCGCCGGCAGATAAAGGTGTATTTGTTGTTTCTATAATCCATACCTTTATCAGGTGGTTATAGGGGTAAGGAAGGCTGTCTGTCGGTCGATTGCCGGCGTTGCCTCTTCCCTTACGCCCATGTACTCCGCACAAGTATCTAATTCGGCGACCAGTATTAGGGTCCACGTGGTACCAAACCAGATCATCAAACTCCGCTTTCTTGCCGCCTGGCCCTTCAAATTGCCCTAGTTCGGCCTTGCGATACTCGCCGGTGAGTCGCTCCAATCGGTCAATGTATTTGTTAAGCATCGAGCGCACGCTGCCTTGCGAGTTCTTCATCACAAACCACAATAGTCAGCTTCACCCACACGATCTGCCTCTCCATTTTTTCGATGCTGCGGGTGTAAAGAGGATTGATTAAGGAGCTGCGGTTTGCCGCAAGCTTGTCTTCCACGCCTCTCAAAACTGACCTATGATCAGCCTCGAGTATCGGGCGAAAATTTGGGCATCCATAGCACCCAAACGGCCTCCCCAATAATGTAGAGCAGGTAGCGCATGTACGCTTGTTACGTGCCCCACCAACAGCGTTGAAATTGTTGTCGACTATGACTTCATCGGCTTCCGGAGCAATAGTTACCGTACCGCTAAATGCCTTCTTCAGAAACTCATTACCGGTATATTTTAAGTCAATCTCTCGCCTCGACTTGTAGTCCAAGTCTATGTAGTGCCTTGCAGCTGGAACGGTAACACCGGTAATCCTGGCCAATTGAACGGCGGGTAGTCCATCTTGAGCTCCTCGAGTTAGTACGGTATGACGAATCCGGTTGGAAGTGGCTATGCAGTCGGCGACTCGATCAGAGGTAACCCGAGTATGTCTTAAGGCATTTGTAATTGAACTCTCCGACATGTGGTAAGCAGTAGAGATTGGCGTAAACAGTTTTTTGAACAAATCTAAAGAATCAAATCTCAAGTTAAAAAGACCGACATCGGGAAACATGGGCATATCACGCATTAGGCTCAAGAGCTCAGATTGATCAACCTCGATCTTTGCTGACTCCATCAGTAGCGTGAGCCCTTGAAAGATCAGCTTCTTATAGTCGCCGAGAGTCTTTGAGATGTCTTCGGAAAGATATATCGGATAACGCTCTGGACATTCTCGCGGAAAGAGCATTCCGCTTGACTTAGCGATAAAAACTCTAAGCTGTAATGTTTGCCCCCCCACTGTGCCAATTTCATCCGCAGCGTGAATTCTCGCGTCGTGAAAGCTTGCACCGGTGGGAATCAGATCTGACCATTTTTGGATAGAAATTTGAATCGGCCGTCTCACAATGGAGAGCAACAGTTTGCTAGTAACACGATTCTTTATATCACCATAGAGGGTTGATGACTGATAGAAGGAAAGGTCTCTATCAGCGGCCCAATCGAACTCCTGTAGATCTTCATTGAGTTGCTTTGCTAACGAGTCAAACTCAATATCGCTTAATGCCCCCCTGGAAGGATCAAGAGTATTGATTTTTCTCTTATCTAAATGGGCACTTGTATATTTGTGATACTCTTCAAACCGTTCATAACCTTGCTTGGAGAGAGTCCCAAAGAACTGATTGAGCCCCTTCTTATTGTTTGTTTTCAACCCACTCCAAAACGTTTTAACACTAGCTAACGAGGGAATACCATTCATCACAAACGGCTTTACATTACAAACTATACCTGATGCTGTACTCGCAGCCATGGTTCGAACATAATGCACAAACACATTCAGAATTAATTCTCGATCATCATCAGATATATTCGATGAGCGGACCCAGTCAACGCAAACCACTTTCCCCTTTCCATTGTACGGAAGTATCACCCATACATCATCCGAGGTATTAACCATCAAGCCAGACTTAGCCGTAACCAATGAATTTACTTTCTTTTGAGGCTTAAGTGCTTTCCGTTTTTTCTCTCGAGTCATTTTTTTTGATCCACTCGACGCTGATGTGCTTTTGATATTTCTCTAGCCTTCAGCGCAATTCGTTTTTCATTATAATTTTCATTCTGTCTCGAATTGTGCGACCATCCCATCGCATATTTTCTACTATCCTCAAGCAAAGCTGGATTGACCCCGAGCAACTCTCCCTTTTTATCAAATACTTCATTCCATTTGTGACGCAACAAATGAGGATGCACATGAAAGCCCAGCGCCCTGGAAAGCTTCCGAAAAACTGCATTTATTGCTTTCAACGAAAGGGGCTGCCCCGCAGTACCTTTAGAGTCATTTTCACTGACAAACACGAAATCATGAAATTTTGCACGAGGAAAGACAGCACGAATGTTGTCAATATAAAACTTAACCTTCTCCAACAAACTTGGATCAACCGTAGCGTAGTGTGCTTTTGTCTTTTGATCAGGTTTTTCAGCGCGCGGATCTGTAGGGTCGTTTCCGGACCGATAGATAGATATCTGATCGTACTCCCCCCAAAAATGGAAGTCTGAAACCTTCAACTTTGCTAGTGCACCTCTTCTGATGCCACCTTGGACTAGCAAATTGACAATCAGATAATTTCTCACCCTGGATGCTTTAAAGGGATTATTAGGAGATGACGGCATCACCATCTCCAAGAACTTTAAGAAAACGTCATCCGGAATCACCGACTCCTCAGGATCGCCGACTTGTTGAGTAACGTTCTTGCCAAGGGAATCTTCATCCAACTTAATCTTTGAAATCAGATAGTTAAATTTTTTGTTTGTTTTATCGTCAACATCCTGCACTTCGTGAAACTGATCGAACAGCCATAAAAGAAACTTCCGAAGTCGCCTGACGCGACCTTGTAAGGTTTCGCCAGATACCGTTGCCATACCTTTCTGATTGGCAACAATGATATTCCTCAGATGTTTATCATTTATATCTATAACCTTAACATTTAAACTCTCTTCACAAAAACCCTTACTTAAGCAACATCTGTCATAAAACTGCATGTACTCTTTATGCGTGATAAACCTACCCGATGCAACTCGCGCGGGCAGGTCAATATTTTTTTCCGAAAAGTACTGCAGCATAAACAACAGTTCATTTGCGTACCTAAAACGCGTATTGGCCGACTTAGCAGACAAAGCGCCATTGAGATAGCAGGAAACATACGGATCAATAGGGCAACCCGCTTCGTCCACTATCGATACGAAGGGCAACGAATTGAATTGGTATCGCCTGAGCTTCATGATTGACAAAATAGCTAGTCCAATAACCATTTAGTTACAAACTAGCCCCCAAACGAGTTCTGTCAAGCGAGAGGGAGGGAAGAGCGACGGATAGTGGGGCTTACGGACAATGCCTACGGGTTTATAGGCTTTACAAAAAGTTCGTTGTTTATACCTTGCCGCCGGACAGGCAGACCATGACCTTGTCGCCGTCCTCGATCATGTTGAAGTCGGCGATGGCTTCGCCGGCGAGGCGACGGATGCGTTTCTGCAGTTTGTTCTGGTTGACCGAAAGGGTGCCCATGGTGCTCTGGAATCCGGGGAGGGGTGCGAAAAGCTGGCTATTTTACGCACAAAGCGCGCGCCACCCCAGCCCTCAGTTTCGCTGTGCTAGCCTGCGCCCGATGAACAACGAACTAGACCCCTCCCTCGACCTCGTCGACCAACTGCTGGTGCTCCTGCGCCAGGCGCCGGACGGCATCGGCGAATTCGAGCTGATCCAGCGCCTCAAGGCCGGCCACTCCACCCACATCCCCAACCTGGGCCTGGCCGACCGCCTGGTGCTGTTCCGCACCCACTTCCTGCTGTTCAACGCCCTCTATCTATTACGCGACCGCCTCTGGGCCGAAGGCAGCGCGTTCCTCGCCATCAGCCCGCTGAGCATCCGCCTGCTGCCCTACGCAGCGGGCAGCGATGCGCTCACCGAGCACGACCCGCTGCGCACCTACTACCTGGACCTGCGTCACCTGCGCGACACCACCGAGCGGGATGTCGAGAAACTGCTCGCCAGCTTCTGGACGCGCATGCAGGGCGGGGACGAGAAGCTCGCCGCCCTGGAGCTGTTCGAACTGGTGGAGGGCGACGAAGCGCTCAACCTCGGGGTGATCAAGCACCGCTACCGCCAACTGGTGGGCCAGCATCACCCCGATCGCGGCGGCAGCACCGAGCGCATCCAGTCGATCAACAAGGCGATGGAAATACTTCAGCGCTATTACCGCTGAGGCTTAAGTCTGATTTGCTCTAAAGCCACGGCAGGCGCGGGCTCCAGCCTGGACCTATACTGCGACACAAGGTCGCATGTGTCGGCCGAGCACCGGATGACGCTGGCTACGCGTACCCGGCGCTTCGCTGGGGGGCGACCTCATAATAATGAGGAGGTGTTCAGAATGATCCACCACGTTTGGGGGCTCTTCACCCATCCCGATCAGGAATGGCAGGAAATCCGTGGCGAGGAAGAAAGCATCAGCCACATGTACCTGACCCATATCCTGGTACTCGCTGCCATTCCCGTTGTCTCCGCCTATATAGGAACCACCCAGGTCGGCTGGGCCATCGGCAAGGGCGACCCGGTCATGCTCACGCAGTCCAGCGCGATGCAGATGACCATCCTCTCCTACCTCGCCATGCTCGCCGGTGTCGCCGTGATGGGCGCCTTCATCCACTGGATGGCGCGCACCTACGACGCCTCGCCGAGCTTCACCGAATGCGTCGTGTTCGCCGCGTACTGCGCCACCCCGCTGTTCATCGGCGGCCTCGCGGCGCTCTACCCGCACCTCTGGCTCGGCATGATCATCGGCACGGCGGCCATCTGCTACACGGTCTACCTGCTCTACGTGGGCATACCGACCTTCATGAACATCCCCACGGACGAAGGCTTCCTGTTCTCCAGCTCGGTGCTGGCGGTGGGCCTGGTGGTGCTGGTGGCGATGATCGCCGCCTCGGTCATCCTCTGGGGCATGGGCGTGGGGCCGGTGTACATCCGCTGATCCTTTCAACCGCAGGACGGAGGCCGCCCCAGGGGCGGCCTCTTCGTTTGCCGGCCGGCCAAAAAGTTGAAACCCTCCCCTCCCCGGCCCTCTAACTCCTTGAGCCCCCTGCGACAGCGCCCGTGCGCCCCAAGGAGAACAGCCATGGCCCCGCATCTATTGACCCTCTTCACCCAGCCGGAACGCGCCTGGCAGGAAATCCGCCAGGACGAGACGCGCAACAGCCTGCATTACCTGGTGCACCTCCTGCTGCTATCGATCATCCCGGCGCTCAGCCTCTACATGGGCACCACCGTGGTCGGCTGGAGCCTGGCCGAGGACGAGGTGGTGCGGCTCGCCTCGGGCAGCGCCCTGCAACTGAGCGTCGCCCTGTACGCCGCCACCGTGCTCGGCGTGCTGGTGATGGGCGGCTTCGTGCGCTGGATGGCGCGCGTCTTCGACACCCGCCCCAGCTTCAACGAATGCGTGGGCTTCATCGCCTATACCGCCACCCCGCTCTTCATCGCCGGGATCGCCGGCCTCTACCCCAGCCGCTGGCTGGCGGTGGCCGTGCTGCTGCTCGCCGGTGCCTACTCGACCTTCCTGCTGTTCGTCGGAGTCCCGGTGTTCATGCGCCTCAAACAGGAACAGAGCTTCCTCTACGCCTCCTCCATCTGGGCCGTGGGGCTGCTGGTGATGGTCAATGTGCTGGTGTCCGTGATCCTGCACTGGCACCTGTACCTGACGCCCGAATACGTCTAGGGCGGCGAGTCACGACCGCTCGGCAGGAGAACGATTCGGCCGGTAGCGGCTTTGCGGCATAATTGCGGGCCCTGGAGTGCCCTCTATGCCCGAGCTGCTACACGCGCGCGTCGAAGCCTGCTACCAGCAGGCGGAAGCTTTTTTCCAACGCCGGTTCCCCCGCCCCGAAGTCAGCTTCAAGCTGCGGGGCCAGAAGGCCGGCGTCGCCCACCTGGATGAGAACAAGCTGCGTTTCAACCCGCAACTGTATCGCGAGAACCAGGAAGATTTCCTCAAGCAGACCGTTGCCCACGAAGTGGCGCACCTGGTCGCCCACCAGTTGTTCGGCCACCGTATCCAGCCCCACGGCGAGGAGTGGCAACTGATCATGCGCGGCGTCTACGAGCTGCCGCCCAACCGCTGCCACAGCTATGACGTGAAGCGGCGCAAGGTCACCCGCTACCTCTACCGCTGCGCCTGCCCGGACGGCGACTACCCCTTCTCCTCCCAGCGCCACGCCCTGGTGGCACGCGGGCGCCGCTACTACTGCCGGCGCTGCAAGGTGACCCTGGTGTTCAGCGGGGAACAGCGGCAGGAATAAACCAAAGCCCGCAGGGCGGGTGCAATCCGCAGATGTGCAGGTCGGCTTGAAGCTTGAAGCTTGAAGCTTGAAGCTTGAAGCTTGAAGCAACGAGTGTGGGAGCGAATTCATTCGCGAAGCTGGGGCCCGATTGGTGGGCTGAAGCCCACCCTACGCCAACCCCCCCTGTCTCTATCCACATCCGTCGAACGCACGCCTACCCGGTCACCTTCCCCGCTTTCAGCGAGGCGATCTGCTCAGGGGTGTAGCCCAGCTCGGCCAGCACCTCGGCAGTGTGGGCGCCTACGGCTGCGCCGACATGGCGTGGCGCCGGCAGGCCGGTGGAGAACTTGATCGGGCAGGCGATCTGCCGTTGCGCCGGCAGCCCCTCACGCGGCACCTCGGTGACCAGGCCCCGGGCCTCGATCTGCGGGTGCCGCACCGCCTCGGAAAGCGGCAGCATCGGCTCGACACAGGCATCCAGCGCAGCGAACAGCTCGCGCCATTGGGCGAAGTCGCGTTTCTCGAACTCGATCTCGATGGCGCGCTTGAGCTCGCGCTGGTCCTCCGGCTTGGGCGACAGCCCGCGTGCAGCCAGCTCCGGCCGGCCGATGGCGGCACAGAACTGCTGCATGAACTGCGGCTCCAGGCTGCCCACCGAGAACCAGCGGCCATCGCGGGTTCGGTAGTAGTCATAGAAGCTGCCGCCGTTGAGCGCCTGGTTCTCCATGTCCGGCTCCACGCCCGCACCGAGGTAACCGGCGCCGGCCATGCCGTGCAGGCTGAAGGCGCAGTCGGTCATGCTCACGTCCACGTGCTGCCCCTCCCCCGTCGCCTGGCGCTGGATCACCGCCGCCAGCAGGCCCATCACCCCGTGCAGCGAGCCGCCGGCGATATCCGCCAGCTGCACGCCCAAGGGCAGCGGGCCGCTCTCCTGGCGCCCGGTGTAGCTGGCGATGCCGGCCAGCGCCAGGTAGTTGATGTCGTGGCCGGCCCGGTCGCGATAGGGCCCGGTCTGGCCGTAGCCGGTAATGGAGACGTAGATCAGCCTGGGGTTGATCGCCTTCAGCGCCTCGTAGCCCACGCCGAGCTTGTCCATCACCCCGGGGCGGAACTGCTCCAGCACGATGTCGTACTCGGCCACCAGCTGGCGCACCACCTCCACCGCCTCGGGACGCTTGAGGTCGAGGGCGATGCTGCGCTTGTTGCGATTGAGGTAGGCGTGGCTGGTGGAGGTGCCGCCGTCATGGGGCGGCAGCACGCGCACCAGGTCCATGCGGCTGGGGGACTCGACACGCAGCACCTCGGCGCCCATGTCGGCCAGCAGCAGCGAGGCGAAGGGCCCCGGCAGCAGGGTGGAGAAATCGAGGATCTTCAGCGAAGCGAGCGGGCCTTTCATGGCGACTCCATAGCGGTTCGGTTCATTCCCAATGCAGCGGCTGGCGTGCGTCCAGGCACGCGGCGACTGCGGCGAAACGTTGTTCCAGCACGTTGCGGCGGATCTTCATGGTCGGCGTCATGCAACCGTTATCCACCGTCCAGCTCTCGCGCACCAGCACGAAATGGCTGATGCGTTCATGGGGCAGCAGCTGGGCATTGAGCACCTGCAGGCTCGCCGCCAGCTCGGCCTCCACCTTGCTGCGCGGCTCGGCGCGGGCCGCGGGGCTGAGCTCGATCAGCGCCAGCGGCTGGTCCAGGCCGTTGCCCATCAGGCACACCTGCTCGACCCAGAGGTTCTTGGCGATCTCGCCCTCGATAGGCGCCGGCGCCACGTACTTGCCCTTGCTGGTCTTGAAGATGTCCTTCACCCGTCCGGTGATGCGCAGGTAGCCATCGGCGTCGATCTCGCCCTTGTCGCCGGTGTGCAGCCAGCCGGCCTGCAGCGTGTCGGCGGTCTTCTCCGGCTCCAGGTAATAGCCGGCCATCAGCGCCTGGCTGCGGTAGAGGATCTCGCCGTTCTCGGCGATGCGCACCTCGTTGTCCGGCATCACCCGCCCGACGCTGCCGAAGCGCACCTGACCGGGCCGGTTGAAGTTGCCGTAGGCGAAGTTCTCGGTCATGCCGTAGCCCTCGCAGATAGTCAGGCCGATGCGCCGGTACCACTCCAGCAGCGCCACCGGGATCGGCGCCGCGCCGCTGACCAGCACCCGCGCGCGGTCCAACCCCAGCCCCTGGCGCACCTTGCGCGCCACCAACGTGCCCAGCAGCGGGATGCGCAGCAGGCGGTCGAGCCTCGCCTGGGGCAGCTTCTCCAGCACCCCCTGCTGGAAGCGCGTCCACAGGCGCGGCACGGAGAAGAACACCGTCGGCCGCACCCGCCTGAGGTCATCGGCGAAGGTGTCAAGGGATTCGACGAAGGCGATGGCGCCTCCGCAATACAGGCTGTTGGTTTCCACCAGGAAGCGCTCGGCGGCATGGGACAGCGGCAGGTAGGAGAAGAACTGCTCGTGTTCGTCCAGCCCCATCTCCGCCACCGAGCGGCTGGAGGCGAAGGCGAAGGCCCCGGCGCGCTGCATCACGCCCTTGGGCTGGCCCGTGGTGCCGGAGGTATAGAGGATGCTGAGCAAATCCTCCGGGCGCTGCACATGCCCGTCGCGCAACGGCTCGTGGGCGGCCAGCAGTTCGTGCCATTTGTGCTGCGCGCCCAGGGTCGGGTACGGCATGGCGATGCGGACGACCTCGGCGGGAATGCCGGCCTCGAACTTCCCGGCCTCGTCGAGCTTGCCGAGGATGATCGCCTTGCACGCCGAGTGGCGCAGCACGTAGTCGATGCTCTCCACCGATTGCAGCGGGTACAGCGGCACGCTGACCAGCCCCGCGAGCATGATCGCCAGGTCGCTGATGATCCACTCGGCGCAGTTCTTCGCCAGGATCGCCACCCGGTCGCCGGGCACGCAGCCCAACACCCTCAGGGCGCTGGCCAGGCGCCGGGCCTGGTCGTCGGCCTGGCGCCAGGTCAGGTCATGCCACTGGCGCTCCACCGGCTGGCTGAGCCAGACGCGGTCCGGCGCGGTGGCCACCCAATGGGCAAGCCGCTGCAACGGCAGTTGGTCGGTCATCTTTCAACCCTCCTTGTTGTTCTTGTAGTGATCGGAGCGTCTCGCGGCCGGGGGAACGCAGGCGCCCGGCCCCACCGTCAACCTCGCGAACGCGAGGGCCCAGCCAGCGGCCTCACAGCCGGAACACCCGGCGCGCGTTGCCATGGAGGAACTTCGCCTCGATCGCCTCGGGCAACCCCAGCTCCCTCACCTGGGTCATGCAGCGCTCCAGCGACAACTGCGGGAAGTTGCTGCCGAACAGCACCTTGTCCTGGCCGTAGCTGCGCATGAACTGCAGCAGCGCCTGGGGGTAGTAGCGCGGCAGGTAGGCGGAGGTGTCGATGTAGATGTTGTCGTGCTTCCAGGCCAGGCCGATCATCTCCTCGGTCCAGGGGTGGCCGATGTGCCCGGCGACGATGCGCAGCTCGGGGAAATCCAGCGCCACCTCATCGAGGTAGGGCACCGGGCGGCCGGTCTCCGAGGGCATCAGCGGGCCGGTGTGGCCCACCTGGGTGCAGAAAGGGATGCCCAGCTCGATGCACTTCACATAGAGCGGGTAATAGAGCCGGTGGTTGGGCGGCAGCTTCCACAGCCAGGGCACGATGCGCAGCGCCTTGCAGCCCAGCTCCAGCACCGCCCGCTCCAGCTCGCGTACCGCCGCCAGGGGTTTGCCGAGATCCACCGTGGCGACCCCGACGAAACGCTCGGGGAAGGCGCGGGTGTACTCGGCCACCAGGTCGTTGTCGAACACCCAGCGCTCCGGCCGGCACCAGGCGGCGAGCATGAGCTTGTCCACGCCCGCGCGGTCCATCTCCGCCACCGTCTGCTGCGGCGTCAGCGGCTGGTCGAGCAAGTGCGCGGAACCGGATTTCTCGAACAGCCGGACCACCTCCGGCAACAGCTCGCGGGCGCGGCCATTGGCAGGTTGGGCCCAGGCGTCGATGGCGCCCAGCGGTGCATTCATGGCAGTGACCTCCTGGTGTCCACACAGTGGCTGAACTCTAGCCCGGCCCGGGGCGCCGGGCCGGGGTTCAGAGCTTCATGCCGCGGCTGATGATCTCCTTCATGATCTCCGAGGTGCCGGCGAAGATGCGCTGGATGCGTGCGTTCGCATACATCTTGCAGATCGGGTACTCCCACATGTAGCCCCAGCCGCCGTGCAGCTGCACGCCCTCGTCCACCACCTTGCACAGCAGCTCGGTGGTGAACAGCTTGGCCTCGGCGGCCACCTCGGGGGTGAGCTTCTTCTGGTTGTGATCCATCACGCAGCGGTCGGTGAAGACCTGGGCGACGTCGATCTGGGTGCGCATCTCGGCCAGCTTGAAACGGGTGTTCTGGAAGTGCGAGACGGGCCGGTCGAACGCCTTGCGCTCCTTCACGTAGTCGATGGTGGCCTGCAACGCCGCCTCGGCCCCGGCCACCGCGCCGCAGGCGTTGGTCAGGCGCTCCTGGGCGAGCATGTTCATCAGGTAGAAGAAGCCGCCCTTGGCATCGCCCAGCAGGTTGGCCTTGGGCACCTTGACGTTGTTGAAGAACAGCTCGGCGGTGTCCTGGCTCTTCATGCCCAGCTTCTTCAGGTTGCGCCCGCGCTCGAAGCCGATCATGTCGCGCTCCACCAGGAACAGGCCCATGGCGTGCTTGTTGGCCGGGTCGGTCTTGGCCGCGACGATTACCAGGTCCGCCAGCAGGCCGTTGGAGATGAACACCTTGGAGCCGTTCAGCTCGTAGTGGTCACCCTTGTCCACGGCGGTGGTGCGCATGCCGGCGAGGTCGGAGCCGGCGGAAGGCTCGGTCATGGCCACCGCGAGGATGATTTCGCCACTGATGATCCCCGGCAGGAAGCGCGCCTTCTGCTCGGCGTTGCCGTACTCGGCGATGTAGGGGCCGCACAGCGCCGAATGCAGCGGGATCATGAAGCCCGGCTCGTTGATGTGGGCCAGCTCCTCGCACATGATCTGCTCGTAGCGGAAGTCCTTGAGCCCGGCGCCGCCGTACTCCTCATCCGCCCAGGGCAACAGGAAGCCCATCTCGCCAGCCTTGCGCCACACGGCGCGATCCACCACGCCCGCCTCCTCCCAGGCCTCCTGGTGCGGCACCACTTCCTTCTGCAGGAAGGCGCGGAACGCGTCGCGGAACATGTTGTGTTCGGTTTCGAAATGGATGCGCTGCATGCGAAGGGTCTCCCTGGAAAAAAACGTTCCGCAGGGTAGGCGGCGCCCGCCCGCACGCTCAATGACGCAAGCGCTCAGGCTCGATTGACCCATGTGCTCAGCGTGGGCGGGACCACCCTCGCCGCCTCGTCACTCCCGCGAACGCGGGCGGCCAGTGAGCGGCGTTGACGGCCGTAGCCCAAGAGCTACAATCGCCAGCATGATCGAGGTCCTCCAGAGCAGGGAGTTCGCCACCTGGCTGAACCACCTGAGCGACGGCAAGGCCAGGGCACGGATACTGGCTCGCATCGACCGCATGGCCGACGGCCACCTGGGGGACGTCGCACCGATAGGCGAGGGCCTCAGCGAAGCCCGGCTCCACTTCGGCCCCGGCTATCGGCTCTACTTTCTCCAGCGCGGCCAGCTCCTGATCGTCCTCCTTTGCGGTGGCGACAAGGGCAGCCAGGGGCGAGATATCGGACACGCCAGGCGCATCGCCGCAGCCTGGAAGGAGCAACACCATGACTGAAGACTTTTCCCGCTGGGACTCCGCCGACTACCTGCGTAGCGAGGAAGACATGGCCAACTACCTGGATGCCTGCATCGAGGAAGCCGGCGACGATCCCGCCTTCATCGCCAAGGCCCTCGGCACCCTCGCCCGCGCCAAGGGCATGACCCAGGTCGCCCGCGACACCGGCCTCTCGCGCGAGAGCCTGTACCGCGCGCTGTCCGGCGAGGGCAATCCCGAGTTCGGCACCATCCTCAAGGTCCTCAGGGCACTCGGCCTGCAACTGCATGCCAGCCCCGCCCGCCACTGACGCGGTTTTTTCGCGCCCATAAAAAAGCCCGTCACGAGACGGGCCTGGAAAATCTCCTCCCCGTGGGGAGGGAGGAGAGAATTACAGGGTTCAGACGCGCTGGGCTTCTACCTGCGGCGCGGCATTGCCGGCCAGTTCGCGGTCCAGGGTGTCGGTGTCCAGCTGCTTGCACCACTTGGCGACGACCAGGGTCGCCACGCCGTTGCCGACCAGGTTGGTCAGGGCGCGGGCTTCGGACATGAAGCGGTCGATGCCGAGGATCAGCGCCAGGCCCGCGACCGGCAGGTGGCCGACGGCGGAGAGGGTGGCAGCCAGGACGATGAAGCCGCTACCGGTGACACCGGCGGCACCCTTGGAGGCGATCAGCAGCACCAGCAGCAGGGTGATCTGGTGGGTGATGTCCATCGGCGTGTCGGTGGCCTGGGCGATGAACACCGCGGCCATGGTCAGGTAGATGGAGGTGCCATCGAGGTTGAAGGAGTAACCGGTGGGGATCACCAGGCCGACGACCGACTTGTTGGCACCGAGTTTTTCCATCTTGGCGATCATGCGCGGCAGGGCGGACTCGGAAGACGAGGTGCCCAGCACGATCAGCAGTTCCTCGCGGATGTACTTGATGAACTTGAGGATGCTGAAGCCATGGGCGCGGGCGATGCCCCCCAGCACGATCAGCACGAACAGCAGGCAGGTGATGTAGAAGCACAGCATCAGCTGGCCGAGCTGCACCAGCGAGCCCACGCCATAGGCGCCGATGGTGAAGGCCATGGCACCGAAGGCACCGATGGGCGCGACCTTCATGATCACGTTGATGATGTTGAACATCACCTGGGAGATGCGCTCGATGAATTCGAACACCGGGCGGCCGTAGTCACCCATGCGGTGCAGCGCGTAGCCGAACAGCACGGAGAAGAACAGCACCTGGAGGATGTCGCCATTGGCGAAGGCGCCGACCACGGTCCCCGGGATGACGTTCATCAGGAAGTCGATGGTGGACTGCTTCTCGCCAGCCGCCGCGTAGGCCGCGATACCCTTGGTGTCCAGGGTGGTGGGGTCGACGTGCATGCCGACGCCGGGCTGCACCACGTTGACCACGACCAGGCCGATCAGCAGCGCGAGGGTAGAGACGATCTCGAAATACAGCAGCGCGTAGCCACCGGTCTTGCCGACGGCCTTCATGCTCTGCATGCCGGCGATGCCGGTGACCACGGTGCAGAAGATGATCGGCGCGATGGCCATCTTGATCAGCTTGACGAAGCTGTCACCCAGCGGCTTCAGGGCGACGCCGGTCTGCGGGTAGAAGTGGCCGACCAGGATGCCGATGGCGATGGCCACCAGAACCTGGAAATAAAGGCTTTTGTAGAGGGGTTGACGGGTCATGGCAGGTCCTCTCGGGTGGTGCGGGGCCTGATTCCGTACAGGGGCGCACCACCGGTCTCTATCACCTCCCTTGCTGGGAGACTTTGTTGTTCTGCGATCCAAACCAATGGATGGCACCGCTCCTATCGCAAGGGCTGTGCCAACCAGAACGGATCGCGCAACACCTAGTGCGCCGTGGCCTACAGAAAACAACGGGGGGCTGTAGGACAATTCTTCAGGCGGATTCCCGCCAAGGCGCCCGGGGGATTCCCGCCACGACCACCCCTTGTCGCCCCCTCGCGCCCCGCCCTACCATCGGCCACCCCGAACCAGGAAGCCGCCCCATGCGCGAGCGCACCATCGCCAGTCATTTCGTCCGTGCCGCCCTGCGCGGTCCCGAGCGCCATGGCCTGGATTGCGCCGCCATCCTGCGCCACGCGGGCATCCAGGCGGCATTGCTGGAAGAGCCCCGTGCCCGGGTCGCCCCGGAGCAGTTCAGCCGGTTGATGCAGTTGCTGTGGGAGGCGCTGGACGACGAGTACATGGGCTTCGGCCGCCAGCGCAGCAAGCGCGGCACCTTCGCCATGATGTGCCACGCGATCATCCACTGCCGCAGCCTGGAGAAGGCCCTGGGGCGAGGGGCGATGTTCTACGGCCTGTTCCCCGAGGCGCCGCGCATCCTCCTGGAGCGCGAGGGCGAATCGGTACGCCTGACGGTGGATGACGCCACCCTCTGGGACCCGGACCACTTCCTCGTGGAAAGCCTGCTGGTGATCTGGCACCGCCTCGGCAGCTGGCTGATCGGCCAGCGCATCCGCCTGGAGGAAGCCACCTTCGCCTATGCCGAGCCCGAGCATGTCGGCGAATACGAACTGCTGTTCCCCACCCAGCGCCGCTTCGATGCGCCCAGCACCAGCCTGCTGTTCAACGCCCGCTACCTGGCCATGCCGCTGCTGCAGGACGAACGCACCCTCAAGCACTTCCTCGAACACTCCCCCGCCGACCTGCTGGCCCGCCCCGATGGCGGCGACAGCCTCACCAGCCAGATCCGCCGCCTGCTGGGCCGCGACTGCCGCACCTGGCCGGACCTGGAAGCGGTGGCGCAGCAGCTGCACATCAGCCCGCAGACCCTGCGTCGCCACCTGCGCGAGGAAGGCTCCAGCTTCCAGGAACTCAAGGATCACCTGCGCCGCGACCTGGCGATCTACCACCTGGGCCGCGACGAGTTGTCCATCCAGGACATCGCCGAGCAGCTCGGCTTCTCCGAACCCTCGGCCTTCCACCGCGCCTTCAAGAAATGGACCGGCCTCACCCCCGGCGCCTACCGCGCCCAGGAAGCCTGACCGCCCAAACCCGACTCGCGTAGCGCGCCAGCCTCAGCCCTTCGCCATCGCCGCCGCGCTGAGCATCTCGATCTCGCGGATCTCGAAATCCCGTACCAGGAACTCCATGCGCCGCTCGTGGAAGGCCTGCATGTGCGGCAGGGAGGAATGGGCCTCCAGGTCCGCCCGCGAGCGCCACACCTCGAAGAAGATGAACAGCGTCGGGTCGCGGGCATCGCGCAGCATGTGGTACTCGATACAACCCGCCTCCGCGCGGCTGGGCTCGACGTAGGCGCGGAACAGCGCCTCGAACTCGTCGGCTTTCTCCGGGCGCAGGTGGGCATGGAGGATGAAGGCGCAGGTATCGCTCATGGGCAGACGCTCCGGTTGCTGGAAATGCGGCGCAGCCTATCGCAAGAGTCTATTGTCGATTCGTGCTTTTCACGCAAAGGCGATTTGCCCCGGAAGCGGTTTTTCCCGCGCACGGCCCTGGGTAACCTGCCGGCCATCGAGAACCTCACGAGGCCACCCCAGCCATGAAAAAGATCCTCCTGCTCAACGGCGGCAAGCAGTTCGCCCATTCCGACGGCCGCTACAACCGCACCCTGCACGAAGCCGCCCTGGCCTACCTCGACCGCTCGGGCTTCGATGTGAAGGAAACCTTCATCGACGGCGGCTACGACACCGCCGAAGAAGTGCAGAAATTCCTCTGGGCCGACGTCATCGTCTGGCAGATGCCCGGCTGGTGGATGGGCGCGCCCTGGACCGTGAAGCGATACATCGACGAAGTCTTCACCGCCGGCCACGGCAGCCTCTACGCCAACGACGGCCGCACCCGTTCCGACGCCTCGCAGAAATACGGCAGCGGCGGCCTGCTGCACGGCAAGCAGTACATGATCTCCGCCACCTGGAACGCCCCGCAGCAAGCCTTCGACGACCCCACCGACTTCTTCGAGGCCAAGGGCGTGGACGCCGTCTACTTCCCCTTCCACAAGGCCAACCAGTTCCTCGGCATGACCGCCCTGCCCACCTTCCTCGCCGTCGACGTGATGAAGCGTCCCGACATCGAAGGCGACATCGCCCGCTACGAAGCGCACCTGGCCAAGGTGTTCAGCGCCTGATGCCGTCCAGTGGGTCCCCGCGTTCGCGGGGATGACGGAATACTCATCACCCTCGCGAACGCGGGGATGGTGGAATACTCGTCACCCTCGCGAACGCGGGGGTCCACTGAAAAGCCCCCGCCCTGCCATCCGGGCATCCGCACAGGCTCCCGCTCACGAGGCTGCAACGTTATGGAAGAGGCGGGAGCTCGCGAATGACGCCCGACGCGACGAAGCGTCAGGCCAGCAGCGCCACCGACTTGATCTGCGCCCACAGCTGCTGCCCCGGGTGCAGCCCGAGCTGGTCCCGCGAATAACGGGTGATGCGCGCCAGCAGCGGGTTGCCGTCCACCTCCAGGCGCACCAGCACGTGGGCGGCGTTGTCCGCCGGGATCTCGGCGCACACCGTCGCCGGCAACAGGTTGAGGATGCTGCTGTCCGCCTGGCGTTGCAGGCCCAGGCTGACGTCGCGGGCCTGCACCTTGAAGCGCACCCGCCGCCCGGCCTCCGCCGGGGCGTGGGCCACGCGCATGCTCAGCCCGCTGCCCGGCAGCCCGAGGGTGAGCAACTGGTACTCGGCGTCATGCCCGATCACCCGTCCCTCGATCACCACCCCCGCGTCATCGCCCAGCGCCGTGGGCAGGTCCAGCCGCGCCAGGGTCTCGCCCAGCGGCCCGCTGCCCAGCACGCGGCCCTCGTCCATCAGCACCAGGTGATCGGCCAGCCGCGCCACCTCCTCCGGGGAATGGCTGACATAGAGCACCGGGATATCCAGCTCGTCGTGCAGGCGTTCCAGGTAGGGCAGGATCTCCGCCTTGCGCTTGCCGTCCAGGGCCGCCAGCGGCTCGTCCATCAACAGCAGGCGCGGGCTGGTCAGCAGCGCCCGGGCCATGCCCACGCGCTGCCGCTCGCCACCGGACAGGCGCGCCGGCATGCGCTCCAGCAGGTGGCCGATGCCCAGCAGCTCCACCGCCTGCGCGAACTTCACGCGGCGCTCGGTGGCCGGGATGCGCTTCTCGCCGTACTCCAGGTTGCGCCGCACCGACAGGTGCTCGAACAGGCTCGCCTCCTGGAACACATAGCCCAGGGCACGCTTGTGGGTGGGCACGAAGAGGCCGCGCTCGCTGTCCTGCCAGGTCTGGCCATTGACCTCCAGGCGGCCACGGGCGCTGCGCTCGAGGCCGGCGATGCAGCGCAGCAGGCTGGTCTTGCCCGAGCCGGAATGGCCGAACAGCGCCGTCACGCCGCGCCCGGGCAGGGCGAGGTCGACATCCAGCTCGAAGCCGGGCCAGGCCAGGTACAGGCGCGCACGTATGTCGTCACTCATGCCGCGGGTCCTCGGGGTCAGGTCCAGCCCGGCTTCATGCGCCGGCTGGAATACAGGGCCAGCAGTATGAGGAAGGAGAACACCACCATGCCACCGGCCAGCCAGTGGGCCTGGGCGTACTCCATGGCCTCGACGTGATCGAAGATCTGCACCGAG
Source organism: Pseudomonas tohonis (assembly GCF_012767755.2). Lineage (NCBI taxonomy): Bacteria > Pseudomonadati > Pseudomonadota > Gammaproteobacteria > Pseudomonadales > Pseudomonadaceae > Pseudomonas > Pseudomonas tohonis. The sequence goes on from NZ_AP023189.1 coordinate 4,626,083, forward strand.
ACCACCCGGGTCTTCTCCGGGATGTTGCCGCCAATCATCAGCACCACGCCGAACTCCCCCACCGTGTGGGCGAAACCGAGGATGGAAGCGGTGACGAAGCCCGGCCGGGCCAGCGGCAGCACCACGGTGACGAAGCTGTCCCAGGGGCTGGCGCGCAAGGTGGCTGCGACCTCCAGCGGGCGCGGCCCCATGGCCTCGAAGGCGTTCTGCAGGGGCTGCACCACGAAGGGCAGCGAATAGAAGACCGACCCCACCACCAGCCCGGCGAAGGTGAAGGGCAAGGTGCCCAGGCCGATGGACTGGGTGAACTGGCCGATGAAACCGTTGGGCCCCATGCTCACCAGCAGGTAGAACCCGATCACCGTGGGCGGCAGCACCAGCGGCAGCGCCACCACCGCCCCCACGGGCCCCTTCAGCCAGGACCCGGTGCGGGCCAGCCACCAGGCGATGGGCGTCCCCACCAGCAGCAACAGGGCCGTGGTCAGGCTCGCCAGTTCCAGGGTCAGCCGGATCGCCGCCCAGTCGTCACCGCTCAGTGGCATCGCACCGCTTCCTCAGTCAGTCAAAGCTCGTAGCCGTAGGACCTGATCACCGCCGCGGCCTTGTCGCCCTTCAGGTAGTCGACCAGCGCCCTGGCGGCGGCGTTGTCCTTGCCCTTGGCGAGGATCACCGCGTCCTGCCTGATCGGGTCGTGCAGCTCGGCCGGCACGATCCAGGCGGAGCCGCCGGTCACCTTGCCATCCTTGTAGACCTGCGACAACGCGACGAAGCCCAGCTCGGCGTTGCCGCTGGAAACGAACTGCTGCGCCTGGGTGATGTTCTGGCCCTCCACCAGCTTGCCCTTGACCTGGGCGGTCAGACCCAGCTTCTCCAGCACCTGGGTGGCGGCCAGGCCATAGGGCGCGGCCTTCGGGTTGGCGATGGACAGGTGCTTGTACTCATTGTTCTTCAGCACCTCGCCCTTGGCGTCGACATAACCGTCCTTGGCCGACCACAGGGCCAGGGTGCCGACGGCGTAGGTGAAGCGGGTGCCGGCAACGGTGTCGCCTTCCTTCTCCAGCTTGGCCGGGGTGGTGTCGTCGGCGGCGAGGAAGACCTCGAACGGCGCGCCGTTCTTGATCTGCGCGTAGAACTGGCCGGTGGCACCGGTGGCGATCAACAGCCTGTGGCCGGTGTCCTGCTCGAAGTCCCTGGCGATGGCCTGGATCGGTGCGCTGAAGTTGGCGGCGACCGCCACCTGGACATCCTGGGCCAGGGCCAGGCTGGCGGTGGAGCAGGCGGCAAGCGTGGCGAGCAGGCGAGACAGATGGCCCATGGGAACACTCCTTGGTTGTTGTGCGAGGTCGGAGGATGTGGAACGGAAGCCGACTCTAGCGCCTCGCTATGTATAAAACTATATAGCGATGAAAATTTTCTTCGGCGATCGTCACAGGCCTGCAATACAGGCCGGCGAAACTGGCTGCGGCTGAGGGACCAGCCCCCATCTGATGCCGCTGGCGGCTCACTTGGCCACGACGGAAAAGTCCGGCGCTCCCGCCGCGCCGATATCGCCTCCGCCTCCCCCGCTGCGGAAACCTCATGGCCGCCTCCTGCGGCCATTTTCGTCCCCGCCTCCCGCCCCCGTTCATCCGGCGGCACGCCCCATTCCTGACCGGGTTCTCAAGTTCGCCCGAGGACCGCAGACGGCGCTTTGCCATCATGCTAAAAGGCGCCCGCCAACCCAGGGCCCCAGGCCTGACTACACTTCCCGGGCGCCTGCCTGAAACCGAGCCACCATGTCGCCGATCCCGTTCATCGCCTGTGCCCTCACCTGCCTCCTCACCTTCCAGGTCCAGGCGGCCGAGCCCGGGAAGCTGGTGTTCTGCTACGAGGACCAGGATTCCTGGCCCTGGGTGATGCTCGACGACAAGGGCCTCAACCAGGTGCTGTTCGATCGTGTGCAACAGGCGCTGAAGCTGAAGATCGAACGCCAGCCGATGCCCTGGAAGCGCTGCCTCGATGGCCTCGCCCGGGGCCAGTACGATGGCGCCTTCGCCGCCGCGTTCAAGACCGAGCGCCAGGTCATGGGCCACTACCCGTACCGCGCCGACGGCTCGCTGGACACGGGCAAGCGCCTGCACAGCGCCTCCTACTCGCTCTACCGCCTGCGGGGCAGCCAGGCCGACTGGGACGGCAAGGCCTTCAGCGGCATCCGTGGCCGCGTCGCCTCGCTCAGCGGGTTTTCCATCATCGATTTCCTCAAGGCCCACGGCCTGGAAGTCGAGGAAACCAGCCGCGACCCGCTGGCCCTGCTGCGCATGCTCCATGGCCACCGTTTCGAGACCGCCGCCATGCAGACCCTGCGCGCCGACCAGCTCCTGGCCAGCCATCCGGACATCGGCCAGGACATCGAGAAGCGCCCGGTGCCGCTGGAGCAGAAGGACTATTACCTGATGCTGTCGAACCGCCTGGTGGACGAGCGGCCCGCCCTCGCCCAGGCCCTCTGGGACGAGATCGCCCGCCAGCGCGAATCCGCCGACTACCGGGCCCGGCTCAGGCAGGTGCTGGCCGACACCCCGCACGGCAACTGACCGGCCGGGGCCCGCCCGGGATCAGAGCAGCAACTGGCTCAGCACCGCGCGCAGCTTGCCGGGCTTGACCGGCTTGTTCAGCAGCGGCGCGCCCAGGGCCTGGAGGTTGCGCCGGCACTCGTCGCTGCGGTCGGCGGTGATCATCACCGCCGGGATCGCCCGGCCGAACTGCCCGCGCAGCACCTGCACCACCTCGCAACCGGTCACGCCGTGATCGAGGTGGTAGTCCGCCAGGATCGCCTCCGGCGCGACGCCAGCGAGGTTGCCCAGGGCGCTCTCCAGGTCGGGCGCGGTCACCACCTCGCAGCCCCACTGCCCCAGGAGCGCGGCCATGCTGTGGAGGATGCTCGCCTCGTTATCCAGCACCAGCAGGCGCCGGCCCGGCAGCGGGTCGCCGGTGACCGGGCGCGGCGGCCGCTCCTCGCGGCGTGCGGGCAGCACCTCCGCCAGCGGCACCTCGATGGAAAACACCGAACCGCGCCCCGGTTGCGAGCGCACGCCGATGGGGCAGCCGAGGATGCCGGCGATGCGGTCGACGATGGCCAGCCCCAGGCCCACGCCCTTGCGCTCGGCCGCACGGCCCCGGTCCAGCTGGTTGAACTCGAGGAAGATCGCCTGCAGCTGGTCCGCCGGAATGCCCCGCCCGCTGTCCCACACCTCAAGCCGCACCTTGTCGCCCTGGCGCCGGCAGCCGAGCAGCACGCGGCCACGCTCGGTGTAGCGGCAGGCGTTGCTGAGGAAGTTGCGCAGGATGCGCGTCAGCAGGCGGATATCGGTGCTCACCGCGAGCCCCCTGGGAATGCGCACGCGCAGTTGCAGCCCGGCGGACTGGGCGACGCTCTGGAACTCCGAAGCCAGCGGCGCCAGCAGCTCGTCCAGGCGATAGGCGTCGATGTCCGGACGGATCGCGCTCTGGTCCAGCTTGGAGATTTCCAACAGGTCGGTGAGCAGGTCCTCGGCGCCTTCCAGGGCCAGGTGGGTGCGCTCCACCAGCAGTTGCTCGGCCCCCGGCAGATGGCGCTCGCGCAGGGTCGAGACCAGCAGCCGCGCCGCGTTCAGCGGTTGCAGCAGGTCGTGGCTGGCGGCGGCCAGGTACTTGTCCTTGCTCTGGTTGGCGGCCTCGGCGGCGTCGCGCGCCTCGCGCAGCTGGCCATTGAGGGTCTGCAGCTCCAGGGTGCGCGCCGCCACCCGCTGCTCCAGCTCGTCGTTCAAGGTCTGCAGGCGCTGCTGGGCGAGGATGCGTTCGGTGATGTCGGCGACGAAGCCTTCGAACAGCCCCTCCTCGTCCGGCTTCAGCAGCAGGTTCATCAGCACGTCGACATGGCTGCCGTCCTGGCGACGCAGGCGCGTCTCGTAGCCGAACAGCCCCTGCTGGCGCTGCAGCTCGGCGCGGATGTGCGCCAGCTCCACCTCGCCACCGACGAACAGGTGGCTGGCGAGATCGGTCAGCGCCCACAACAACTGCTCCGGCGAGTCGTAGCCGAGCATCCGCGCCAGGGCCGGGTTGGCCGCACGCAGGCCCTCCTGCAGGCTGGCCTGGAAGATGCCGTGCACCGCGTGCTCGAACAGCCACTTGTAGCGGTTGCGCTCGGTCTCCAGCTCCTCGAGCCGGCTCAGCAGCTCGGGATAGTGACTCTTGCGCGCCGAATGGCTGCCCAGCCCGAGCAGCGCCTGGCGCTGCTCCTCAGAGGGCCTCGGCATACACCACCTCGACATCCCGCTGGCTGGACTCGCGCGGGTTGGTGAGGATGCAGGGGTCCTCCATCGCGTGACGCGACAGGAAGGGGATGTCGGAGGTGGAAACGCCGTGCAGCTTCAGCGTCTCGTGGAAGCCCACCGACTGCTTGAAGGCGATCAGGTGCTCCACCAGGCGCTGGCGGATCTGGTTGTGGTTGAGCCCGCGCCCGTCGATGCCCAGGGTCTCGGCCACCACGCGGAAACGCTCCGGCGCGGCGCTGTAGTTGAAGGCCACCACATGCTCCACCAGCGCCGCGTTGCACATGCCGTGGGGCAGGTCGAGGAAACCGCCGAGGCTGTGGGACATGGCGTGCACCGCGCCGAGGATGGCGTTGGAGAAGGCCAGCCCCGCCTGCATGCTGCCGAGCATGATCTTCTCGCGCAGGGCGATGTCGTCGGGCGTTGCGATCATCTGCACCAGGTTGCCGTTGATCAGGCGCATGGCCTCCAGCGCGTGGGTGTCGGTGAGCGGCCCGCTGCCGGTGGACACGAACGCCTCGATGGCGTGCACCAGCGCATCGATGCCGGTACAGGCAGAGAGGAAGGGGTCCATGCTCAGCGTGGTTTCCGGGTCGATCAGCGACACGTCCGGTACCACCGCCTTGCTGACGATGGAGAACTTCATCCGCTCGGCCTGGTTGGAGATGATCACGAACTGCGACACGTCCGCCGAGGTGCCGGCGGTGGTGGGGATGAGGATCAGCGGCGGGCTCGGCACGCGGATGGTGTCCACCCCCTCGAACTCGAGGATGCAGCGGTTGTGGGCGACCATGATGCCGATGCCCTTGGCGCAATCCATCGGGCTGCCGCCGCCCACGGCGACTATCACGTTGCAGCCCTCGCTGCGGTAGAAGTCCGCCCCCAGCCGCACCTCCTCCACGCGCGGGTTGGGCGAGACCTGGGTGAACAGGCAGTAGTCGATGCCCTGGGCCTGCAGGCTGGCCTCCACATCGGCGACCCAGCCGGCGGCGAGCACACCGGGGTCGGACACCACCAGCACCTTGCGCGCACCGAAAGTGCTCGCGTAGTTGCCGACGTTATGCCGGCAGCCGGCGCCGAAGATGATTTCGGGGGACACGAATTTACGCAGTTGGCTGATGTCGTGGCGCATGATCCGCCTGATCGTTCTTGTTATGGGATGGGAAGCAGACTACTGGAATCAGGGACGTTTTCAATCCGACCAATGGGTGCCAGCCGATTGCGAGTCGCCCGCTTCAGTGCTTGTGAGCATCCCACCCCATCGCCATGCGATCAGAGCAACCTCCGGTAGAACCCGTACTCCGTCTCCAGCGCATGGGCGAGGTTGGCGGCCTGGCGGAAGCCGTGGCCTTCGTCGGGATAGAGGTGCACCTCCACCTCGCGGCCCAACTGGCGCAGGGCGTCGACCATGGCGTGGGTCTGCGCGGGGACGACCACGGCGTCGCGGCCACCCTGGAAGAAGATCAGCGGCGCCTCGATGTCCGCCAGGCGCTGCAACGGGGTGCGCTGGCGGTAGCGGTCGGCGTCGAGGTCGGGGTCGCCGATCAGCCAGTCGAGGTAGTCGGCCTCGAACTTGTGGGTGACCCGGCGCAGCGCCAGCGGGTCGCTGACGCCGTAGAGGCTGGCGCCGCCGCGGAAGGTGCGGCCCTCGGCCAGGGCCAGCAAGGCGCTGTAGCCACCGGCGCTGCCGCCACGGATAAAGGCCCGCTCGCCGTCGATGCGCCCGGCAGCGGCCAGGTGGGCGACCGCCGCGCAGGCGTCCTCCACCTCGATGCACCCCCACTCCCCGCGCAGGCGCTGGCGGTAGGCGCGGCCGTAGCCGCTGCTGCCCCGGTAATTGAGGTCGAGCACGGCGAAACCGCGCTGGGTCCAGAACGGGATGCGCGGGTCGAACTGCGGGTAACAGGCGGAGGTCGGCCCGCCATGCATGAACACCAGCAGCGGTGGGCGCCCATCCACCGGCCCCTGCACCTGGGCATTGCGCGGCGGGTAGAAGAAGCCGTGGGCGCGCTCGCCCTGGCCGGTGTCGAAATCCACGGGCTCCGGGCGTGACAGCTGGGCGTCGGGCAGCGGTTGCTCGCCACCGGCCAGCACCACGACGCGGCCCTCGCTGCGGTCGATGGCGATCACCGCCGGCAGCCGGTCCGGTGCCGAGGCGATGGCATAGAAGTACAACGCATCGAATGCCAGGGCACGGAAGCGGCTGAAGGCCTGCGCCAGGCGTCGCTCACCCGCCCCGCCCTGCTCCACCAGCCCGCCGAAGCCCTGCTCGAAACGGCTCGCCAGCAGCCCATCCGCCTCCAGCGGTAGCCAGGTGCAGGCACCCAGTTGCCAGGGCGCGGCGGCGTGATCGGCCTCCACGCTGCCCGATACCGGGCGCCAGCCAGCAGCGGATTCCTCCCAGGGCTGCCACCAACCGTGGCGGTCGCTCAGGCACAGCAGGCGGCCATCGGCGCTGAAGCGTGGCTGTTGCAGGGACTCCTCGCCCTCGTGGCCCGCCACCTGCCGTGGGTCCTGCCAGGCGCCGTCGTCTTCACGCCGGGCCACGCACAGGCGGGTCGCGGTCCAGGGCTGCTCGGGGCGGTTCCATTCGATCCAGGCCAGGCGGCGACCGGAAGCGTCCAGGGTCGGCGAGGCATAGAAGTCAGCGCCCTCGGCCACCACCCTGCGCGTGCCGTCGCCCAGGGCGACGCTCACCAGGCGATTGCGCACGGCATCACCGCCATGGCACTCCTCCACCGCCAGCAGCGCCTGGCCACGCGCATCGAACTGCAGGTCGCCGTAGCGGCTGCCAAGGCGTCGGGTCAGGGGTCGGGGTTCGCCGTCCACGCTCTGCAGATAGAGCTGCTGGTCCGCCTCGTTGACGAAGGCCACGCCCTCGGTGGTCGCACAGAAGGCACCGCCACCGTACTCGTGCACCCGGCTGCGCAGGGAAACGCCCACCGGCGTCAGGCAGCGCGCCTGGCCATCGCGCCACAACCAGAGCGTGGTGCGCGCGTCCTGCGGGTCGAAAAGGGTCCATAACAGGCCGTGCGCGCAGCGCTTCAGCTCGGCGAAGTCACGGCTGGCGCCTGCCGCGTCGAGCGCGCTGAAGGTGCTGGGCCAGGTGCCGTAGGGGAAGGTGGCGTGGGGCATGGCGATTTCCAGACAGGTCCTCTTGGGTGGGCCCCCGCGTTCGCGAGGGTGACGGTGCAAGGCGCAACCCCGCAGTGCTCCGGCGAACCCGGGCCTCACTGAACAGCCCTTACGCCTTGGCGATCAGCTGCGCATTGCCCGGGTTGCGGAATACCAGCTCACCCACGCCCCGTGGCGCCTCCTCGGCCTGGCGGCGGGCGTCGAGGATGATGCCGTGGTGCGCCGACTTGCTGCACACCGGGTCGGCGTTGGCGGCATCCCCGGTGAGCATGAAGGCCTGGCAGCGGCAGCCGCCGAAGTCGCGGTCCTTCTCGTCGCAGGAGCGGCACGGCTCGGGCATCCAGGCATCGCCCCGGAAGCGGTTGAAGCCGAAGGAGTCCTGCCAGATGTGGCGGATGCTGTGCTCGCGCACGTTGGGGAACTGCACCGGCAGCTGCCGCGCGCTGTGGCAGGGCAGCGCGGTGCCGTCCGGGGTGATGTCGAGGAACAGGTTGCCCCAGCCGTTCATGCAGGCCTTGGGGCGCTCCTCGTAGTAGTCCGGGGTGACGAAGATCAGCTTGCAGGGGTGGTTCTCGGCCGCCAGCTTCTCGCGGTAGGCATTGGTGATGGCCTCGGCGCGTTCCAGTTGTTCGCGGGTCGGCAGCAGGCCGGCACGGTTCAGCTCGGCCCAGCCGTAGAACTGGCAGGTGGCGAGCTCGACGAAGTCCGCTTCCAGCTCCAGGCACAGGTCGATGATGCGTTCGATGTTGTCGATGTTGTGCCGGTGGGTGACGAAGTTGAGCACCATCGGGTAGCCCGCCGCCTTCACCGCCCGGGCCATGGCCAGCTTCTGGGCGAAGGCCTTGCGCGAGCCGGCCAGCAGGTTGTTCACCTCCTCGTCGGCGGCCTGGAAACTGATCTGGATATGATCCAGCCCCGCCTCGGCGAACTCGGCGATGCGCGCCTCGGTGAGGCCGATGCCGGAGGTGATCAGGTTGGTGTAGTAGCCCATGCCGCGTGCCGCGCGGATCAGCTCGGCCAGGTCCTGGCGCACCAGCGGCTCGCCGCCGGAGAAGCCCAGCTGCGCCGCGCCCAGCTCACGGGCCTGGCGGAACACCTCGATCCACTCGGCGGTGGACAGCTCCGCGCCCTGGCGGTCGAAATCCAGGGGGTTGGAGCAGTACGGGCACTGCAACGGGCAGCGGTACGTCAGCTCGGCCAGCAACCACAACGGCGGGCCGGGCTGGCTGGCCGTGCGGGGCGGTTCAACGCAGCTCGATCCAGAACTGTGCACTGGCCACCTCCATGAACGCGAGGATGTCCTCGTCCACCCCCGGCACATCGGGGAAGCGCCCGGTGAGGTCGTCGATGATGGCCGCGACGCTGCGCTGGCCGTCGATCAGCTTGAGGATTTCGCTGGCGCTCTCGTTGAGCTTGATCATGCCTTCCGGGTAGAGCAGCACGTGGCAGCCCTGGGCCGGCTCGAACTGGAAACGGAAGCCCCGGCGCAGTTGCGGGGTCTTCGATTGCAGCACCTCGCTCATTGCCCCAGCCCCCTGTGCCAGACCCGCTCGCGGGTCACCGTGTGGTACGGCGGGCGCTCCAGCTCGTAGGCCATGCTCATGGCATCGAGCATGCTCCACAGCACATCGAGCTTGAACTGCAGGATCTCCAGCATGCGCTGTTGGGCCTCGACCGTGCGGTAGTGCGCGAGGGTGATGCGCAGGCCATGCTCCACATCGCGCCGGGCCTGGGACAGGCGCGAGCGGAAGTAGTCGTAGCCGGCCGGATCGATCCAGGGGTAGTGGGTGGGCCAGGCGTCGAGGCGCGACTGGTGGATCTGCGGCGCGAAGAGTTCGGTCAGCGAGCTGCTCGCCGCCTCCTGCCAGCTGGCGCGGCGGGCGAAGTTGACGTAGGCGTCCACGGCGAAGCGCACGCCCGGCAGCACCAGTTCCTGGGACAGCACCTGCTCACGGTCCAGCCCCACTGCCTCGGCGAGCCGCAGCCAGGCCTCGATCCCACCCGCCTCGCCCGGCGCGCCGTCGTGGTCCTGGATGCGCTGGATCCACTCGCGGCGGGTGTCGCGGTCCGGGCAGTTGGCGAGAATCGCCGCATCCTTCAGCGGGATGCACACCTGGTAGTAGAAGCGGTTGGCCACCCAGCCCTGGATCTGCTCGCGGCTGGCGCGGCCCTGGTACATCGCCACATGGAAGGGATGGTGGATGTGGTAGTAGGCGCCCTTGGCGCGCAGCGCCTGTTCGAATTGCTCGGGACTCATGGCGGTCTGTTGCATGGACAGCTCCTCGTTGTTCGGGCCGGCGCTCAGAGGCGGATGGCCATGCCATCGCGGGCCACTTCGATGCCGCGCGCGTCCAGTTCGGCGCGCTCGGCGGAATCGGCATCGAGGATGGGGTTGGTGTTGTTGATGTGGATGAGCACCCGGCGCTTGTCCGGCAGGCCGTCGAGCACCTCCAGCATGCCGCCTGGGCCGCTCTGCGGCAGGTGGCCCATCTCGCTGCCGAGCTTGTCGCCCACCTCGCACACGCGCATCTCGTCGTCACGCCACAGGGTGCCGTCCACCAGCAGGCAATCGGCGCGGCGCATCCAGCCCAGCAGCGCCTCGTCCACCTGCCCCAGGCCCGGCGCGTAGAACAGCGAGCCGCCGGTGCGCAGGTCCTCGACGAACAGGCCGATGTTGTCGCCCGGGTGCGGGTTGCCCCGGTGCGGCGAGTAAGGCGGCGCGCTGCTGCGCAGGGCGATGGCGGTGAAGCGCAGCCCCGGGCAGGCGGGAATGGTGAAGGGCTCGCCGTCCAGGGCGATGGGGTTCCAGACCAGGCCGCCGTTCCAGTGCTGCAGCATGGTGAACAGCGGGAAGCCGCTGGTCAGGTCCTGGTGGACCATCTCCGTGCACCACACGGGGTGCGGGCAGCCCTCCCGCAGGGTCAGCAGGCCCGTGACATGGTCGATCTGGCTGTCCATCAGCAGCACGGCGGCGATGGCCGTGTCGCGCAGGCGCCGGGCCGGCTGCAACGCCGGGAAGGCCTCGATCTGCGCGCGGATGTCGGGGGAGGCATTGCACAGCACCCAGTTCACCCCGTCATCGCTCAGGGCGATGGAGGACTGGGTACGCGCTTCGGCGTTCAGGGTGCCGGCGCGCAGGCCGGCGCAGTTGCGGCAGTTGCAGTTCCACTGCGGAAAGCCCCCGCCGGCGGCGGAGCCGAGAATCTGGATATGCATGGGAACCCCTGGCGGGAAGCCCCGGCGAACCGGGGCAAGGACGATCAGCGGTTGGCGAAGTACATGGTCACTTCGAAGCCAATGCGCAGGTCGGTATAGGCGGGTTTAGTCCACATGGGTCGATCCTCTTCTTATTGCGCCGGAGAATTCCGGCAGGTTTGAGTTAACCACCAGGCCCGGTACCCCCGAATGCTACTTTCGAACGAGTTCCGGTCCTGATTTGGTAGCGTGCGTGCGACAGCTGTGCGCCCGCCCGCTACAGCTGTCGCATTCCTGCGACGGCTGCCCATGCGCCGCGCATGGCGCGGCCCGGCGACGAAGCGCCCTGGGCCGGGCCTTGCGGCGGCGTCGAATGCTTCCGGCATGTGCCTTGCTGTATCCATGCCACCTCCGACGGATGGATAACGGCGGGCGGCTGCCCTGCGGTCTATGGTTGGAGCGTCCGGCCGGGCTGCCGGTTCGACAAAAACAACAAGACGCCGAGGCGCGCCCCCAGGGGCCGCCAGCGGCCAACGGGAGTGCCTATGACCTCGCATGCCTCGGAGACCAGCGCCAGCGAACTCGCGGCCTTCGTCGACCATCATTTTTCCGGGCGTGGCATCCGCCCCGACGGGCTGATCGCCCAGTCCTGGTACCGCAGCGTCACCCAGCACCGCCTCAACCCGAGCGGGCGCGGCGAGAAGAACATCCTCACCGCCGCCGAGATCCGCCAGCACCAGGCCCAGCACCAGGAATACCTGGCCATCGCCAGCCAGGGCGTCACCGGCCTCGCCCGCCGCGTGGTGCAGGCCGGCTTCGCGGTGCTGCTCAGCGACGAGGACGGCATCACCCTCGATGCCCGCCTGCCCGCCGAGCGCGACCGCTACACCCAGTCCGGCCTGATCGTCGGCGCGCGCTGGGACGAGTCCGTGGTCGGCACCAACGGCATCGGCACCGCCCTGGCGGCCGGCCAGGCACTGACCATCCACCGCCAGGAACACTTCCTCGCGGCCAACGCGCGGCTGAGCTGCTCGGTCTCGCCGATCTTCGACGCCCAGGGCCATTTGCGCGGCTGCCTCAACGCCACCTGCCTGAACAGTGACGGGCCCAAGGAGGCGCAGTACCTGACCCTGCAACTGGTGATCATGTATGCCCGGCTGATCGAGAACGCCCACTTCCGCCAGAGCTACCGCGACCGCCTGACCCTGGCCATCAAGCCCCGCGACGACATCACCGACCTGGCCAACGAACAGCTGCTGGCCCTCGACGAGCAAGGCCGGGTGATCGGCGCCAACCGCGCAGCCTTCGTCGCCTATGAGGAAGCCCCGGGCAGCACCCTGCTCGGCCGGCGCATCGACAGCCTGCTGCCGGCCAATGTCGACGAGTTGCTCAGCCTCACCAGCGGCGGCGCCCGTGGCGTGCGCCTGCGCGCCCTGCAGGGCGAGGCCCTGGTGGACGTCGGCCTGCGCATCCCCGCCGGGCACCTGCGCCCGGCCACGCCCGCGCCACAGGTGCGCACGCCGGCCAGCGATCACTCCGGCCTGGAACGCCTCGGCGGCAGCGACCCGCACTTGCAGCAAGGCGTGCGGCGCATCCGCAAGGTGATCGACAAGGGCATCCCCATCCTCGTCACCGGCGAGACCGGCACCGGCAAGGAGGCCTTCGCCCGCGCCATCCACCAGGCCAGCGCCCGTCGCGCGGGGCCCTTCGTGGCGCTCAATTGCGCGGCCATCCCCGAGACGCTGATCGAGAGCGAGCTGTTCGGCTACCGCGGCGGCAGCTTCACCGGCGCCAGCAAGAAGGGCATGAAGGGCAAGCTGGAACTGGCCAACGGCGGCACCCTGTTCCTCGACGAGATCGGCGACATGCCCGCCCACCTGCAGACGCGCCTGCTGCGCGTGCTGGCCGAGCGCGAGATCTTCCCCCTGGGCGCCGAGACGCCGGTGCCGCTGGATGTGCAGGTGGTCTCCGCCACCCACCAGGACCTGGCCGGGATGATCCAGGCCAAGGCGTTCCGCGAGGACCTGTTCTACCGCCTCAGCGGCATGACCCTTTCCCTGCCGGCCCTGCGCGAGCGCAGCGACCGCGCCGAGCTGATCGACGCCCTGCTCGCCGCCCAGCCCGGCGCCGAAGGGCTGCGCCTGGATGACGCGGCCCGCCAGCGCCTGCTCGCCCATCCCTGGCCGGGCAACATCCGCCAGTTGCTCAATGCCCTGCGCTACGCCGTGGCCCTGGCCGAGGACGGCGTGATCGACTGCGATTGCCTGCCCGCCGAGCTGCATCAGGCCGCCCTCCCCGTTACGCCGGTCAGCCACGCCGAACCCGCCAGCCTCGCCGACCAGCTGGGCGACGACGAAGCCCGCCACCTGCTGGCCACCCTGCGCCAGCACCGCTGGAACATCAGCGCGGCGGCCGGCGCCAGCGGCATCTCCCGCTCCACGCTGTACCGCAAGATGAAGAAGCACGGCATCGTCCAGCCCAATGAAATGTTCTGACCGTAGGGGCGAATTCATTCGCCCGGTGTACGCCCCGTGGGAGCGAATTCATTCGCGATCGGGCGTGACGGCGAACACCGCCGCCACGCCTGCCCCTCACTCCTGGATGTACACCACATGGGTGTGGGTGAACTCGTACAGCCCGTGCTTGCCGTCCGCGCCGCCGATGCCGGATTTGCGCGTGCCGGCGTGGTAGCCCTGCATGGCCTCGAAGTTCTCGCGGTTGACGTAGGTTTCGCCGAAATCGATCTCGCGGCTGGCCTTGAGAGCCGCACCGAGGCTGCGGGTGTAGATCGATGAGGTCAGGCCGTACTCGCTGTCGTTGGCCAGGGCGATGGCTTCGTCGAGGTCGTCGACGATCTGGATCGGCAGCACCGGGCCGAAGATCTCCTTGCGCATGATCTCCATGTCCGCCTTGCAGCCGGCCAGCACCGTGGGCTGGTAGTGGAAGCCCTTGCCCTTGTCGGCCACGGCGCCGCCGGTCACCACCTGGGCGCCCTGGCCCTGGGCGGTGCGCACCATCTGCGCGACCTTGTCCAGGCCGGCCTGGTTGATCAGCGGGCCCATGTCCAGCTCGGCGTCTTCCGAGGGGTCGCCATAGCGGGTGGCGGCCATGGCCGAGGCGATCCTGTCGATGAAGGCATCGGCCACCTTGCGCTCCACGTAGACGCGCTCGGCGCAGTTGCACACCTGCCCGGTGTTGATCACCCGCGAGGCGGTGATGGCGGTCACTGCCAGGTCCAGGTCGGCGTCGGCGAGGACGATGGCCGGGGCCTTGCCGCCCAGCTCCAGGTTGAGCTTGGTGATGTTCGGCGCGGCGGCGGCCATGATCCGCGCGCCGGTGCCGACGCTGCCGGTGAAGCTGATCAGGTCCACCCCGGCGTGGCTGGTGAGGCTGTGGCCGACGCTGGCGCCGCGCCCGCCAACGACGTTGAACACACCGCTGGGCAGGTCGGTCTCGGCCACCAGGCGGGCGAATTCGTAGCAGTTGATCGGCGTCTCTTCGCTGGGCTTGATGACGATGGTGTTGCCGGTCAGCAGGGCCGGCGCCATCTTCCGGGCGATGAGGAAGAACGGGAAGTTCCACGGCAGGATGCCGACCACCACACCCAGCGGCTTGCGCAGCAGGAATACGTGCTCGTTGACCCGGTCGCTGGTCAGCACCTCGCCTTCCAGACGCCGTGCCCACTCGGCCATGTAGTCCAGGTAATCGGCGGTGAAGTCGACTTCCACCCGCGCCAGCGCCGGGACCTTGCCCTGCTCGCGGGTGATGATCCGCGCCAGGCGCTCGGCATTGGCGCGCACCTTGGTGGCGATCTGGCGCAGGTAGCCGGCGCGCTCGATGGCCGGCTTGGCGGCCCAGGCCTTCTGCGCGCCACGGGCGGCGGCGATGGCCCGCTCCACCTGCTCGATGGGGGATTCCGGCACCCGCGCCAGCAGCTCGGCGTTGGCCGGGTTGTGCACCTCGATGTGCTGGTCGCTGCCGACGAAGGCGTTGGCGATGTAGTTCTGGTAGAGGGGGGTCTCGGTCATGGTCGCTCTCGCTTGCTTTCAGGGAGTGGAACGGGCGGGCATCCGGCCCGCCCGGCGGATCACTTGGCGCTGAAGCGCGTCCAGGCGTCGCCTTCCTGCTTGAGGTCATGGGCGCGCTTGATCAGGTACTGGTGGATCTGCTCGACCTCGGCGGCGTTGAACGCCTCGGCGAAGGACGGCATGCCGTCGGGCACGCGACCGCCGTAGAGGATGCCGAGGAACATCTGGTGCTTCTCGCTCGTCAGCTTGCGCAGGTCCGGCAGCACGCCGCCGCTCACCGCATGGATGCCGTGGCACTGCGAGCAGTGGCCGTCGTAGAGCTTGGCGCCGGCCTCCACATCCGCAGCGCTGGCGGTCAGCGGCGGCGGCTCCGGGGCGTCGGCCGGCGGTGCCGGTTCCTGCAGCTTGGCGGTGCCGCCGAGCTTGTAGGTCAGCACCTGGGAGAACGGCTGCACGCCGGCCCGCAGGGACAGGGCCCCGGCGAAGGTGGAGAAGGCGCCGCCCCAGCCGGCCATGAAGGTCACGTACTGCTCGCCGTCGACGCTGTAGGTCACCGGTGCCGCCATCACGCCGCTGGCAGCGGGTTGCTCCCAGAGCTTCTTGCCGCTGTCGGCGGCGTAGGCGATCACCCGGCCATCGGCGCTGCCCTCGAACACCAGGTTGCCCGCGGTGCTCAGGGTGCCGCCGTTGAAGATGGTGATGTAGGGCACTTCCCAGGCCGGCTCCTGCTTCACCGGGTCCCAGGCGATCAGCTTGCCGGACCAGGTCTTGGCCATCTCCAGCAGGCCGTCCGGGCCCTCGGGCATCATCCCGGTCTTCAAACCCAGCTGGTACATGCTCTTGAACGGGTTGCGCCTGGGCGCATCCGGGATGTGCTCGTAGTAGGCCGACATGATGTGCGCCGGGATGTACACCAGCCCGGTGTCGGGGTTGTAGGACATCGGGTGCCAGTCATGGGCGCCCCAGAAGGCCGGCGTCACCAGGTTGCGCTTGCCGTTCTTCCAGTAGGCGGCGTTCTCCTCGTCGACGATGGGCCGGCCGGTCTTCATGTCCATGCCCTTGGTCCAGTTCTGCGGCACGATGCCCTTGGCCGAGAGCAGCTCGCCGGTGGCGCGGTCGATGACGTAGAAGAAGCCGTTCTTCGGCGCCTGCATCAGCACCTTGCGCGGCTTACCCTCGATGGGCAGCTCGGCCAGGATCATGTGCTGGGTGGCGGTGAAGTCCCAGGCATCGCCGGGGGTGGTCTGGTAGTGCCAGGCGTATTCGCCAGTGTCGGCATTGACGGCGACTATGGAGGACAGGAACAGGTTGTCGCCCTTGGCCTGGCTGCGCCATTTCGGGTCCCACAGCGAACCGTTGCCGACGCCGATGTAGAGCAGGTTGAGCTCCGGGTCGAAGGCGAACGAGTCCCAGGCGGTGCCGCCGCCACCCTGCTCGACGAAGGCGTCGCCGTGCCAGGTCTTGCGGGCGATCTCCATGGCCTTGTCTTCGGGCGGCAGCTTGGGGTCGCCCGGCACGGTGAAGAAGCGCCAGGCCTGCTTGCCGGTCTCGGCGTCGTAGGCGGTGACGTAGCCGCGCACGCCGAACTCGGCGCCGCCGTTGCCGATGATCACCTTGCCGTTCACCACGCGCGGCGCGCCGGTGATGGTGTAGCTGCGCGCCTTGTCGTTGCGCGTGTCCACCGACCAGACGCGCGTGCCGGTCTTGGCGTCGATGGCTTCCAGGCGGCCGTCGAGCACGCCGACGTAGACCTTGTCCTTCCACACCGCCACGCCCCGGTTCACCGCGTCGCAGCAGGCTTCGCCGGCGCGGTTGCGGTCCGATTGCGGGTCGTACTTCCACAGCAGCTTGCCGTTGCGTGCATCCAGCGCGTAGACCACCGAGAACGGCCCGGTGGTGTACATCACCCCGTCGACCACGATGGGGGTCGCCTCCACGCCGCGGTCCAGGTCCAGCTTGTAGCTCCAGGCCAGGCCGAGCTTGCCGACGTTGCCGTCGTTGATGGTCTTCAACGGGCTGTAGCGCTGCTCGTCGTAGGTGCGCCCGTGGCTCATCCAGTTACCGGGCTCCTGGTCGGCGGCGATGATGCGCTTGCCGTCCACGTCCGCCGCCCACGCGGCCGAGGAACAGGCCACGCCCAGGGCGATGGCGGCGATCAGGTGCTTGAGGGTCGAGGCGGCGGGCGGCGGCTCCCAGCCTCCGCTGCGTTGCAGGCCGATGTGCTTCATCAGTGGGTCTCCGATTCTTATTAGGGCCGCGGCCTCGCGCCACGGCCCCAGCCCTATCGCAATGGCTGTGCCAGCGTTGCGCTGGATGGCTGCAGGGCCCGTGGCAGAGGGGTTTGGCGGCTTGATCGGAGAGGCGCCCTCAATCTCCCTGGGCGGGCAGATGTCGCAGGTGCGGGACAGGCGCAACGGGAGGTGGAACAGCTGTGTCAGGGTCCGGATGACACAGCGGGGTCATCGCGAAACGGACTCGCCATGGATCTCCGGCGAGCTCGCTTGGTGGATGAAAAGAGCGTCATCCACCCTACGAATCACCGCGCCCGAACCGACCTCGGCGGTGATCGGAATGTAGGGTGGACCGCGCTTCATCGGTCCACCATTGCGGAGTTCGGCCGAGCCCCGAAAGGCGGCCTGTGGGAGCGGCTTCAGCCGCGAAAGACCTGCCCGCCAGCACGGTGCTTCGAGTGGCCGGATGCTCCATCGCGAATGAATTCGATCCCACAGGGTGGATTCGCATGGGCAAAAAAAACGGCCCCGAAGGGCCGTGTCTCGACAATCATCCGCCCGATCGGAGTGTGCAGCTTGTACGGGCGATGGTGGTCGACAAGGGGATTCGGCCCGCAGGCGGCGGGCCGGTCCAGGCTCGGGGATCAGAAGAAGCCCAGGGGGTTGATGTCGTAGCTCACCAGCAGGTTCTTGGTCTGCTGGTAGTGGTCGAGCATCATCTTGTGGGTCTCGCGGCCGACGCCGGATTTCTTGTAGCCACCGAAGGCGGCGTGGGCCGGGTAGAGGTGGTAGCAGTTGGTCCACACGCGGCCCGCCTTGATGCCACGGCCCATGCGGTAGGCGCGGTTGATGTCGCGGGTCCACAGCCCGGCACCCAGGCCGAACTCGGTGTCGTTGGCGATCGCCAGGGCTTCCGCCTCGTCCTTGAAGGTGGTGACGCCGACCACCGGGCCGAAGATCTCCTCCTGGAACACGCGCATCTTGTTGTGGCCCTTCAGCAGGGTCGGCTGGATGTAGTAGCCGCTGGCGAGATCGCCACCCAGGCGCTCGGAAGCACCGCCGGCGAGCAGCTCGGCACCCTCCTGCTGGGCGATGTCGAGGTAGCTGAGGATCTTGTCGTACTGCTGCTCGGAGGCCTGGGCGCCGACCATGGTGTCGGTGTCCAGCGGGTTGCCGCGCTTGATCGCCTTGATCTTCTTCATCACCTCGACCATGAACGGCTCGAAGATCGACTCCTGCACCAGCGCCCGCGACGGGCAGGTGCACACTTCGCCCTGGTTGAAGAAGGCCAGCACCAGGCCCTCGGCGGCCTTCTCGATGAAGGCCGGCTCGGCACGCATGATGTCTTCGAAGAAGATGTTCGGGCTCTTGCCGCCCAGCTCGACCGTGGACGGAATGATGTTCTCCGCCGCGCAATGCATGATGTGCGCGCCCACCGGGGTGGAGCCGGTGAAGGCGATCTTGGCGATGCGCTTGCTGGTGGCCAGGGCCTGGCCCGCTTCCTTGCCGAAGCCCTGGACGATGTTGAGTACGCCCGGGGGCAGCAGGTCGCCGATGATCTCGGCCAGCACCATGATCGACAGCGGGGTCTGCTCGGCGGGTTTCAGCACCACGCAGTTGCCGGCGGCCAGGGCGGGGGCGAGCTTCCAGGCGGCCATCAGCAGCGGGAAGTTCCACGGGATGATCTGGCCGACCACGCCCAGCGGCTCGTGGAAGTGGTAGGCGGCGGTGTGTTCGTTGATCTCGGCGGCGGAACCTTCCTGGGCGCGGATGCAGCCGGCGAAGTAGCGGAAATGGTCGGCGGCCAGAGGCACGTCGGCGTTCAGCGTCTCGCGCACGGCCTTGCCGTTGTCCCAGGTCTCGGTGACGGCGAGCACTTCCAGGTTGGCTTCGATGCGGTCGGCGATCTTCAGCAGGATCAGCGCGCGGTCCTGCACGGAGGTCCTGCCCCAGGCATCGGCGGCGGCGTGGGCAGCGTCCAGCGCGCGGTCGATGTCGGCGGCATCGGAGCGGGGGAATTCGGCGATCACCTCGCCATTCACCGGCGAGGTATTGGTGAAGTACTGCCCGGCCAGCGGCGCGACGAACTCGCCGTTGATGAAGTTGCCGTAGCGCGGCTTGAAGGTGACGACGGCGCCAGGGGTACCCGGTTGCGCATAGATCATGACGATGGCCTCTCTTGTCGGTGCCCGGCCGAGACGTGGCCAGGTGATGGGCCGATCTTAGTCAGCGCCCCGGAGCCCCCGGAATGCCCCCATGGAAGCGATGCCTTACTCATTTGGTAGTAGATGCCGCGGACAGGTTCGAGGCCTCTGCCATCGGCGTTACGGCGGGATCACACCGCCCCGTGGGTGGGGCTGGGGCACGAAGCCCGACATGACGCGGCCAGGCATAGCATCGTTGGGCCTCGCTGCGCTCGGTGCCAACCTACGGACCGTGCGGGCTCAGCCCTGCTCGGGGCGGTAGCCCAGGCGCAGGCCGCCCCAGTGGCGGCCACGGATGTAGATCGGCACCGAGAGGTCGTGCATCAGCTCGCCGGTGTCGCGGGTGTAGGTCTGCAGCAGCAGCGGCTTCTGGTGGCTGCCGCAGCGGATGCCGGTGCGATCGCTGAACTTGCGCTTGCTGCGGCTGCGCAGCATGTCCACCTGCGGATCGCCGACGGGCGGGTGGGCGAAGG
The DNA here is from genome assembly GCF_012767755.2 of Pseudomonas tohonis. Classification (NCBI taxonomy): domain Bacteria; kingdom Pseudomonadati; phylum Pseudomonadota; class Gammaproteobacteria; order Pseudomonadales; family Pseudomonadaceae; genus Pseudomonas; species Pseudomonas tohonis. The sequence continues at coordinate 4,645,635 of NZ_AP023189.1, forward strand.
CCTGGTTGTGGGTGGGCACGTAGCCTTCGGGGGTGCAGGCGATGGCGAAGACCAGGCCCTCGTGGCGCTTGAGCAAAGGCTCCTGGATCGCCGGCAGCACCTGGTCGGCGTAGCTGTCGAAGCGGGTGCGGAACTTGGGCGGCGCCGTGTTGGGCACCGCCTGGTAGTGGCGGTCGAAGAGATCCTCCAGCCCCACCCTGCCCTGCTCGATGTCCGCCTCGAAGCGCCGGGCGATCTGCTCGGCGCCTTCGCGCGCCAGGTCGTAGACGCGCTGGTGGTAGTCATCCAGGCCGACTTCGGCGAGGCGCTCGCTGATGGTCTCCGCCTGGCCCTCCAGTTGCACCGCCGCCTCGGCCAGGCGCTGGGTCTGCTGGTCGCTGATGCCCAGGTCGCTGCGCACCTGGTCGACGGCGGCGAACAGGCTGGTGAGCTGCTCGCGGTTGGTCTCGGCACCGTTGGCGATGACGCCGATCTGCGCCTCCACGCCCACCGCGAGGCCGGCGATGCTTTCCAGGTGACGACCGGTGAGCTCGACCTGGGCGACGCCCTCGTCCAGCTCGGTGGACAGGCGCTCGATCTGCGCCACCACCTCGGCGGTCTGGCGCTGGATGTCGGCGACCATCTGCCCCACCTCCTCCGTGGCACTGGCCGTGCGCCCGGCCAGGCCACGCACCTCGTCGGCGACCACGGCGAAACCGCGCCCGTGTTCCCCGGCCCGCGCCGCCTCGATGGCGGCGTTGAGCGCCAGCAGGTTGGTCTGGCTGGCGACCGACTGGATCACCGAGGTCACCCGCTGGATCTCCTCGCTGCGCTGGCTGAGGGTGGCGATCAGTTCGCGGCTGTCGCGCGCACGGGCATTGAGGGCGTGCATGCGTTCGATGGCACCGCGCAACACCTCGCGCCCGGCCTCGCTGCTCTGCCGCGCCTCGCGGGACGAGGCCTGGGCCTCCAGGCTGAGGCGGGAGGTGGCTTGCTCGGTATCGATCATCACCTCGGCGCTGGCGACGATGCGCGCGGCGGCGTCCAGCTGCGACTCCAGGCGCTCGCCCAACTGCTTCACCGAATAGGCCACGCCGGCGGCGGACAGCGCATTGTGGCTGGTGGTGAAGGACAGCTCGCGGGTCAGGCGGGCGATGTCCGTGCCCGCCTGCGCCGGTGCCTCGGCAGCCGCCCGGCGGCTGGCCAGCCGCGGCAACCAGGGCACGGCGACCAGGCCGGCGAGCGCGACGGCCCAGGGCAGCCAGGCGACCTGGACGGCGAACAGCAGGAGGGCGGCAAGCAGGGATTGAGAGCAGGCGAGCGCAACGGGCAGGCGGGACGACGACATCGGAGCACCTCGTGCAGCACCGGCCGATGACGCCTCCCCGGCAGGGGTGGAGGCCGGCAGTGTCTTTTGATTGGTGCCCGCATTAAATCCCTCCATCGCGGGGCTGCACAGCCTGGCCACCTAGCCATTTAGTCTAAGTCCGACCTGGAGAAAGGCGTGGCATGGACCTGGCCATCGGGAGTAGACGCGGCCTCGGGCCAGGCGGGAGGGAGCGGCCGGCTAGGGCGCGGGACGGCCGCCTATCTCGTCGTTGGTCGCCAGCCTGTAACCCTTGCCGTAGACGGTCAGGATGAGCTGTGGCCGGTTGGCGTTGAGCTCCAGCTTGCGACGCAGGCGCACCACCAGCGCATCCACGGTGCGCACGTCGACCTGCTCGTCCGCGCCCTGGCCACGGCGCACGCAGTGGAGCAGGTCCTGGCGGCTGATGGCGTTGCCCCGCCGCTCGATCAGGCCGATCAGGAGGGCGAACTCGCCGGGCGTGAGGTTCACGTCCTGGCCCTGCGGGTCGTAGATGCGCCGGCGCAGCAGGTCCACGCGAAAACGCCCCAGGTGCAGGTTGAAGTCGCTGCCCCGCTCTGTCCCGCCACAGCGGCGCAGCAGGCTGCGCACCTGGGCCTGGAGGATGTTCAGGTTCAGCGGCTTGGTGAGGTAGCCATCGGCACCGGCATCGAGGCCCACGACCCGGTCGTAGTCCTCGTCGCGCACGGTCACCAGGATGATGCCTAGCTGCGGATGGCGGCGGCGCAGCTGCGCCGTGACGGTCAGGCCGTCCAGGTCGGGAAGGCCGATGTCCAGCAGCACCAGCGCCGGATTCTGGGCCTGCACCAGCTCCAGGCACTGCCACCCCGAGTCGGTGGCATGCACCTCGTACCCCGCGCTCTGCAGGTAGAGGACCATCATGTCGCGGATCTCGGGAGCATCCTCCACCACCACCAGCTTGTCGGCCATCACGCCCTCTTCCCTGTTTCGGACCGGCGCGGATTCTGACTCAAAGCGGCGACGGCTCGCCACCTCATGCGTCAGTTCGCCTCATGGCGGCCTCGACCGCGAGCCGATCCTCGAGCAGCGCCAGGTGGCGGTCGAGCACCGCCAGCAACGCCGGGACCTGCTCCGCCCGACGGGTGCGCTCCGCCGCCTGGGCCAGTTGATCGAGCCCGAAGTTGAGCGTGCTGCCCCGCAGGCGGTGGCACAGCGCTTCCAGTTGCTCGGTGCCCTGCCCGCCATCGGGCAGCGAGGCGAGCGACGCCCGTATCTCGCGCAACGAGGTGCACAGGGTCGGCAGGAGGCGGTCGAACAGCGCGGCGCCGAGCCAGCCCCGCAGCATCGCGAGGCGCTCCCTCGAGATCGCCTCGGCCTGCTGTCCCGCCACCGGGGCGGGCGTCTCCCAGCGCTCCAGGACGGCCAGCAAGGCCTCGCGATGCAGGGGTTTGGCCAGCACGCCGGCCAGCCCGGCCTCCCGGCACTGCTGGGGGTCCAGGTCACCCGCGTTGGCGGTCAGGGCCAGGAGCAGCGGCCTGGGCTCGCGGGCCCCTTCGAGGATCCTGCGGCTGGCGGCGAGCCCGTCGATGTCGGGCAGGCGCATGTCCATCAGCACCAGGTCGTAGGGGGCGGCCAGGCAGGCGGCGACCGCTTCGAGGCCGGAGCTGGCCGTGCCGACCTGGCAGCCCCAGCTCTGCAGCAACTCGGCGGTCACCAGGCGGCTGACGTCCACGTCCTCCACCAGCAGCACGCGCATGCCTTGCAGCAGGGCGACTTCGTCCGCGTCCGGCTCGGGCTCGCCGACCTCCGGCCACGGCAACGCCAGGCGGATGGCGGTGCCACGCCCGGGTGCACTGTCCAGGGTCAGCTGCCCGCCGATCAGGGCGGCCAGCCGAGCGCTGATGTAGAGCCCCAGGCCGATGCCGGGCCGGTCGGAAAGCGGGTCCCGCACGAAGGCGTCGAAAATGCTGGCCTGCAGCTCGGGACGGATACCGGGCCCGGTGTCCCTGACTTCGATGGCGATGCCCTCGCCGGTCTTGTCCAGGCGGATGACCACCTCCCCGCTGTCGGTGAACTTCAGGGCATTGCCCAGCAGGTTGAAGAGGATCTGCCGCAGCGGCTTCGGGTTGCCCAGCACGAAGGCCGGCAGGTCGGCCGCGCAGGCCGTCGACAGCCGCAGGGCGCGTGCCTCGGCCTGGGGCTGGAAGATCGAGGCGCACTCCTCGGCCAGCCGCCCGGGGGAGAAGGCCTGGGCCGCAGGCAGCTCCAGCTTCTCGGCGCGGCTGAGCAGCATCAGGCCGTCGAGCACGTCGGTGAGGCTCTGCGCCGCGGTCCGTACCGTCTCGATGCGCTGCTGCTGGCGGCCGTCCAGCCCGCCCTGGTCGAGGAGCTGGAGATGCCCCTGGATCGCGACCAACGGCGTGCGCAGCTCGTGGCTGAGCATCGCCTCGCGTTCCAGGGACTGCTGCGCCTCGTGCAGCGCCTGGTCGCGGGCCACGGCCAGCGCCCGGGTACGCTCGTCGACCCGGGCCTCCAGCGAGGCGTTGAGGCGCTGGAGGTCGTCGCGCAACTGGTTGCTGTGCTGCAGCGCGGCGACAACGCGGCTCCCCACCACCAGGCCGTGGGAGAGGAGGAAAAACAGCACCCCTACCGGGATGAGGTTGAGCGTCGAGACGCTGAAGGAGTACATCAGCAGGTCGTTGATGATGGTGGCATCCATCACCACCATCCCCAGCAGCACGCCCATGGCGCCCGCCCGGCGACGCCTGGCGGCCAGCAGCAGGGCGCCGAGGAAGTACAGCTCGCTGAGCAGCAGCCACAGGGCACAGGGGTCGCGCAGCAGGGTGAAGAAGGAAGCGGGCAGCAGCAGCGTCAGGGCGGCACCGAGCGCCCCTACGCAGGCCAGCAGCGCCACGATCCGCCGGGACAGCTCCCCCGGGAACAGGCGCAGCAGGAGGAAACCGTAGGCCGGCGCGAACAGGTGCCCGGACAGGTACTCGATGCGATAGATCCAGAGCGCCGGCCATTGGAGGTAGTGGTCCAGCAGCTCACCGCTGGAGGCCGCGCGCATCCCGGCCAGCACCAGCATGGCGGCCAGCGGCGCCCCCCCCAGCGAGCGCGCCGCGCTGCGGTCGAGCAGGCCCATGAACAGCGCCATCATGAAGGCCGCGCCGACGGTCAGCAGGTAGAGGGCACGCTGCCGGCTCGCGTCCATCTGCAGCGTCTGCAGGGTGCCGGCCCTGACGGCCATGTCGATGCCGCCCTCGTGGTGGAAGTGGTTGGACAGTTCGATGCGGATGTCCACCTGCGTGTGCCCCAGGGGCAGGGGCACGATGGCCGATTGCAGGCGCGGCACCTCGTCCTGCGCATCGCCCGGCCGCCCGCGCTCCAGCACCAGGGCACCGTCGACCCAGACCCGCGCCGCCGACTTGAAGTCATCGAAGTACAGCGCGAGCTGGCGGGTGTGGGCGGGCAGCATCAGTTGGCTGCGCAGCTCCACCCGGCCGAACCCCACCTCCCCCCAGAACCTCGGGGTGCCCTTGCCCCAGGTGAAGGGGATGCGCACCTGCTGCTCGGCGCGCTCCGGCTCGATCCAGGTCAGCCGCCAATCGCCCTCCAGCGCGTGCATGGGCTGCAGCTCGGGGTTCCAGTCACGCAGGTCGATGGGCGCGGCGGCCTGCGCCGGTGCGGCGAGCAGCCACGACAGCAGGAAGAGGCAGGGAAGCAGGCTGAGACGGATCACGAGCGAGGCGCTCCTCGGGACGAGAGGCCGGCACGCAACGCTGACGGCGGGGAGCGCAGTCTAGGGGATGAGGAGGCAGGCTGTGAATCCGCCCTGCCGGGGTGGGCAGAGCGCGGCGGCAAGGGCCGCCGCGCACGTCCGTCAGCGCTTGGCCACCAGGTCCTTGGGCAGCTTGAAGGTCCAGATCATGCCGCCCTGGTCCAGGTCCTTGATGCGCTTGGCCACCTCGCCGCCCCACAGCGGCACGGCGCCGCCCCAGCCGGAGACCACGGTGACGTACTGCTCGCCGTCCATCTCCCAGGTGACCGGGGAGGCGATCACGCCGGAGCCGGTGTTGAACTCGTAGAGTTTCTTGCCGGTCCTGGCGTCGAAGGCCATGAGGAAGCCTTCCGGGTTGCCAGTGAACACCAGGTTGCCCTTGGTGGCCAGCACGCCGCCCCACAGCGGCGCGTAGTTCTGGTAGCGCCAGACTTCCTTGCCGGTCTTCGGGTCGATGGCGCGCAGCACGCCGATGTAGTCCTCGTTCAGCGGCTTGATGGTGAAGCCCGCGCCCAGGTAGGCCGCGCCCTTCTTGTAGGTCACGCCCTCGTTCCACATGTCCATGCCCCACTCGTTGGAGGGCACGTAGAACAGGCCGGTGTCCTGGCTGTAGGCCATGGGCATCCAGTTCTTGCCGCCGAGGAAGGACGGCGCGACGAACACCGAGGTGCCCTTCTTCGCGTCACCCGGGGCACCGGGGCGGTGGGCGTCGTCGTAGATGGGCCGGCCGTTCTTGTCCAGGCCCTTGGCCCAGGTGACCTTGTCGACGAAGGGGAAGCCACGGATGAATTTGCCGTTGGTGCGATCGAGCACATAGAAGAAGCCGTTGCGGTCGGCGGTGCCGGCGGCCTTGATGGTCTTGCCGCCGTCCTGGTAGTCGAAGGACACCAGCTCATTGACGCCGTCGTAGTCCCAGCCGTCGTGCGGGGTGGTCTGGAAGTGCCACTTGATCGAGCCGTCCTCCGGGTTCAGCGCCAGGCGCGAGGAGGAGAACAGGTTGTCGCCGGGGCGCAGGTGGGAGTTCCACGGCGAGGGGTTGCCGGTGCCGATGAACAGCGAGTCGGTGCTCGGGTCGTAGTAGCCGCCCAGCCAGGGTGCGGCGCCGCCGGTCTTCCACAGGTCGCCCGGCCAGGTCTTGCCCGCTTCGCCGCCGGAGATGCCGTTCTCGATCGCCTTGCCGTCCTTGTAGACGTAGCCCATGTGGCCTTCCACGGTGGGGCGGCTCCACAGCAGGTTGCCGGTTGTGGGGTCATAGGCCTCGATCTTGCCGACCACGCCGAACTCGCCGCCGGCGACGCCGGTGATCAGCTTGCCCTTGGCGATCAGCGGTGCGGCGGAGATGGAGTAGCCGGCCTTGTAGTCGGCCACGGTCTTCTTCCACACCACCTTGCCGGTGTCCTTGTTCAGCGCCACCAGCTTGGCGTCGAGGGTGCCGAAGATCACCAGGTCGCCGTACAGGGCCACGCCCCGGTTGATCACGTCGCAGCAGGGCATGACGCCGTCGGGCAGGCGCGCGTCGTACTGCCAGAGCTTCTTGCCGGTGCGCGCGTCGGCGGCGAACACCCGCGAGTAGGAGGCGGTGACGTACATCACGCCGTCCTTGATCAGCGGCTGCGCCTGCTGGCCGCGCTGCTTCTCGCCACCGAAGGACAGCGCCCAGACCGGGCGCAGTTCCTTGACGTTGTCGGTGTTCAGCGTGTCCAGCGTGCTGTAGCGCTGGCCCTGCTGGTTGAGGCCGTTGACCACGATCTGGTCATTGCGCTTGCCGGCATCGCTGATGTCCTGGTCGGTGACGCCCGCCCAGGCAGACAGGCTGGCGAGGGTCATGGCGGCGAACAGCGCCGTGCGGACGAAAGGCTGGGTGAAACCGGTGGGGTTCATTGCGGCTACCTCTGCGGGCTTGTTGTTGTCATCCGGGAAAATTTCCCGGTCTGCCGCGAATTCTTGGTTCGCCCGCCCTCCCCGCCAATTCACCTCAGTGCGGAGATTCGTAGTTCCTTGGTAGCAATACCGGGCCGCACGGTTCGAGGGGCGCAAGGGGAGGCACAGGGTGGGCGTGGGTGAGTGGGTGGGCGTAGGGTGGGCTTCAGCCCACCGCTGCCAGGCCCAGGCACCGAACGATCGGGCATGACGACGTGCCCCCACCCGACTCCGTCTGGTGGAGGTAAGAAGCGACCTCCACCCTACGCCCCGGGGGTACGCCTGCGCGGGGTGGGAACGCAGAACAGCTAGGGTGGACGACGCTTAACCCGTCCAACCTGCGGAGCGCGTCGCGGCACCGCTGCGCCTCACTCAGCCAATGGCAGGCGCTCGCGCTCGTAGCGCGGGTAGAGATGGCTGACGCTGCGCACCAGCTCGTAGCGGGTCAGGCTGATGCCGGCGAAGCGCTCGGGGATGGGCGCGCGGATGAGTTCGTTCATTTCCGCGCCGCGCTTGGCGCCGTCACGCAACAGGCCGTCGAGCCAGCCGAGGTAGTCGCGCATCTGGGCGAAGATCGCATCGTCGCGGGCCACCGGGCCGTGGCCGGGCACCAGCAGTTTCCAGGGCAGCGCCTGGAGCTGGTCGAGGTCGGCGAGCCAGGTGTCCAGCCCCGGGCTGTTGGGGGTGGTGAGGGCGCGCTGGTAGAACAGAAGGTCGCCGCCGAAGAGCACGCCGGTGCGCTCGTCGAGGATCGCCAGGTCCGCCCCGGTGTGGCCGCGCAGGGCCAGCAGGCGCAGCGGGTGGCCGCCGATGGTAAGGGTACCGGGGGTGACGGCTTCGGTGGGCAGAAGCACCTCGGTGCCGCGCATCCAGTCGCCCACCAGGCGATACATGTTCTCGGCCATGGCATCGCCCTGCTGGCGCAGCAGTTCGGTGGTGCCGGGCAAGGCGGCGATGGGCACGTCGGCGAAGGCCTGGTTGCCCAGCGCGTGGTCCGGGTGGTGGTGGGTGATCAGCACCCGGACCACCGGCTGCGGGGTGACCCGCGCGATGGCCTGGCGCATCGCCTCGCCGTAGCGCCTGGAGGGGCCGCTGTCGATCACCACCACGCCGTCGTCGGTGACGATGAAGGCGGTGTTGACCACGTTGCCGCCGTTGCCCGCCGCGAAGTTGTCGGTGCTGCCTTCCAGCAGCCAGGTGCCTTCGGCGATCTGCCGGGGTTGCAGGTGGTAGTCCAGCTCCGCGCGGGACAGCAGCGGCAGCACGACGAGGAAAACCAGCACGAGCAGGCGCATGCCTAGAGCCCTCCTTCGAATTCGTTGCCGTTGTTGTCGCGCAGCCACAGGCGCGCGCCTTCGTGGCCCTTCAGGTCCAGGCTGATGGTGGGGTTCTCGGCCACGGCCGGGAACAGCTCCAGGGTGGCCAGGGGCTTGCCGGCGGCGTCGCGCAGTTCGGCCTGGTTGAGGAAGAACTCGGGGATGCCGCCCACCAGGCCGTTGTCCATCGGGTGGTCGACGCGCAGGCGCAGGCGTTCGTCGTCACCCAGGGGGAAGCGCGCGGCGTGGATCTGCCCCAGGCGATCCTCCCAGCCGGGTTGCGCGCGCACCACGCTGGGCGCGGTGCAGCCGCCGCCGGCGGCATCGATCCAGGCCGAGCCGATGTGCCACACCCCGTCCTCGGTCAGCGCCGCCGCGCGGATCGGCGTGGCCTGCTCGATGCGGATGCGGATCGCCACCACCGGCAGCACGGCATCGCCGGGGCGGAAGTCGAACACCCGGGGAATGGGGTTGAGCTCGGCCCAGGCCATGACCCGCGTCACCTTGCCCGGTAGCGCCCGGGCGTCGACCTGGATCGGCACCTGACGGGCGTCCTCGGCGAAGGGCGGCGCAAGCAGCGCTACGCGGTCGTCGAAGACATAGGGCGCGCCACCGAGGATGCGCTGGTGGTGGAATTCCCACATCACCGAGGGCATCGGGTCCTTGCCCGGGTCGGGCGCGGCGAGGGCCTGGGCCCCCAGGCACAGCCCCAGCAGCAGCGTGTTCAGGTGGCGCATGGCGGTTCTCCCTGGCAGGCCGGGGCCCGCCTCATTGCACGTCCTGGTAGAGGCCGGGCAGCTCGTAGGTCAGCCCGTAGCGGGCGTAGAGGGCGGCCAGCCGGCCATCGCGGACCATCGCCTCCACCTCCATGTCCAGCGCGTTGGAAAGCTGGCGGTTGGACTCGTGCACCGCCATGCCGATGTCCCACAGGGGCTGGCCGAGGTTGGGGTAGGTGTTGTCGGAGGACTTCAGCGCCGGGTCGGCGGCCTCGTGCAGCAGCCACTGCAGCTCGCCGCGCAGGGCCATCACCGCATCCACCTCGGCGCCCTGCAGGGCGGCGAAGGCGGCGGCCGGGCTCGGGTAGTGGCGGGTGTTGGCGCTGAGCTGGCCGTTGAACACCGAGGTCAGGTAGAAGGACGGCACGCTCTCCAGCTCGACCCCGATGGGGTGCAGGCGGAACACGCCGATGCTGTCCACCACCGGCAGGCGCCGGGTGTCGTGCACCAGGTGCCAGCGCTCGCGCTGGTAGGGGGCGAAGATCACCACCTGCTCGTTGACCAGCTCGCCCACGTCGTTGCGCCGCGCCGTGTAGTCGCGGTCGTAGGGCACGCGCAGCATCACGTCCGCGAGCAATTTGGGGCGCAGGTAGTGGCCCTTCCAGATGTAGTTGCGCAGGTCGTCGTCGAGCTTCTCGCCGGGGATCACCCAGATCAGCTCGGCCTTGAGCCCCAGCGCTTCGGCCAGGGCATTGGCCAGGTCGACGTCGACGCCGCGCGCCTGGCCGTCCTGCTGGAAGCTGTAGGGCGGGAAGTTCTCGTAGACCGCGACCTTGAGCACCCCGGAGGCGACGATGTCGTCATAGGGGCGTACCTGCGCCTGCGCCAGCGGCAGGCACAGCAACCAGCACAGCAGGGCGAGCAGGCGCATGGCGATCACTCTTCGACGTGGACGCTTTCCAGGTAGGAGCGGATGGCCCAGAGCGCTTCCTGGCTGAGGAAGTCGGCCATCTTCGGCATGTACACCGCGCCGTCGCGCACCGCGCCGTTGATCACGCGCTCCTTGAACCACTCGTCGCCGTCGGCGCTGATTTCGAGCAGGCGCAGGTCGGGGGCGATGCCGCCGGACTTGGCTTCCAGGCCGTGGCAACGCGCGCAGTTCTGGTTGTAGGCCGAGGCGCCGATCTCCACCGCCAGGGCGTTCTTCTCATAGGGCGCGCGATAGGGGTTGGTATCGCGCCATTCCTTGCCCAGGGGCTCCAGGCCATCGGTATTGACGGCCTGCGGCACGACATCACCATGGGCCAGGGCAAGACCGGTGAGGCTCAGACCGGCAAGGAACATCAGGCCACGCAGGGCGTTGTGCTTATTCATGACTTCCATCCTCTTCGAGATGCTGGGCAAGGCGAACGCTCGGCAGGAGCGTGGTGACGAGGATGGTAAGGAGCGCCCGTGCAGGGCCGAATGCTGCTTTGGTGGCCGCGCCCTACTCCCTTGGTAGCAAGCCGGGCGGAGGTGTATCGAGGCGCTTTGGCAGCGGTTCCAAGTCATGCCCGCACTGGGAAGTTTTCCCGGCAAGCGCGGGAGTTTTTCCGTATCCCGCAGGCGGTGGCGCTTCCAGTATTCGAAGCGCCAGGACGCCAGGTGGCGCACTGGTCCACAACGACCACGGGAACCGCACACATGACAACAAGATCGCACCCCCAACCTGCCAGCCCGCTCAGCCTCGCCATCAAGGGCCTCCTGCTCGCCGGCGGCCTCGCCGCCAGCGCCGGCGCCTTCGCCGCCAACGTGACCTGGGAAGACATCGCCAACGACCATGTCTCGGTCAAGGACGTGCTGCAGTACGGCATGGGCACCAACGCCCAGCGCTGGAGCCCCCTGGCCCAGGTCAACGACCAGAACGTGTTCAAGCTGGTACCGGCCTGGTCCTACTCCTTCGGCGACGAGAAGCAGCGTGGCCAGGAATCCCAGGCGATCGTGCGCGACGGGGTGATCTACGTCACCGCGTCCTATTCCCGCGTGTTCGCCCTCGAAGCCAAGACCGGCAAGCGCCTGTGGGTCTACAACCACCGCCTGCCCGACGACATCCGCCCCTGCTGCGACGTGGTCAACCGGGGCGCCGCCATCTACGGCGACAAGATCTTCTTCGGCACCCTGGACGGCCGCCTGGTGGCGCTGAACAAGGACACCGGCAAGGTGGTGTGGAACAAGAAGTTCGGCGATCACACCGCCGGCTACACCATGACCGGCGCCCCAACCCTCATCAAGGACCAGAAGACCGGCAAGACCCTGCTGATCCACGGCAGCTCAGGCGACGAATTCGGCGTGGTCGGCCAGCTGTTCGCCCGCGACCCGGACACCGGCGAGGAAGTCTGGATGCGCCCCTTCGTCGAGGGCCACATGGGCCGCCTCAACGGCAAGGACAGCACCCCCACGGGCGATGTGAAGGCGCCCTCCTGGCCGGACGACAAGAACTCCCCCACCGGCAAGGTGGAAGCCTGGAGCCACGGCGGCGGCGCCCCCTGGCAGAGCGCCAGCTTCGACGCCGAGACCAACACCATCATCGTCGGCGCGGGCAACCCCGGCCCCTGGAACACCTGGGCACGCACCGCCAAGGGCGGTAACCCGCACGACTACGACAGCCTCTACACCTCCGGCCAGGTGGGCGTGGACCCGAGCACCGGCGAGGTGAAGTGGTTCTACCAGCACACCCCGAACGATGCCTGGGACTTCTCCGGCAACAACGAACTGGTGCTGTTCGACTACAAGGGCAAGGACGGCAAGACGGTGAAGGCCACCGCCCACGCCGACCGCAACGGCTTCTTCTATGTGGTCGACCGCACCAACGGCAAGCTGCAGAACGCCTTCCCCTTCGTCGACAACATCACCTGGGCCAGCCACATCGACCTGAAGACCGGCCGCCCGGTGGAGAACGAAGGCCAGCGCCCGCCGCTGCCCGAGCCGGGCCAGAAACACGGCAAGGCGGTGGAGGTCTCCCCGCCCTTCCTCGGCGGCAAGAACTGGAACCCCATGGCCTACAGCCAGGACACCGGCCTGTTCTACGTACCGGCCAACAACTGGAAGGAGGACTACTGGACCGAGGAGGTGAACTACAAGAAGGGCTCCGCCTACCTGGGGATGGGCTTCCGCATCAAGCGCATGTACGACGACCACGTCGGCAGCCTGCGCGCCATGGACCCGACCACCGGCAAGGTGGTGTGGGAGCACAACGAGCACCTGCCGCTGTGGGCCGGCGTGCTCGCCACCAAGGGCAACCTGGTGTTCACCGGCACCGGCGACGGTTTCTTCAAGGCCTTCGACGCGAAAACCGGCAAGGAGCTGTGGAAGTTCCAGACCGGCAGCGGCATCGTCTCCCCGCCCATCACCTGGGAGCAGGACGGCGAGCAGTACATCGGCGTGACCGTCGGCTACGGCGGCGCCGTGCCGCTGTGGGGCGGCGACATGGCCGAGCTGACCAAGCCGGTGGCCCAGGGCGGCTCGTTCTGGGTGTTCAAGCTGCCGAGCTGGGACAACAAGACCGCCAGCCGCTGACCCTCCCTGGCGCGCCTACGGGCGCGCCGACTCCCCGCCACGCACCAGGAGCCGCCATGAACTACCTGCCCATGTTCCTCCCCCTGCTGATGCTGGTCGTCGGGCTCGCCTGGGCCCAGGCCCCCGCCCCGCAAGCCGAAGCCGCCCCGGACGCCGTCAAGGTGATCGACGGCTGCCGCCTGGAGCCGGAGAGCCAGTGTCCCGGCGCCGACCTGCGCAATGCCGACCTGCGCAACCTCGACCTGCACAGGATCAACCTCGCCGGGGCCGACCTCTCCGGCGCCGACCTGCGCCACGCCAACCTCGACCTGGCCAACCTGGAGAAGGCCCAGCTGGTGGGCACCAACCTGACCCGCGCCAGCCTGCAGCAGAGCAACCTGCGCCTGGCCGACCTCAGCAACGCACGCCTCGTGGCGGTACAGGGCTGGGGGCTGTTCGGCCAGGGCGCGCAGTTCAAGGGCGCCGACCTGACCGCCGCCTACCTGGAATTCGCCCGCCTCTCCGGCGCCAGGCTGCACGATGCCAACCTCAGCGCCGCCGACCTGGAAATGACCTGGCTCAGCCGCGCCGACCTCAAGGGCGCCCACCTCAACGACGCCAACCTGCAGGAAGCCAAGCTGGGCGACGCCAACCTGGAGAACGCCGACCTCAGCGGCGCCCGCCGCCACTACGCGTCGTTCCAGGGGGTGAACATGGAAGGCTGCCGGGAATGCCCCGTCGACTGGGAAAAATGATGACCAAGCGGAGCGCGTCTACACTTTTCAAGCCGCGCCCCGTCGAATTTCTCGCCAGCCCCTTAAGAAAGTACCGGCAGGGCCGATGCGCTGACCAAGCAGTTCCATACTCTCAGCCAACGGGTTCCGACCATGTTCAACACGCGCTTGAAAAAGGAGCTGGAGCACCTTCGGGAGGAAAACGCCCGGGCCCAGCAGATCAAGGAATCCATCTTCCAGGAAATGCTGGTGATGGAGATCGACCTCCAGGGTCGCATCCTGTCCGTCAACGATAACTTCCTCGATGTGCTGCAGTACCGCCCTGAGAATGTCATCGGCCGCACGCTCGAAGAGCTCATCCCACAGACCTTCCACCGCGACCCCAACTACCAGAAGATGCGCCAGGGCCTGGCCAACGGCGAGCACTTCAACGGCGCGTACCGGCTGCTCCGGGGCGACGGCCGCGAGGCCTGGCTGCGCTGCATCTGGCAACCGATCCGGGACGGGCGCGGGCAGATCCAGAGCATCGTGGTCTGCGCCAACGACCTGACCCGGACCATCGAGACCGCCAAGGAGCACGAGGGCCTCATCAACGCCCTGCTGCGCTCCACCGCCGTCATCGAGTTCAACCTCAAGGGCGAGGTGCTCAACGCCAACCACCGCTTCCTCGACGCCATGGGCTACCGCCTGGAGCAGATCAAGGGCAAGCACCACAGCGTCTTCTGCGAGCCGGAGGAGTCCAGCTCCCCCGCGTACCGGGAGTTCTGGGCCAAGCTGCTGCGCGGCGAGTTCGTCGTCGGCCGCTTCAAGCGCATCGACGCCCACGGCCGCGAAGTCTGGCTGGAGGCCTCCTACAACCCGGTGCACGACACCAACGACCAGCTCTACAAGGTGGTGAAGTTCGCCACCGTGATCACCGACCAGGTGAACCAGGAGCAGGCCGTCGCCGAGGCGGCGAACATCGCCTACAGCACCTCCCAGCAGACCGACGCCACCGCGCAGAAGGGCGCCTCGGTGGTCAGCCAGACGGTCAACGTCATGCGCCTGATCACCAACCAGGTGCAGGAAGCGGCCGAAGGCATCGAGGCGCTGGACAAGCAGTCGCAACTGATCAGCTCGATCATCAAGACCATCAGCGGCATCGCCTCGCAGACCAACCTGCTGGCCCTCAACGCCGCCATCGAGGCGGCCCGCGCGGGCGAGCAGGGCCGCGGCTTCGCCGTGGTCGCCGACGAAGTGCGCCAGCTCGCCGGGCGCACCAGCCAGGCGGCCGAGGAAATCGTCGAGGTCGTGCAGCAGAACCAGAGCCTGGCCCAGGCCGCGGTGGACAGCATGTCCAGCAGCCGCCAGCACGCCGAGGAGGGCCTCAACCTGGCCAACGAGGCGGGCTCGGTGATCGTCGAGATCCAGGACGGCGCCCAGCGCGTGGTCAGCGCCGTGGGGCAGTTCGCGAGTCAATTGAAGGGGTGAACCCGATGGCGATTAGACATTCACGTTCTTAGAACGTGGCTTTGCTTTCGACTCCTGGAAGGAGCGCACGATCAGACCTCGGCGCATACGGCCGGCGCTCACTCCGGACGTAGGGTGTGCTGCGCGCACCTCGGGCTCGCCGGAAGCACCCTGCGGCACGCGCCATCCGTAGGACGTGGTTCCCCACCTCCATATGGGATGGCTCTGTCTGCGTTAAGTGTTGCTGGAAAGTTTTTGGCCAAGCCGATTGCCGAGTTTTGCTGATGGTTTCTGTTTCGCCCCCCCGGGCGAGTCACTTTTCTCAATCGCCAGAAAAGTAACCAAAAGCGCTTGCCCCTCCATACGGGTCTGGCTTCGCCAGACTCCCCTCGCTCCATCATCGTTTCAGCGGCACGGCGTAACGGGCCATCCATGGCCCGGTACGCCTCTCGCGACATCCATGTCGCTCAACCCCTGAAACGACGATTGCGCTCGGCCTCCTGAAAGGGGCGTTTGGCCGCTGCTCCAACCTCCTCGCCAACAGCTTCATCGGTGTGCGCATCACGCTCGGGGCGCAATGGCTTGCGTGGCGTAGAGCGAAGCGAAACCCACGCGGTAGCGACAGGGCAGGCAGAGCCCATGCATTCTCGCCTACACCGGTGAAGCTGCAGGGCGCCCTGCCCCCTCACCCCACCCGCAACACCCCGGTATCGATGGCCAGGTGCACCAGCTCCGCCTGGGAGCTGACCTGCAGCTTGTTCTTCAGCATCGTCAGGTAGTTGGACACCGTCTTGGCGCTGATGCACAGGTGCTCGGCGATGCTGCGCGCGGGCATGCCGCGGGCGAGCATGGTGAAGATCTCCAGCTCGCGCTGGGTCATGCCGGAGAGACGCGGGTCGCCGGCCTGGTGCGCCGGGTGGCAGGCGAGCTGGGTGGCCAGGGGCTGCTCGATGTAGGCGTGCCCGGCGAGGATGCGCCGCACCGCCTCCACCAGCACCTCGGGCGCGGAGTTCTTGGTGATGTAGCCGGCGGCACCGGCGTCCAGCGCCTGGCGTACAAGGGGCAGCTCGTCGTGCATGCTGAAGAACAGCACGCGCAGCTGCGGCAGGCGCTGGCGCAGCCGGCGGGTGGTCTCCAGGCCGCTGATGCCCGGCAGCGAGAGGTCCATCACCACCAGGTTGGGGATGCTGTCCTGCACCAGTTGCAGGGCCTGCTCGCCACTAGCCGCCTCGCTCACCTCCACCTCGGGCAGCAGGCCGCGCAGCAGGCTGGCGTAGCCCTGGCGCACCACGGAATGGTCGTCCACCAGCAGGATCTTCATCGCAGGTTCTCCAGGTTGTTCAGGCTTCGCCCAGGGGAATGCTCAGGCGCACCAGCCAGCCACTGCCGGCACGGGTGCGCAGGCGCAGGTCGCCGCCCAGGCAGCGCGCCCGCTCCAGCATGGAACGCAGGCCGATGCCGGGCCGTGGCGGCTGCACGGCACCACGGCCGTTGTCGCCCACCAGCAGGCGCAGGCGTCGGCCGCGGCGCTCCAGGCGCACGCTCACCGCACTGGCGTCGGCGTGGCGGGCGATGTTGGTCAGGGCTTCCTGCAGCAGGCGGTAGAGATGGGCCTGGTCGGCGGCGGGCAGCACCGGCAGGTCCTCGCCCAGGTGCAAGGTGCAGTCGACGCCCTGGGCGCTGCGCCACTGCTCGGTGAGCAGCGCGACGGCCTCGCCCAGTTGCAGGCGCTCCAGGACCACGGGGTAAAGGTCGCGCACCAGCGCGCGGAAGCTGTCCTGCATGCGCTGGCAGTTGTCCTCCAGGCTGCGCAGGGTGGCACCGGCGCCCGGTGCCTGGCCGGTCATGGAGCGCAACAGCAGCAGTTGCGCGCGGATGCCGGCGAGGTACTGGCCGATGTCGTCGTGCAGGGCGAGGGCCAGGTGCTTGCGCTCGTGCTCCTGCAGCGCCAGCAGGGCGCGGGTCAGTTCGGCGTTGTCGTTGCGCACCTGCTCCAGGGTGCTGGCCATCTCGTTGAAGTGGCCGGCCAGCAGGCGCGCCTCGTGCAGCGAATGCTGGTCAAGGCGTACCGCCAGGCGGCCACGGGCGATCTCGTCGAAGCCGGCGTGCAGCTCGTCCAGCACCCGCAGGCCCCGGCGTACCGCGACGCGGATGGCCAGCAGGCTGAGGCCCAGGGCCAGGCCGAACAGCACCAGCAGCTGGATGAGGGAGTCCTCCACCTCGTCCATCTCGTCCGCCGGGTCGACGCTGATCAGCACGCGCCGGCCATCGTCCAGTTGCAGCGGCTCGCCGTATTGCTCGGCGGGCGGGAACAGCCGCGCACCGAGCCAGGCGTCCAGGCCGCGCGGTTGCGGGGGCGTCTCGCCCTGCCAGTGGATGCGCACATGGCGCAGGCCCCGCGCCAGCGCCGACTCCAGCGCCCTGGGGTCGCGCCGGGCGGCCTCGTGCAGGTACTCGACCACCGCGCGCGCGGCGATCATCTCGCGTTGCACGTCCTGGCTGGCCTGGCGCAGCAGTACACCGGTGCAGACCAGGGTCACCGCGGCGAAGAACAGCACCACCAGCAGGTTGATGCGGCCGAGGGTGCTCATCGCCCGGCGCCCGTCGCAGCCGCCGGTCGCGGGGAGGGGGATGGGCGAAAGCCATCCACGCCGATCAGGCTGAGGATCAGCAGCACGGGCAGCAGCAGGGTCTTGAGCACACGCATGGCCGGGCCTCCCGGTCTCGTTCTTGTGCCTCCATGCTAGGGCCTGGGGCGGGCGGCCGGGTTACTACCTTGGTACTGCCCCGGCGCTACTTTCTGCATATTTCCCAGGGCTCGGGGCGGCCCTAGGCTGGCGCTACAAGAACGGGAGCCCCCGCCATGCGTCACCTTGCGCCCTATGCCCTGACCTACCTGCTGGCCCTGGCCGCCGCCGCGCTGCTGGCCAACCACGCCGTCGCCGCCGAGGCGCGCCAGCCGCTGGAGGTACGCATCGGCTACCTCGGCTACAGCCCCGACCCGGGACCGCTGCTCTCCAACGTCATCCCCGAGCCCCGCGACGCCGGCCTGCGCGGCGCCGAGCTGGCGACCACCGACAACAACAGCACCGGGCGCTTCCTCAAGCAGCGCTACCAGTTGCTGGCGACCAACGCCGAGACCGAAGCCGGGCTGCTGGAAGCCGCACGCCAGCAACATGCCGAGGGCCTGCGCCTGTTCGTGGTCAATGCCCCGGCGCCGCTGCTGCGCCAGCTGTCGGCGGCGCTGCCGGACAGCCTGCTGTTCAACGCCGGCGCCGCCGACGACGCGCTGCGCACCGACGCCTGCCTGCCCAACGTGCTGCACAGCCTGCCCAGCCGCGCCATGCTCGCCGACGCCCTGGTGCAGTTCCTTGCCCTGCGCCAGTGGAAGCGCTGGCTGCTGGTGGTCGGCCCGCGCCCCGAGGACCAGGCCTACGCTGCCGCCCTGCGCCGCGCCGCCGGGCGCTTCGGCCTGAAGATCATCGGCGAGAAGCCCTGGACCTTCGACAACGAACAGCGCCGCAGCGCCCAGGCCGACATGCCGCTGTTCACCCAGGCCGACGACTATGACGGCGTACTGGTGGCCGACGAGCGCGGCGATTTCGGCGAATACCTGCCCTACAACACCTGGCTGCCACGCCCGGTGGCCGGCACCCAGGGCCTGGTGCCCACGGGCTGGCACAAGACGGTGGAAACCTACGGCGCGGCGCAATTGCAGAAGCGCTTCGAGGCCCTCACCGGGCGCTGGATGAACGACCGCGACTTCGCCGCCTGGGTGGCCGTGCGCAGCATCGCCAGCGCGGTGACCCGCCTGGGCGCCACCGACGCCGCCGCGATCCGCACCCTGGAGCTGTCGCCGGACCTGCCGCTGGACGGCTTCAAGGGCCGCAAGCTGAGCTACCGCCCCTGGGACGGCCAGTTGCGCCAGCCCATCGAGCTGATCCAGCCACGCGCGCTGATCAGCACCTCGCCCCAGGACGGATTCCTCCACCCCTTCAGCGAACTCGACACCCTCGGCCACGACGCGCCGGAGAGCCGCTGCCGCCTGGCCGAGGCTGCCCTGGAAGCCACGCCATGAACGCCAAGAACAAGGACCCCGCCATGCCCCGCCTCCCCCTCACCCTGCTCGGCGTCGCGCTGCTGCTGGCCAGCGGCGCCACCTTCGCCGCCACCGCTTATGTGTCCAACGAGAAGGACAACGCCATCAGCGTGATCGACATGGACACACTGACGGTCACCGCCAGCCTGCCGGTGGGCAAGCGCCCGCGCGGCCTGGCGCTGTCCAGCGACAACAGGCTGCTGTACATCTGCGCCAGCGATTCGGACACCGTGCAGGTGATGGACCTGGCCACGCGGCAGATCATCAAGGAGCTGCCCTCCGGCGCCGACCCGGAGCAGTTCGCCCTGCACCCCAACGACCGCTGGCTGTACATCTCCAACGAGGACGATGCGCTGGTCACGGTGGTCGACACCCAGAGCAGCCAGGTGCTGGCGCAGATCGACGTCGGCGTGGAGCCCGAGGGCATGGCGGTGAGCCCGGACGGCAAGTGGGCGATCAACACCAGCGAGACCACCAACATGCTGCACTGGATCGACACCTCGACCCAGGCGCTGGTGGACAACACCCTGGTGGACCAGCGCCCGCGCCACGTGGAGTTCGATCACGATGGCAAGCGCCTGTGGGCCTCGGCGGAGATCGGCGGCACCGTCACCGTGGTCGACGTGGCCACGCGCAGCATCCAGAAGACCCTGCGCTTCCAGATCAAGGGCGTGCACCCGGACAAGGTGCAACCGGTGGGGGTCAAGCTGACCCGCGACGGCCGCTACGCCTTCGTCGCCCTGGGCCCGGCCAACCATGTGGCGGTGGTGGATGCCAGGACCCTGGAAGTGCTCGACTACCTGCTGGTGGGCCGGCGCGTCTGGCACCTGGCCTTCAGCCCCGACGAGAAGACCCTGCTGGCCACCAACGGCATCAGCGGCGACGTCTCGGTGATCGACGTCGACAGCCTCAAGGTGACCCGGTCGATCAAGGTCGGCCGCTACCCCTGGGGCGTGGTGGTCGCCCCATGAACGCCCTGGACGTGGAAGGCCTGGGCTTCGACTACGGCCCACGGCGCGCGCTGGACGGCGTGAGCTTCGCCCTGGAACCGGGCCGCTTCACCGCGCTGCTGGGGCCCAACGGCGCCGGCAAGTCCACCCTGGTGGCGCTGCTCAGCCGCCTCTACGACCTGCAGCGCGGCGACATCCGCGTCGCCGGCCACTCCCTGCGCCGGCAGCCGCGCCTGGCCCTGCGCCAGCTCGGCGTGGTGTTCCAGCAGAGCACCCTGGACCTCGACCTCTCGGTGGAGCAGAACCTGCGCTACCACGCCGCCCTGCACGGCATGCCGCGCCAGCTGGCGGCCGCGCGCATCGACCAGGAGCTGGCGCGCCAGGGCCTGGGCGAACGCCGCCGCGACAGCGTGCGCGCCCTCAACGGCGGCCACCGCCGGCGCGTGGAAATCGCCCGTGCCCTGCTCCACCGCCCGCGCCTGCTGCTGCTCGACGAGGCCAGCGTCGGCCTCGACCCGGCCAGCCGCCAGGCCCTCAACCACCACGTGCGCCAGCTGTGCGACGACGAAGGCCTGAGCGTGCTGTGGACCACCCACCTGCTGGACGAAGTGCGCGGCGAGGACGCCCTGCTGGTGCTCGACCAGGGCCGCCTGGTGGCCTCGGGCACCGCCGGCGAGCTGAGTGCAACGCATGGCGGCGGCCTGGCCGGTGCCTTCGGCGAGCTCACCCGGCCGAGGGCACGGGCATGAACGCCAATGCCTACTGGCAATGCCTGCGCGGCATCGTCGGGCGCGAATGGCTGCGCTTCGTACTGCAGCGCTCACGCTTTCTCAGCGCCCTGGTGCGGCCGCTGCTGTGGCTGCTGGTATTCGCCGCCGGGTTCCGCGCGGCGCTGGGCATCGCCATCATCGACCCGTACGCCACCTACATCACCTACGAGACCTACATCGTCCCGGGGCTGGCCTGCATGATCCTGCTGTTCAACGGCATGCAGGGCTCGCTGTCGATGGTCTACGACCGCGAGATGGGCAGCATGCGCGTACTGCTCACCAGCCCGCTGCCGCGCCCCTTCCTGCTGGGTGCCAAGCTGCTGGCCACGGCGCTGGTGTCGCTGCTGCAGGTGTATGCCTTCCTCGCCATCGCCTGGCTCTACGGCGTGCAGCCACCGGCCTGGGGCCTGCTCGCCGCCCTGCCCGCGCTGCTGCTGGCGGCGCTGCTGCTCAGTGCCCTGGGGCTGCTGCTGTCGAACTTCATCCGCCAGCTGGAGAACTTCGCCGGGGTGATGAATTTCGTGATCTTCCCGCTGTTCTTCCTCTCCTCGGCGCTCTACCCCCTGTGGAAGATGCGCGAGGCCAGCGAGTGGCTGTACTGGCTGTGCGCGGCCAACCCCTTCAGCCACGCGGTGGAGCTGGTGCGCTTCGCCCTGTACGAGCGGCTCAACCCGCTGGCCCTGGGCGTCTGCCTGGGCCTGACGCTGGTCTTCGCAGTGGCGGCGGTGGCCAGCTTCAACCCACAGCACGCGGCGCTGCGCCGGGCCGGCTGAGGCGGGGAAACTACTACTTTGGTACGGGTTTTCCTCTCCAACGTAGGATTTCCAAAGGCGCGCGGCTGGCTTGTAATGCGGGCCATAAGAATAAAGAGATGCCTGCCATGCGAGTCCTCATCGCCTCACTGCTGTGCCTGCCCCTCCTGTTCCCGGCCGCCGTCCGGGCCGACGCCGAGCCGTCGCTGTTCTCCGCCGACGGCTACCGCACCGACCGCTACCGCAGCCCCACGCCCGCCGAGGCCGACCACGCCCGCACCCTGGACACCGCCGGCCTGCGCCAGCTGCTGGAACGCGACCCGCGTACGAAGCTCATCGACGTCTACCGCCGCCAGTTCCTCGAAGGCCGCTTCATCGCCGACGAACCCCACGCCAACCTGCCCGGCAGCCTGTGGCTGGCCAACACCGGCAACGGCGAGCTGGACGCGCGCTGGCAGGCCTACTTCGCCGACAACCTGCGCAAGGCCAGCCAGGGCGACCTGCAGTGGCCGCTGGTCTTCTACTGCCGTTCCGACTGCTGGTTGAGCTGGAACGCGCAACGGCGCGCGCATGCGCTGGGCTACCGCAATCTCTACTGGTACCGTGACGGCATCGACGCCTGGGAACAGGCCGGCCTGCCGCTGCAACCCGCCGAGCCCGTGCCCCTGCCCTGAATCCGCGCCCGAGAGCCCCTCCATAATCAGAACAATGAGGTGAATGGCCATGTACAAGATCCTGATCGCCGACGATCACCCGCTGTTCCGCGAGGCCATCCACAACGTCATCAGCGACGGCTTCCCCGACAGCGAAGTGATGGAGACCGCCGACCTCGACAGCGCCCTGGGCCTGACCCAGGAACACGACGACCTCGACCTCATCCTGCTCGACCTGAACATGCCCGGCATGCACGGCCTCAACGGCCTGATCAACCTGCGCAACGAGGCGCCGACCATCCCGGTGGTGATCGTCTCCGCCGAGCAGGACAAGCAGATCGTCCTGCAGGCGATCACCTACGGCGCGGTGGGTTTCATCACCAAGTCCTCGCCACGGGCGCAGATGACCGAGGCCATCGAGCAGATCCTCAACGGCAACGTCTACCTGCCCTCGGACATCATCCGCACCCAGAAGAGCTCGCCCCGGCGCAACCACCAGGACGAGCACGGCATCCCCCCGGAACTGCTCCAGGCGCTGACCCGCAAGCAACTGCTGGTGCTCGAGCGCATGACCAAGGGCGAGTCGAACAAGCAGATCGCCTACAACCTCGACATCGCCGAAACCACGGTCAAGGCCCACGTCTCCGCCATCCTGCGCAAGCTCAACGTGCACAACCGCGTGCAGGCGATCCTCTGTGCGGGGGATATCGACTTCGCGGCTTATCTGCGGCGCTAGGGGTCGTCCGGCCGACAGCGCAGCCGGAGCTTTCACCTCGCCCGGCGCGCCCTACCGCGCCCCGCGCCGCCCTACCCTGCCGAGCTTCGACGCTTGCAGGGAACCCCGGGAATGTCGCGCTACCTCCGCTCGCAGCGAGCCGGCTCGTACTACTTCTTCACACTCGTCACCGCAAAGCGCCGGCCGCTCCTGACCGAGCCCTCGGTACGCCACGCGTTGCGCAATGCAATCCAGGCGGTGCGGCTCGAACAGCCGTTCCGCATCCACGGCTGGGTGCTGCTGCCGGATCACCTGCATTGCCTCTGGGAGCTGCCGCCCGGTGATACCGACTTCGCGCGGCGCTGGTCGATCATCAAGCGCAAGGTCAGCCAATCGGTTCACCTGCCACCCACTTCGAATAGCCGGGTCGCACGACGTGAGTCCGGGTTCTGGCAACGACGCTTCTGGGAACACGGCATACGCGACGCGGACGACTACCGCCGGCACATGGACTACCTGCACTGGAACCCGGTGAAACACGGACTGGTCACCCGGGTGGCCGACTGGCCCTGGTCCAGCTTCCATCGCCTGGTGCGCGAAGGCCTCTACCCGACGGGTTGGGGAGGTGCCGGAGAACAGGATGGGGATTTTGGCGAGTAGCACGGAGCCTTTCGGAGATCGCCGGACAGGCCGAGCGCGGGATCGGTGCGCGCAGCACACCCTACAAGAGCAGATGGATGCGCGGGATCGGCCCGATGCACGCGGCTCGGTCGTAGGGTGTGCCGTGCGCACCTCAAAAGGTCGGATCGGCACGGAGCCTGTCGGAGATCGCCGGACGGATCGAGCGCGGGACCGGTGCGCGCAGCACACCCTACAAGAGCGGATCGACGCGCAGGCTCGGCCCGATGCTCGCGGCTCGGTCGTAGGGTGTGCCGTGCGCACCTCAAAAGGTCGGATCGGCACGGAGCCTGTCGGAGATCGCCGGACGGATCGAGCGCGGGATCGGTGCGCGCAGCACACCCTACAAGAGCGGATCGACGCGCGGGCTCGGCCCTGTGCATTACAAAACACATTGATGCGCGGGCTCGGCCCGATGCTCGCGGCTCGGTCGTAGGGTGTGCCGTGCGCACCTCAAAAGGTCGGATCGGCACGGAGCCTGTCGGAGATCGCCGGACAGGCCCAGCGCGGGACCGGTGCGCGCAGCACACCTACAAGAGCGGATCGACGCGCGATGGTTGGCGGTGTGCCCCTCACCCACCCCGCTCGATCAGGTGGTTCATCGCGGCCTTGAGCTTCATCGGGCGAACGGGTTTGTGCATCAGGGTGTGGCCGAGTTCGCGCATCTGCTGGCGCAGTTCGTTGCTGTAGTTGGCGGTGATCATCAGGGCGGGCAAGGCGGTGCCGCGGCGGGCGTTGATGCTGGCGACGGCGTCGACGCCGTTGTGGCCGTTGTCCAGGTGGTAGTCGGCGATCAGCAGGTCGGCGTCGGCGTGGTAGTTGTCCACCTGGCGGGCGAGGTCTTCTTCCGAGAGCGCGGTGACCACCTGGCAGCCCCAGCCTTCGAGCAGGGTGCGCATGCCGGCGCAGATGGCCGCGTCGTTGTCCAGCACCCAGACCCGCGAGCCACGCAGGCGCTCCACGAGCATTTCGGGGGTGCTCGCTTCCACCCGCGCCTTGGGTGCGCGCTTGGCCAGGGGCACCTCGACGCAGAAGCGCGAGCCCTGGCCGAGGCGCGAGCGCACCTGGATGCGGTGGCCGAGCATGCCGGCGATCTTGTCGACGATGGCCAGGCCCAGACCCAGGCCCCGGTCCTGCTTGGGCCGCTGCGAGTCGCCGCGCTTGAACTCCTGGAAGATCTCCTTGAGCTTGTCGTCGGCGATGCCGATGCCGCTGTCCCAGACCTCGATCGACAGGCTTTGCCGGTGCCGCCGGCAGCCCAGCAGCACGCGGCCGCTGGGGGTGTAGCGGATGGCGTTGCTGAGCAGGTTGCGCAGGATGCGCGCCAGCAACTGGATGTCGCTGCGCACCAGCGCCGAGCTGGGCACGAAGTGCAGGCTCAGCCCCTCGCTGGCGGCCGCCTGGCGGAATTCCACGGCGAGGTTGTCGAGCAGCTCGCTGACGGCGAAGGGCGCGATGTCGGGCTTGATCACCCCGGCGTCGAGCTTGGAGATGTCCACCAGGGTGCCCAGCAGGCTTTCCACGTCATCCAGCGAGTTGCTGATGTTGCGCACCAGCGCCGTGCTCACCGCTTGCTCGCGCTGCTCCTGCAGGGCGCTGGTGAACAGCCGGGCGGCGTTCAGGGGTTGCAGCAGGTCGTGGCTGACGGCAGCGAGGAACTTGGTCTTCGACAGGTTGGCCTGCTCGGCCTCGCGCTTGGCCTCGCGCAGGCGCAGTTCCACCTGGCTGCGCTCGCCGATCTCGCGCAGCAGTTGCTCGTTGAGCTGGGTGAGTTCGGCGGTGCGTTCGCGCACCCGCTGCTCCAGGTTCTGGTAGGCCAGGTGCAGGGCCTCGGCCGTGCGCCGGCGCTCGGTGATGTCGCGGATCAGCACGAAGATGCCGACCACTTCGCCGCTTGCCAGGCGGTTGGGCACGTAGGAGCGCAGCATGTAGCGCTCCTGGCCGTTGAGGTTGGTCTCGGCCACTTCGAAGGTGACGCTCTCGCCGGAGAGCGCCCGCTCCACATAGGGCTCCAGGCGCCGCCAGTGTTCCTCGCTGTGCACCTCGCGCAGGCGCTGGCCGAGCATGCCGCCGCGCGGCCAGCGGTACCACTCCTCGTAGACCTTGTTGGTGAACTCGTAGACCAGCTCGGCGTTGAGGTAGGCGATCAGCGCCGGCACGTGGTCGGTGATCAGGCGGATCCAGCGTTCACTCTCGGCCAGCGCCTCGGCGTGGCGGTAGCGCTCGGTGATGTCGGTGAAGGTGTTGACGAAGCCGCCGGTGGGCAGCGCGTGGGTGCGCACTTCGAGCATGCGGCCGTCGAACAGGCGCTGTTCCAGCTCGCGCACCGGGCGGCCATTGGCGTCGCGGGTCTGCGGGGTGAGCAGCGCCAGCTCGCTGTCGGCCATGACTTCGGCGAAGGGCCGGTGCGCCTGGATCGGCGCCAGCCCGCAGAGTTCGAGGAAGCGGTGGTTCCACAGCTCCAGGGTGCCTTCGGCGCCGACCATGGCCATGCCCTGGGAGAGGTTGTCCACGGCGCGCTGGAGCAGGCGCGACTTCTGCGCCAGGGCCTGCTCGCGGCGCATGGTTTCGCTGATCTTCAGGTCGGTGATGTCGGTGTAGAGGATCACCAGCCCGCCTTCGCGGGTGGGCCGCTCGCTGACCTGCACCCAGCGCCCGTCCTGCAGGCGGTAGAGGCTGTGCTCGTTGTCGCTGCTGCGCTGCTCTTCGACGATCAGCCCGGTGCTTTCGGCCAGGCGCTTGATCTCCGAGAGCCGGGTGCCGCTGATGATGCGCGCGCGGCTGTTGGCCCAGAAGGACTTGAAGCGGCTGTTGAACAGGACGATGCGCTGCTCCCTGTCGAACAGCACGAAGGCGTCGGAGATGCTTTCGATGGCGTCCACCAGGTGCTGGTGGGCCGTCTCGGCGCGCAGCCGGGCGTCGCTGAGCAGCTGGTTGCTGGCCTTGAGTTCGGACATCGCCTGGTTCAGGGCGTCGGTGCGTTCGCGCACCTGCTCGGCCAGGACCACCGAGTGCTGGAAGGCGGCGTAGGCGTCGTCGCGGCGGGCGGCGCTGGATTCGACCCGCTCGATCAGCGCGGCGTTGATGCGCTTGAGCTTGTGGTTCTCGCCCTCCAGCCGGGCGATGCGTGCTTCGTAGTCAGCGACCTGCATCGCCTGGGCGGCGTCCGATGGCGACACCGGTGAAGGTCTGGTTGATGTGCATGCCATTGAACTGTTCCCCGTAGGTGTTGAAGCCGATCACGCGCTGGCGACGGAGGAATTCGCCGGTCTGCTCGACGCCGCCATCGCTCTCGATTTCCAGGCGGCGCAGGAAGCAGTCGCAGCCGATGGTCAGCAGCGGCGGGCCGAGGCGCTGCTCCAGGCGCTGGAACAGGGCCTGCAGGTTGGGCAAAAGCGGCCCCGGGCGCATGCCGGTGAGGACGATGCCGTTCTCCACGGCGCAGTAGAAGCTGAGGCTGAGGTCGTCGTTGACCCGCTGGATGGAGCGCACGTAGTACTGGTCGTTGACCCGCACGGCCAGCGGATGGGCGGCGAACAGACGGTGGTCCAGGGCCTCCAGCGGCACGCCGATCCACTGGGCGTACTCCTGGGCGGCGGGCTCGGCATTGAGTTCGAAGACGCGGCGGCTGGCGCTGTCGGCGCGGGTGACCACCAGTTTCTCGTCGCTGGGCAGGATGTGGTGGGTGCTGAAGACCTCGAAATCCAGCTGGGTGTTGACCAGCACCACCACCGCCGCGCCGGTGTGGAACTGGCCACCGTGGTAGACGTGGGTGTGGGTCAGGTGGTTGTCGTCACCGGCCGAGCCGCCGAAATGCGGGATGCTGCCGAAGGCGGCGCTGAGGGCGGCGAGCACCACTTCCTCGCGGCTGGAGAGGCCGTCCAGCAGGGTCAGGGCGAAGCTGTGGTCCTTGATCGGCGCCAGGGAGTTGCTGCGGCAGTCACCGACCAGGCGCTCCACGAGCTGCTGGGCGTCGATCAGGCTGAAGCGCTCCATTTCGTCGATCAGCGCACAGCCGATGGAGAAGCTGCGGTAGTCGAAGCCCACCGCGCTGACGCAGCCGCGCCCGTAGCCATTGGGGGTGATTTCGCCGGCGCTGGTGCAGCCCACCAGCTCGATGCCGCCGAAGTACTGCTCCAGCGCCGCGCCCAGGGCCGGCAGGTCGTATTCCGCCGAGCAGAAGAACAGCACGAAGCCCAGGTGCGGGTGGATCAGCTGGCGCGCCAGGTCCTGGGCCACGGCCTCGGCGTCGGTGGCGCTGGACATGGCGGTGACCACGCCCTCGTCCTGATGCTGTTGCATGGTGCGCCTCGCGAATGGGCCTGCAGTTGCTGTGGATTCTACGGAGCGACCCGGGGCCGCCCCATCCTTCTTGGGTAGCGGCGGGCTCGTCCGAAGGGATGAGGCCGCACTGACGATTGCGTTCGGCCTCGGGGAGCGGCCCGGCCACTCATTCGGCCCTGGATGGGTGTGCGCGGGATCTTCGAGGTGCGCGCGGCACACCCCATGCGCGGCTGCGAGCTCTTCGCAGGATGGGCGCCTTCGAAGGCGCATCAGGCATCAGGAGGTGCCACGGCCCGGCTCCGCCTGGTGGAGGTAAAGAGCGACCTCCACCCTACGCGGCGGTCGCGTCCATCGGTGGCATGACGCTTTCTGCAGCCCGCCAGGGCAGGAGCGAATTCATTGGCGAAACCACTCCCCATCAAACGCAAAAAAGGCGGGAGGCATGCGCCTTCCCGCCAAACACAAGGGAGCAAGACAGGGTGGAGCGTTACCAGTTGAGCACCACGCCGAGGGCGACGGTGTCGGTGTCTTCGTTCTGTGCGGAGCCGGCGTGGCCGTCGATCTCGAACTGGTTGTATTCGGCGACCAGCTTGAGGTTGTCGTTGACGTCGTGGAACAGGGCGATGCCACGGGTCTCGTAGTCGGCACCGGTGTTCACCGCGCCGTTGCCGTCGTCCTTGGTCTTGCCGTAGGACAGCGCCAGGCGGTTCTTGCCGAAGCGGTAGGAGCCCTGCAGCAGGTAGCCGTCGCTGTCGACTTCACGCAGGGTCGCCTCGCCGGCGTTGTTGGTGAAGAAGGGGTTGATGCCCTTGGCCTGGAAGCCGGAGGCGACCACCGAGAAGGCACCCATCTTCGCCTGCACGCCGTAGCCCAGGCCCTTGGAGGTGACGCTGTCGACCGCCGGGTCGGTGTTGTCCGAGGTCTGGTAGCCGCCGTTGAGCCAGGAGTAGATCTGCGCGCCGCCCAGCTCGAACTCGTAGGTGAGTTCGGATTCGAAGCGCGGGTTCTCCTGGTAGGCCTTGCCGGTGGGGCTGTCGTCGTTGGTGTCCACCGGGTCCATGATGCCGACCGCCAGGCGCAGGCCGTCGCTCTTGGGGCTGCGATAGGTGATCTGCGAGGTGGGGAACGGATAGGGGTAGCCGCTGCCGATGTTGCCGAAGGAGACGCCGCCGCCATCCACCAGGCCGAGGGTGTCGCTGACCTGGCCGTAGCCGGCGAGCATCTCGTCGAGGAGGATGTTGGAGCGGGCGAACAGGCCGAAGTCCTTGCCCACCAGCACCTCGCCCCAGTCGCTGCCGACGGTGCCGTAGAACTGGCGGACGTCGATGGCGGTGTCGGTGCCGTTGGTCTCGCTGTCGTTGATGGTCACCCAGAAGGAGGCGCGGGCACCGAGCTTGAGGTCATCCACCTGCTTGCCCATGTTGAAGCCGATCCAGTTGGGCAAAAAGCCCATCTTCACCCGCGACTGGCGACGGTCGAACTGCTCGCCTTCGCGGTCGACGTCGCTGTTGACGTAGAAGGCGTTGACGTAGCCGTCGGTGGAGAAGGTGGTGTCGTCCTTGTCGTAGAGGACGATCTCGGCCTTGGCCTGTTCCATGACGGCCAGGGCCAGGCCGGTGGTGAGGGCGAGGGGCAGGAATCCGATGGTGACGTTCTTGTTGTTGTACATGGCGCTCTCCGCTGGGTGGGACGACTCGCTCGAGCCGTGACGGAGGCGATTATCGAAACGCCGGAACGCCCGCCATATGCGGCCTTGGCGCTGTTTCGCCGATGCTTTGGCGGGCCCTGTACGGCCCTGGCGGGAAGGTGCGGGCCGCCCCCCTCGGCGGTAGCGGGGCGCAAGTCGCAACGGACGGACGAGGCCAGCGGCACGACCTGGGAAGGGGGTCGTACCGCTGCCTTGGTAGGGGATTGGGAGGCTGTGGCGAGGGCGCGGAAAGGAGGAGGTATCAGTGCCAGCGCGAGTCGGGGCGTGCAGCGTTGGCGACCGCCAGCCAGCCGCCACGGGCCTGCTGCAGGGCCTCCAGGGCGGCGAGCAGGTCATCGCGGCCGGCCTGTTCGAGGGCATCGGCGACGCGGTCGGGCCAGTCGGGCGCGCGTCCGGCCAGGTGCAGGTTCCAGGCACGCTCGGCCGCGTCCTCGTCGCCGCTGCGCAGCTGTGCCAGCAGGGCCTGGCGCGGGGCCTCGCCGTCCTTCAGCGCCTCGTCCAGGCCGGCGAGGAACGCCTCGATGTGCCCGAGGACCTGCGCCACGGTGGCGCTGGGCGACTGCACGCCGAACAGCAGGCCGGCGTGGCCGTTGATCAGGCGGAAGCCGGAGAACACGGCGTAGCCCAGCTGCAGCTCGCTGCGCAGGCGCTGGTAGAAGCCCGCCTCCAGGCAGCGCGCCAGCCACTGCCAGGTGGCTTCGGTCTGCGCCTGGCGATCGGGCAGCGGGCAGAACAGCAGCAGGGCGGCATCGCCCTGCACCGCCACCGGGTGCCAACGCCGCGTGGCGACGGGGGCCGCCGGGGCATGGCCGTCGAGACGCCGCCCGGGCACACCGCGCAAGACGCCGGCCAGGAGCTGGCGCGGGTGCTCGTCGAGGCCCACGGCCATGACCTCCCAGGCGGTGCGCGCCCAGAAGCGCCCCAGGCGTGCGGGTGAGACCGGCTCGTCATCCGGGCGGGGCTGCGCGACGGCATCCAGGCGATCCGGCAACCCGCGCAACAACTGGCGGATCGGCAGCTCGCCAGCCTCGCGGTTGAGCCAGGCGCGGTGCAGGCGCCGCCCCTGTTCACAGGCGGCCAGGGGCGGTTCGAACAGGGTCTTGAGTACCGCGTCGAGCACCGGCGGCAGCAATCCGGCGGCACCGCGCAGGCTCAACCGCCAGTCGCGGCCCTGTTCGCTGAAATCGATGGCGACGCCCTGCTGCTGGGCGCGGCTCTGGGTCGCCCGCAACGCACGCTGCAAGGCCTGGTAGAAGCCGCCGTCGACAGGTTCGGCCGGCAGACGCCAGCGCAGGAACACCGCCGCGCGCTCGGCATCCCCCCAGTGGTGCAACAGCGGGACGTCGTCCGCCCCCCGCGCAGCCGGGACCTCGAAGGGGCTGAACATGGGGACGCCGGAGAAGCGCCAGCGCACGTCGAGGGCAGGCCAGGGCGGGACGCCGTCTTCCTCCAGCGCCAGCGGGAAGCCGGCGGCCTGCACGCGGCCGGCGACCGCCGCCTCGCTGGCGAACAGGCGGATCAGCCGGGGCGGCGTGAGCTGCGCGAGCAGCCGGGCGAAATCGCGCGCCTCCAGCGGCGCGGGTGGGTCCCAGCCACGCTCCAGCAGGCTGCGCGCCTGCTCCAGCGGCGCCGGACGGGCATGGCCGGCGCGGGCCTGGTGGCGGGCCAGGAGGTCGCGCCAGGGCTCCTGCTCGCGCAGGGCGGCGAGCCAGTGGAACAGCGCCGCCTCGAGGCGCGCACGGCTTTCGGGGCGGGCGTCGGCGAGGGCCAGGTCCAGCACCAGCAGCGCCTGGCCCTGGTCGAGGTGGGGCACGAGCAGTTGCAATCCATCGCACAGCCCCTGCTCGACGAGCCAGGCCTGCAGGCTGCCCTCGGCCTCGTCCTGCAGCAGTTCGCGCAGCACCTCCAGCGCCTGGGGCAAGGCGGCCGGCTGGCCCTCCAGGGCGAAAGCCAGCCAGCTGCGCGCCGCGCCGGGCAGGCACATGCGCAGGCTGTGGCTGACCAGCGGCAGCAATGCGGGCGCCGGGGGCGGGGCGGCGGGCGCACCGCCGGGCAGCGAACCCGCGAGGCGCTGCGCGAGCCCCGCGAGCTCGTCCAGTGATTGAGGTCCGAGCAGCACCAGACGCATGCACGCGCCCTGGTAGTGGGCCTGGTGGAAGGCGGCCAGTCCGGCCTGGAACGCCGGGTCCTCCACCGCCAGGCTGTCGCGGTCGCCGGCATGGAAGTCGGCCAGCGGGTGCCCCGGCGCCAGCGCCGCCGCGAGCGCGGACTGGGCCAGGGTCCAGGTGTCGCGGGCGCGCGCCAGGTACTCGGCCTGCAGCACCTCGCGCTCGCGCAGCTGCGCGTCGATCGCCAGTTGCGGCGCGCCGAGCATGTCCACGAGCCGCGCCAGGCCGGCCTCCAGGCGCGCGGGCGGCAGCTCGAAGAAGAAGTCGGTGTGGCGGGCCTGGGTGCTGGCGTTGAGGCGCCCGCCGCAGGCCTGGACGAAGGGCATGAGCCGCTGCTGGTCGGGGTAATGCACGCCACCGAGGAACAGCAGGTGTTCGAGAAAATGCGCAAGCCCGGGCCATTCGCGTGGCTCGTCATGGCTGCCGGCGGCCACCCGCAGCGCCGCCGCCGCCCGCTGCGCGCCGGGCATGTGGCGCAGCAGCACGGCGAGGCCGTTGTCGAGGAGCAGGGAACGGCTGGCGGGGTCGGGAACGGGCGTCATCCGGGCACCATGGAAAGTTTCGCTCAGCATCCTCAAGACCGGCCCTCACGGCAATGGTTCTTTCGTTCAGCCGAACCGCCCCCGATCGATTGACCGCGGCATGCGGATGCATCGAGAATCCGCGCTCCTTCCCGTGCGGCGTTTCATCCAGCCGGGTTGCCGTGCTTCCCGGTACGGCGCCGGCCTCAGGTCCTCCAGTCCCGATCTCCGCACCTCGGCGCCCCCATGCGCCCCTTCGCCTGGCCCGCCCGGGCATACGACCCCGACCAGAGCCGTCGCCGCGCGCGGCCCGGCCTCGCCCTGCCCGCTGCATGCCGGGCGGGACGGCTGCGCGCGCGACCGGTTCGCCATTTGCAGGAAACACAACGATGATCACGATCCGCCTTTCCAAAGCCCTCATGGTGCTGGCCATGGCCTTCTTCGCCTCGCTGGTGGCCTTCAACAACGTCACCGACTACGGCACCAACTTCGCCTTCGTCCACCACGTGTTCCTCATGGACACCACCTTCCCCGGCAACCAGCTGATGTACCGCGCCATCGAGACGCCCTGGGTCCACCACGCCGGCTACCTCGGCATCATCGCCCTGGAAACCACCACCGCCCTGCTCTGCTGGGTCGGCGGCCTGCACCTGCTGCGGGCGCGCAAGGCCGATGCCGCCGGCTTCCTCGCGGCCAAGCGCTGGGCCATCGCCGGCCTGACGCTGGGCTTCCTCACCTGGCAGGTGGCGTTCATGTCGGTGGGCGGGGAATGGTTCGGCATGTGGATGTCGGAGCAGTGGAACGGCGTGCCGGACGCCTTCCGCTTCTTCATCACCCTGCTGGCGGTGCTGATCTACCTGACGCTGCCCAATGACGGCGGCGAGGCCTGAGCCCTGCGGCCATGAAAAAGCCCCGCCAGCTTGCGCTGTGCGGGGCTTCGGTATTCATGGTGTCCCAGAGTGGGCTCGAACCACCAACCTTCCCCTTAGGAGGGGGATGCTCTATCCAATTGAGCTACTGAGACGGCACGCACGACGGGCAGTCGATGCGAACGGGCGGCATGTTAACGGCGCTTGCGCGTTTTGTCATGCCACTGCCACGGCAGTGCACCATACTTCCGCAAAAATCAGAGGGACCTTCGCCATGCCCCAGCCACTCCCGCAGCTCCTGCCCGACTCCCCCTTCACCACCGTGACCCTGCGCGCCGCCAGCCCGGCGGATGCACCGGCGCTGGCCGCCCTGCTGCACCAGCTGGGCGAGGATGAGTCACGGCCCGACCACGCGCTGCTGGCCTTGCGCCTCGCGGAGCTGCCCAGTGGCCGCGAGGTGGTAGTGGCGGAGCGTGACGGGCGCCTGCTGGGCACCTGCACGGTGATCCTGGTGGAGCACCTGGCGCACAACTTCGCGCGCTCGGCGATCGTCGAGGACGTGGTGGTGGACAAGGACGCGCGCGGCCTGGGCATCGGCCAGGCGCTGATGGACAAGGCCGCCGAACGCGGCCGTGCCTGGGGTTGCTACAAGCTGGTGCTGTCCAGCGGGCAGAGCCGCGAGGCGGCCCATCGCTTCTATGAGTCGCTGGGCTACAGGCCCCACGGGATCAGCCTGTACCTGGATATCTGAGTTTTTCCGGCGGGGCCCGCGTTCACGGGAATGACGCTCGCCGGAGCCGACATTCCCGTGAACCCCACGCCGTTACACGCGCCCGAAACGCTCTTCGGCGAGGCGGTCGGCGACATCGGTGGTGGTGCGTCCTTCCTGGTCGGCGCGGGTGAAGATCTGCCGCAGGGTGTTGCCGATGCCTTCGATGTGCGCCTTCAGCTCGGCCGCGCTGCCGCCGCTGCGCTCGAAGTAGACGTCGATGATGCCGCCGGCATTGATGGCGTAGTCCGGCGCGTAGAGGCAGCCGTTGCGCTTGAGCTCCTCGGCCAGTTGCGCGTCGGCCAGCTGGTTGTTGGCGGCGCCGGCGATGATCGGCACGCGCAGCGCTTCCAGGCTCTGCGGGTTGATGATGCCGCCCATGGCGCAGGGCGCGAAGACATCGACGTCCAGCCCATAGATCTCGTGCTGCCCGACGGCCTTGGCCCCCAGTTGCTCGACGGCACGGCGCACGTTGGCTTCGACGATGTCGGTCACCCACAGCTCGGCGCCGGCCTGGCGCAGCAGGCTGGCGAGGTGGAAGCCGACCTGGCCGACGCCCTGGATGGCCACGCGCAGGCCCTTGAGGTCGTCGCGGCGCAGGCGATGCTTGACCGCCACCTGGATGCCGATGAACACGCCATAGGCGGTGGACGGCGACGGGTCGCCGCTGCGCACGCCGCCATCGAAGGCTTCGCGCTGGTTGGCGCCGGCCACGTGGCGGCTGCGCTCGGCCATGATCTGCATCTCGGCCGGGCCGGTGCCGGAGTCGGCGGCGGTGATGTAGCGCCCGCCGAGGCTGTCGACGAAGTCTCCCATGGCCTGGAACAGCGCGTCGCTCTTGCCCGTGTGCGGGTCGCCGATGATCACGGCCTTGCCGCCGCCGAGGGGCAGGTTGGCGAGGGCGGACTTGTAGGTCATGCCGCGGGACAGGCGCAGCACGTCACGCAGGGCCTGCTCGTCGTTGGCGTAGTTCCACATGCGGCAGCCACCGAGGGCGGGGCCGAGGTGGGTGTTGTGGATGGCGATGATGGCCTTGAGGCCGGATGCCTTGTCGTGACCGAAGACGACCTGTTCGTGGCCATCGAATTCGACGTGGGAGAAGACGGACATGGTGTACCTCTGCATGCGTTTGTCTGGGTGAACGCCGGCCCTCCCCCGTGGGAAGGCCGGTGATGGGAAGGTGTCAGGCGGCGGAGTCGAACAGGCGCACGACCTTGATCTCGGTAGCCAGCAACTGGGCGCGCAATTGCGCCTCGTGCTCGCGGACCTTGGCCAGGGCCTTCTCCTTGACGTGGCCGTAGCCACGGATCTGCTCCGGCAGTTCGGCGATGGCCACGGCGACGCGGTAGTTGTCGCCACGCAGGTGGGCGAGCACGGCTTCGACGTTGTCTTCGTAGCGGACGATCAGCTCGCGCTCCAGGCGCCGCTCCTCGCTGTAGGCGAAGGGGTCCAGCGCGCTGCCACGGAGGAATTTGAAGGTCGCCAGCAGGCCGAAGGCCTTGAGCATCCACGGGCCGAAGCTGCGTTTGCGCGGTTGCCCGGTGACGGGGTCGCGCTTGGCCAGCCAGGACGGCGCCAGGTGGAACTGCAGGCGGTAGTCGCCACTGAACTGGGCGCGCAGGCGCTTGCGGAACTCGCCGTCGCTGTAGAGGCGCGCCACTTCGTACTCGTCCTTGTAGGCGAGGACCTTGAAGTAGTAGCGGGCGACGGCTTCGGTGAGTTCCTTGCCGGCGCTTTCATCGACCCGACGCACGCGCTCGACCAGGTCGCTGTAGCGCTTGGCGTAGCCGGCGTCCTGGTAGGCGGTGAGGAAGTCGACGCGGAAGCGGATGATCTCCTCGAGGCTCTCGCAGGGCTTGGCTTCGGCCACTTCCGGCGCGGCGAGCTTCTCCACCGCCGCCAGGTCGTGGGCGGCGCGGCGCCCCCAGAGAAAGGCTTCGCAGTTGAGCTTCACCGCCACGCCGTTGAGCTGGATGGCCTTTTCGATGGCTTCGGCGGAAACCGGTACGAGCCCGCGCTGGTAGGCGTAGCCGAGCATGAAGAGGTTGGTGGCGATGCTGTCGCCGAGCAGGCGGGTGGCCAGGCGGGTGGCATCGATGAAGTGGGTCTTGTCGGCACCGACGGCCTCCACCAGCGCCTGTTGCATGGCCTGGCCGGGGACCTGGGCGTCCGGGTTGCGGGTGAACTCGGCGGTGGCGGCCTCGTGGCTGTTGACCACGGCGGTGGCGATGCGCTCGTTGAGCTTGGCCAGGGCCTCTTCGCTGGCGGCGACCACCAGGTCGCAGCCGAGCAGCAGGTCGGTCTCGCCGGCGGCGATGCGCACGGCGTAGATGTCGTCCTGCCTGGCGGCGATGCGGATGTGGGTGATCACCGGGCCGAACTTCTGCGCCAGGCCGGCCTGGTCGAGCACGCTGCAGCCCTTGCCTTCGATGTGGGCAGCCATGCCCAGCAGGGCGCCGACGGTGGTCACGCCGCTGCCGCCGACGCCGGGCAGGAGGATGTTCCAGGGGCGCTCGAGGCTCGGCTGGCGCGGCTCGGGCAGCACGGCGAACAGGGCACCGCTACCGACCGCCTCGGGCTTGCGCAGCTCGCCGCCGTGGACGGTGACGAAGCTGGGGCAGAAGCCTTCGAGGCAGGAGAAGTCCTTGTTGCAGGCGTTCTGGTCGATCTCGCGCTTGCGCCCCAGCTCGGTCTCCAGCGGCAGCACGGAGAGGCAGTTGGACTTGACGCTGCAGTCGCCGCAACCCTCGCACACGGCGGGGTTGATGAAGGCACGCTTGGCCGGGTCGACGAGCTTGCCGCGCTTGCGGCGGCGGCGCTTCTCGGTGGCGCAGGTCTGGTCGTAGATGATCACCGAGACGCCCTTGAACTCGCGCAGCTCGCGCTGCACGGCGTCCAGCTCGCGGCGGTGGTGGAAGGTGACGATGGGCGCGAAGGTGGCGCGGGTGGGGTACTTCTCGGGTTCGTCGGTGACCAGGGCGATGCGCTTCACGCCTTCGGCGAAGACCTGTTGGCTGAGCTGGTCGACCCGCAGTTCGCCGTCGATGGGCTGGCCGCCGGTCATGGCCACGGCGTCGTTGTAGAGGATCTTGTAGGTGATGTTGACCCCGGCGGCCACGGCGGCGCGCAGGGCCAGTTGGCCGGAGTGGAAGTAGGTGCCGTCGCCGAGGTTCTGGAAGATGTGCGGCGTGTCGGTGAAGGGGGCCTGGCCGATCCAGGTGGCGCCCTCCCCGCCCATCTGGGTGAAGGTGTCGGTGTTGCGGTCCATCCACTGGGTCATGTAGTGGCAGCCGATGCCGCCCTGGGCGCGACTGCCTTCGGGCAGCTTGGTGGAGGTGTTGTGCGGGCAGCCGGAGCAGAAGTGCGGGGTGCGCACGGTCTTGTGCTTGGGTTCCGCGAGGGCCTTTTCCTTGGCGGCGAGGAAGGCCAGGCGCGATTCGATCTGCTCGCTGGAGTAGATGGGCGCCAGGCGCTTGGCGATGACGCGGGCGATCATCGCGGGGGTCAGCTCGCTGAGGTTGGGCAGCAGGGAGTTGCCCTCTTCGTCGAATTCGCCGACCACGCGCGGACGCTTGTCCACCGGCCAGTTGTAGAGCTGGCCGGTGAGCTGGTCCTCGATGATGCTGCGCTTTTCCTCGACCACGAGGATTTCGTCCAGGCCTTCGGCGAACTGGTGCACGGAGACCGGCTCGAGCGGCCAGCTCATGCCGATCTTCAGCACGCGCAGGCCGACCCTGGCGCAGAGTTCGTCGTCCAGGCCGAGGTCCACCAGGGCCTGGCGCACGTCGAGGTAGGACTTGCCGGTGGTGATGATGCCCAGGCGCGGGTTGGGCGAGTCGAGCTTGACCTGGTTGAGGTCGTTGGCCAGGGCGAAGGCGCGGGCGGCGTAGATCTTGTAGGTGTTGAGGCGTTTTTCCTGGGCCAGCGGCGGGTCGGGCCAGCGGATGTGCACGCCGTCCTCGGGAAGGACGAAGTCGGTCGGGATCTTCACGTCGATGCGCAGCGGGTCGACGTCCACCACGCTGGAGGAATCGACGTTCTCGGCGATGGTCTTGAGCGCCACCCAGCAGCCGCTGTAGCGCGAGAGTTCCCAGCCGATGATGCCGTAGTCGAGGATTTCCTGGACGTTGGCCGGGTTGAGCACGGGGATGGAGGCGGCGATGAAGGCGTGCTCGCTCTGGTTGGCGATGCTGGAGGACTTGCAGCCGTGGTCGTCGCCGGCCAGCAGCAGCACGCCACCATGGGGGGACACGCCGGCGGAGTTGCCGTGCTTGAAGACGTCGCCGCAGCGGTCCACGCCCGGGCCCTTGCCGTACCACATGGAGAACACGCCGTCGTAGCGCGCGCCGGGGAACAGGCTGGTCTGCTGGCTGCCCCACACGGCGGTGGCGGCGAGCTCTTCGTTGACGCCCGGCTGGAAGTGGATGTGGTTTTCCTGGAGGAAGGACTTGGCCTCCCAGAGGCTCTTGTCGAGGTTGCCGAGGGGCGAACCACGATAGCCGGAGATGAAGCAGGCGGTGTTCAGGCCATGGGCCGCATCGCGTTGCTTCTGCAGCATCGGCAGGCGGGTGAGCGCCTGGGTGCCGGTGAGGTACAGATGACCGGTTGCAAGCCGGTATTTGTCATCCAGGCGGATCTCGGCCAGAGACATGCGGGCGCTCCTTTTATTTTTATGGCGACCAGGATGGCTACGGTTAGCGCCATCCTCCTGTCCCGCGGCAGGATCACCGCCCGGGACGCATGCTCAATAATCTGACTGAAGGGTTCTGCTTTTTTCTTTCTATTTTCGGGCCCGAATGCCAATACTGCGCATGATCCTTCCAACAAGAACAAGATTGCGGACTTATTCATGCACAACCCTCTGAGCCCTATCGATCGCAAGATCCTTCGCCTGCTGCAACACAATGCCGATCTGTCGGCTGCCGAAGTGGCCGAGAAGGTG
Organism: Pseudomonas tohonis; assembly: GCF_012767755.2. Lineage (NCBI taxonomy): Bacteria > Pseudomonadati > Pseudomonadota > Gammaproteobacteria > Pseudomonadales > Pseudomonadaceae > Pseudomonas > Pseudomonas tohonis. The sequence continues at coordinate 4,684,269 of NZ_AP023189.1, forward strand.
GAGCTGTCCCAGTCGCCCTGCTGGCGCCGCATCAACCGCATGCAGGAAGACGGGCTGATCGAGCGCAAGGTCGCGCTGCTCAACCCCAGGTTGCTGGGGTTCTCCATCACCGTGTTCGTCAACATCAAGCTCTCGGCCCACGGGCGCAACAACCTGACCGAGTTCGAGGAAGCCATCGTCGGCTACCCGGAGGTGCTGGAGTGCTACACCATGGCCGGCGGCTCGGATTACCTGCTGAAGGTGGTGGCGCGGGATATCGGCAGCTACGAGCGCTTCCTGCGGGACCAGCTGCTGCAGCGCCCGCACGTGCTGGAAGCGCACTCGAACATCGCCATGAGCGAGGTGAAGCGCACGACCGAGCTGCCGCTGGACTGAACGCTCGCGCCCCCATTCCAGAGCGCTTGGTGCCGGAACAAGCGAAGCGGCGAAACCCCTGCCGTCCTGCACCCGTGCAATTTGCAATGGACAAAAATCGGGCGCCTTGCAAAGTGCACGGAAAGCACCCTGCTGAACATACGCAACCAATTGATTTTAAAGGTATTTTTAAATATTCGAGCTTGGCATGACACCTGCTCTATTCCAGTCATGAGAATTCTGGATGCGAGCCCCGATCATGAACAGTGTCATCACGCTCCTCGCAGCAACCGTATTGACGCTCCTGGCAGCCAGCGCCTTCGCCGCCCTGCAGAGCAACCAGCAGCAACAGGCCGTGAAGCATCTGGTCGAGCGTATCAACCCGACGCCAGTGCAATTCGAATACGCCACCCAGTCCGGCGACCAGAAGCCGAAGGTGAGCCAGCTGCAGAGCAGCGAGTGGCAACCTCGCCCCGCCCAACGCCTGTCGTTCTGAGGGCCCGGCATGGACATGACCGCATGGGGGATGGTGTTTCCGGGGTTGATCCTGCTGCTGGCGGCGGGAACCTGCGGAGCGCTCTGGGTGATCGATCGCATCACCGATCAGGGTCTGGCGGAAGAGCAGAAAGCCGAGCGTGATCGGGATGAGCGCATCGCCAATTACTACGACCCTTTCTTTTAAGCATCCCTATGTCGGCAAGGAGATCGAGATGTCGAAGTCAGCCGTGCTGTTCCTGTTCATCAGCCTGCTGCTCACCCTGACCCTATGGCTGGAACCCTGGCAGGCCACGTGGCCGGCTGCAGCGGTGAAGGTGGCACTGGGCGCCAGCGGGGTGCTGCTGCTGGTGGCACTGATGGTAGGCAAGCGGGTTAAGTTCGACCCGGTATTGCGCTGATTCAGGACCGAGGCCGATCGAGCAGTTGCAGCAGGCGTTGCAGGGTCTGCTCCAGGGGGCCGGAGTTGTCGAGGATCGACAGGGCGGCACCACCCTCCTCTTGCAGGGACTCGGTGAAGCGGGCGTTGCGTGCCAGGCGCGCTTCTATCTCCTCGGCGGGCTCGCGACCCCGGGCCTGCAAGCGCCGGCGCAGGACGTCCATCTCCACCGTCAACAGGATGGCCTGCAGGTCCGGATAGCGCTTCAAGGCCTCCGCCAGATAACCCCTGGAGCCATTGACCAGGACATCCTCCCCCGCCGCCAGCCATTCATCTATCTGCGTCGGGATGCCGTACGACAGCCCGTTGGCGTGCCAGCTCATGGCGAAGGCGCCGCTCCGCTCCATCTCCGCGAAACGCTCGGGGCTCACCGCCTCCGCCGCCTCGCCCACCGCCTCGGCCGAGCGGGTGATCACGCGCCGCACGATGTGGCAGCCACTCCTGGAGAGCGGCTCGCGGGCGGCATCGAGCAGGCTGTCCTTGCCTGAGCCTGAGGGTCCGATGAGATAGATCAGCCTGCCTTTCATCTGCTTACCTGGAAGTTCATCCGCTGCGATCGCCGCCTGTTGCACGGCGGACGCCACATTACCCGGAAAGCATTGCAGTTTGGAGCACCCGAATGCCCCGGCAACACCTACCGGACGTCGCACAGTAGCGAATTGCCAGTGCTGGCTTTATGGAGGCGCGCTACGCTTTGCACAACGAATCCTGACGTACCAGAAGCCCGGCCCAGAGCGCTGGATGTGCCGTCGCGCACGAAATCGGCAACCTTCTGCAACGGAGCGGGGAATTTTTCCCTCCTACCGCATTCATATGGGAGCCTTTTGCATATTCACTCGCATTTCGGACAACTGGTGCTGGCAAAAAGCCGCTACCCAGCGCACAATGCGACACAGATTTGACGTCAAGGAACCGTTTAGGTGACTGCAAGGTCATAATGACGCCAATCGCGATGAATGGTTGAACGACTGATGCTAAAGATGGTCAAACCGGTGACAATCACATAGCTCATTGCCAGCATCGCTCCCTGAACTAACCGGTTTAAATGTATGCGCCCTATGAAACAGGCTATTTACTCCAGCCGCACAGCTGACAAGTTCGTCGTCCGTCTGCCAGAAGGCATGCGCGAGCGCATCGCCGATGTGGCGCGTAACCATCACCGCAGCATGAACTCCGAGATCATCGCCCGCCTCGAGCAGAGCATGCTCCAGGAAGGCGCTCTGGACGAAGGTTTGTCCATGCGCTTGGACAGCCCAGAGCTGTCGTTGCACGAGCGCGAACTGCTGCAACGCTTCCGCCAGCTTTCCCGTCGCCAGCAGAATGCGCTGGTTGCGTTGATCGCCCACGATGCCGAACTCGCCGCCGAAGAAGCCTGAGTTCGCAGCACGTCGATTGAGAGCCGCCCCCTGAGGCGGCTTTTTCTTGCCCGCGATTTGGCGTTCACCCGCCGGAAAGCAAAAGGCCCCGCAGATGCGGGGCCTTGGGCATGACGATGAGGTCTAGAGCAGGAAAACGGTCGCGAGCCCCAGGAAGATGAAGAAGCCGCCGCTGTCGGTCATGGCGGTGATCATCACGCTGGAACCCATGGCAGGGTCCCGCCCCAGGCGAACCAGGGTCATCGGGATCAGCACGCCCATCAGGGCGGCAAGCAGCAGGTTGAGCGTCATCGCTCCAGTCATCACCGCCCCCAGGGACCAGCTGTCATAGAGGTAGTAGGCGACCAGGCCGATCACCCCGCCCCACACCAGGCCGTTGACCAACGCCACGGCCAGCTCCTTGCGCATCAGGCGCGAGGTGTTGCCAGTGCTGACCTGGTCCAGCGCCATGGCGCGGACGATCATGGTGATGGTCTGGTTGCCGGAGTTGCCGCCGATGCCCGCCACGATGGGCATCAGTGCCGCCAATGCCACCAGCTTCTCGATCGAGCCTTCGAACAGGCCGATCACCCGCGAGGCGATGAAGGCGGTGACCAGGTTGACGGCCAGCCAGGCCCAGCGGTTGCCGACCGACTTCCACACCGAGGCGAAGATGTCTTCCTCCTCGCGCAGACCGGCCATGTTCAGGACTTCCGTTTCGCTCTCCTCGCGGATCAGGTCGACGATCTCGTCGATGGTCAGGCGGCCGATCAGCTTGCCGTTCTTGTCCACCACCGGCGCAGAAATCAGGTCGTAACGCTCGAACGCCTGGGCGGCGTCGTAGGCATCCTCGTCCGGGTGGAAGCTCACCGGATCGCTGGCCATCACCTCGGCGACCTGCTTGTCGGGGTCATTCACCAACAGGCGCTTGATCGGCAGCACACCCTTGAGGATGCCGTCGTAATCCACCACGAAGAGCTTGTCGGTATGGCCCGGCAACTCCTTGAGGCGACGCAGGTAGCGCAGCACCACTTCCAGGGTCACGTCCTCACGGATGGTGACCATCTCGAAGTCCATCAGCGCACCCACCTGGTCCTCTTCATAGGACAGGGCGGAACGCACGCGCTCGCGCTGCTGGGCGTCCAGCGTCTCCATCAGCTCGTGGATCACGTCGCGAGGCAGCTCGGGTGCGAGGTCGGCCAGCTCGTCCGCGTCCATCTCCTTGGCGGCGGCGAGCAATTCGTGATCGTCCATGTCGGCGATCAGGTTCTCGCGGACCGCGTCCGAGACTTCAAGGAGGATGTCGCCGTCGCGCTCGGCCTTGACCAGTTGCCAGACGGTCAGGCGATCGTCGAGCGGCAGGGCTTCGAGGATGTGGGCGATGTCGGCCGGGTGCAGCTCATCGAGCTTGCGTTGCAGCTCGGCGAGGTTCTGGCGATGGACGAGGTTCTCGACGAGATCCTGGTGCTGGCCTTCCTGACGGTGGGTCAGGTCTTCGACCAGCTTGTGCCGATGCAGCAGATCGACCACCTGAGCGAGGCGGTCCTGCAGGCTTTCTTGCGACTTTCTTACTTCTACTTCGGTCATAGCGCGCTCCACCCCCAGTGGCGGCGCACGCCAAGGAGGGTCAATCAGTCAATACGCGATCGTGCAAATGCGGTGTTGAGTAACTACTGGGTAAGTCCATGAGGGGTGTCCAAAAGCCTCGGCGAGGCTGACTGCGCAATGATAACACCGGACGGTCATTTTGCGCGTTACAAAATCGTGGCTAGAACAATCGCTTGCGACGCAAAGCTGAGATCGCTTTCACCTTCCGTACGACGCCGGTGCCCGCTATGGAGACACCGTTAGGAAGAAATTAAAGCAGATACCTTCGGAGGCTACCGTCACGGAGGACATCGCCATGCGCACCCCGCTCTGCACACTGCCGCTTCTGCTCTATATCGCTCTCGAAAGCCCGCCGCTGGCGGCCTCCATCTACCGCTGCGAGGACGCACACGGGCACGTCACCTTCACCCAGTTGGGTTGCCCTGATGACGAACTGGTGGAAGTGCGGGAACGAATCGAATCCATGCAGGACAGCCAGGCGCTGTTGCCACCGGCGAAGGTGGAGCGGATCACGCGAAGCACACGGAAGGAACAGGCTGAGAAGCCCAGGGAAATAGAAGTAGTTGGGGAGAGACAGGATGGCTGCGGCAACCGCATCGTCGGCCAGGAACGGCGCCAGACGATGGTGCGCAAACAGGTGAGGACGGGCATGACCCGGAGCGACGTGGACAGCATGCTGGGTAAGCCGGACAAGATCAGCCGTACCAACGGACAGACCCGCTATCACTATGTCGCGAAGAAGGGAAAAGGACGCAGCCAGCTCGTCACGTTCGACGAGCATGACTGCGTTAAAGGCGGGCGCTGAAACAGCGCCCTAAAGGAAGGGAAAACGAGCCCTGTCGGGCTCAGCGGCAAGCCCCGAGTGCGGCCAGCAGCTCACGCTCGTAACCGATGCGTTGCAGGCGCTCGGCACGCAGGACTTTCATCTGCTGGTCGATCGGCGCATCCAGCGCCAGCGAGTCGACCGCAAAGGCAGGGACAGCAGGGAGCGTGATCGCACAGGCGACCATCACCGGCACCTTCACCTCGACGAGACCGGCAACGCGAGGCTCATCGGAGGTACAACCAGACAGCGCAACGAGCACTGACAACCCGGCGAACCTCATTGCCCTCGCTCCCGCTTCAGCTCATCGGCAAAAGCCCGCCGCGCCGACTCGCAGGCATCGACACCCACCTGCGGCGGCTCCAGCATCACCCGGGCCGCCGCTGCGTAGTCCTGTCGTGCCACCTGGGCGGCCCGGACCTGCAACTGCTCGACCTGGCGAGCCCTTTCCGCCGCCCGGGCTTCCAGCTCGGCTAGAGCGGCATTCTGCTTTTGCAGCGCTAGCAAGCTGGCCTCGGCGCGGCTACGGGACTCAGCCAACTGCCGGCCCAGCTCCTCCAGCTGCGGACGATAAATACCAGCGGCACCCCAGGCCCCGAGCCCGACGAGCAACATCGCCATCAACCACAACGCCAGCCATTTCCAGAGAGCGACCGGGCTCATTCCAGTGCCTCCCTGGCCTTGAGCCAAAGCGCCTTGCGCTCGGCCAAGCCGTTCAGCCCGCCATTGATTCGGCGGGTGATGCCTTCCAAGTCGCCGGCATCGGCCAGAGCATTCAGCCCATTGAATTGCCAGAACCAGGCGGCGGACAGCACCGCCGGCTCCGGCTGCAGCAGTAGATCCGGTTGCTCCAGCAGCGGCAGGCCCAAGGCCTCCCCGCAACGCTGGTACATGCCACGCCCGGTGATCTGCAACAGCCCCCTGCCCCGATAACGCCAACCATCACCCGACTCCTCCGAGCCATTGCCCATGCGATTGGCATAGACATGATTGGCGATCACCACCGGCCGCCTCTGGTAGGCCCGCGCCAGCGCATTGGGTTGCCCATCGGCACCCCGGAACCGCCCAGGCCAGGTGGCCGCAAGGCCTGCTGCGCTGTAGTTGAGGTTCTCCGCAAGACGGGAGAAGCCAGCGGACTCATGGGCGCACTGGGCCAGGAAGGCGGATTGGCGGACGGGGGTTGAGATGGAGAAGAGCGGCAGAGCCTGGTCAAGGGCAGAAATGAAAACGCCCGCATCGGGGCGGGCGTTAGGAGATAACTGCAGTAGAAGATGTTCAATTTTTCTCATGTTTCAATAAACGCCCCTCATGGTACAGATCTGCTTAAAACCCAGGACTACTGATCAATAAATCAGAATTCATTACCACCACTAAGAGGGTGTAACGCATAACTACCTCAGTACCCGATTGCGAACCAGTGATAACCAATGGAAGGCATGTTGGTCCCATAGCCGTTCAATCGAAATTGCGCAGTACTCACCTTTTGTGCGCCAGCAGTAACAAAATAACCCGCCCCTGATTGCCCACCGTCCGCGGTTACGGAAACATTCATATTGAGATTCGGGAAGGGGATAGGAAACGTAATAAGTGCAGTCAAGTCGTCAAGGGAACCACTGTAGTAACCCCACTGGAAAATCACCCCTCCAAGCCATGAAGGAAAAGAGATATAGCCGTTGACACCCAAGCTCGCAGAAAATCCTGCCCGCAGTTTCTTGGGCGTAACTATGGTTGCATCGTCCGTGCCAGCGTTGGTCTGTGCCTGAGTTGCAGTCTTAGCTAAGCCAAGCACTGACTCGGTTGCCTGAACAAGCCGAACATAGATCGCTTGAGCGACTCGTAATGGCGTCATCGGCTTGAAGTTATCGGAGCCCGCCTCCGCTTCGGCTTGGGTAGCAGCACTGATACCGTAATCGGCCAATGTGCTTGGGTTATTACCCGCAGTTATGCGGCCGTAGCGATCCACTGTAAGCGATCGATAGGTACCAGGATTAACTCCGGTGTAGCCCGCTACCATTTCGAAAGCAAGGCCAGTAGAGCCCAAGACAATTGGTCCGTCGGTTGCCAGTTGCCAGAGGCTATTGAGCTGGGAGTTTCCGCTCTCGATATGAATCAGCATCCCTGGTTGAACTTTGTTACTGCTGTCAGCGTCACTAGCACGAACCCAAGCGGTTGAGGACACCACATAAATCCCGTTAGCCGCCTCCAGATTCTGATTTTTTACTAGAACCCTGTCGCCATCGAGCACATTAATTCCGTCAATAATCTGCAAGCCACTCAAGTTGAGGTTGGCGGTACTGGCCACTCGTACTCGGACCTTTATTCCAATACCTCCTAACTGCTCTTGGATCAGCGTAACCAAGGCGTCTCGGCTCAGCGCAGTCTCCACCCAGTCCGAAGGAGTCTGAGAAGGTCTCTTCCCAGAGCTACTGACCTTGGCTTTCCACACTTTGTCGCTCTCTTGCACATGAGCACCTATCGGGTAGTCCTCTGTTGGCGACCATTCGGAAATGCCCTTCTGCAATAGATAACGAACAGCTTCATCACTGCGCTTGAACAGCGCGTTGAACCACTCCATCGGCGGAATGCCGTCAGTCTGGTCGAAAGCAATGCCCCAGCCACGGGCGATATCAGGGAAGTTTTCCAACTCCCCAGGCTTGGCCCCCGAGGCGAAGACCGTCTCGTTGGGGCGATTGTATTGAGTCATGGTAAAACCTCGTTCGATTCGTTTGCTAGAAAACCACCCGGCGATTGGCCGGGTGGCTGAGCGGTGCCTCCCCTCTTGCGGGTTCGGTCTGCCGCCCGAAAATAAAGGTGGTCAGTCACCCCACCGAAAACGAATCGACGAACTTCATGCCTTCGATACAAGCCGACAACGAATCGGCCAGCTCAGTAATGAAAACGGCCCGCAGTGTGCAGGCCGAAAAAAGCATTAATTTGAATAATTGCTAATTGTTCATGCTCCCTACCCCCACCATTTATCGTCGGTGTAATCGCTCGGGATAATCTCCATATCCTTTAATCGGCGCCCCGCGTAAATCAGGGATTGCTTGCGCTCAGCAACTGCCTTAGCGAGCGCCACGACCGTTGGGGCGTCCATGGGAACCCGACTATTGTCTACCGCGATCCAGACAAAATCCCTTTCCGGGTCAAACCAGCGCAAATTACCAGGCGAGATACCATTGGCCATCGCCATAAACGCCAGTTGAGCAGCCTCGATGATGTTCGAGTGATCGGCTGACCGGGACTGGAACAGATAGCCCTCGAACTGAATGCCATCCTTAATGCGGCGATCGCGCTCGACGTCTACATCGACCGGTCTCGGTCGCCGAGTTGGGTTCAGATGGGCCTCGACCTCACCGGCACTCATGGGAACAAGCTCCTGAGCGATCAGTTGATCTTGGGAACCATCTTGCTCATAAGCGAAAACCGCCCCATTTTTTATATGTCGAAAATATTTCATTAGCGAAGCTCCGCCCAATATTGGAGAGTATTGCCGCTCGGCGACCCAGCATTGCCACTCACCATGTAGGTCGCTCCCGGAGGGACGAGGAATGTCTGGGTGTATGTAATAGCGGTAGGTTGATCCCACCAACCGATCACCACACCATTGACGTATATGGAGGAGGCGTAAGAACCGTTGTCGTATAGGGCGACACTCACTGCTATCGAACGCCCGGTAGTGTTCGTATAGGTTGTATTGGTGGCACGAGTTGCCTTCAGATCCTGCCAAGCCTGGCCCTCTCCAATAGTGCGCGGGCGGGCTTCAAGAGCCTCCACACGCGTTACCAGAGTCGCGTAGGTTGTGGACAGCGCTGCAGCGTCGATAGTGCCTGAGTTAGCGATACCACCGCCCATCCTGATGATCCAGCAGCCAGCCGTGTTCAGAGGACGGTTTTCGGCAGCAGTAGGCACAACGCGGGATGCATCAAAGCTCAGGAGTGCCCCGCCAGAGGCCCCAACCGGGCTATTACCGACACTCTCAGCACTGAATGCGCCTAAAGGAGCTGAACCGACAATTTTCGCCCCAGCGCCGGTTATGTTTCGAATAGCGTCTCCTTGGATCAAACCCGGAGTGCCGCTGGAAAGCGCACCATCACCGCGCATAAACAGAGCCCCAAGCGACCCCGCCGCCTTGCCGTTGTAGTCGGGCATGCGGAACGTTGTACTCCCATCGCCTTCCGTGAACATGCCCCGCTGAGATGGATCACTGCTCCAGAGTGCTTCGGTTGTTTTAGGCACTTTTCCTTCGCTCACCGTCGCCCAGACATCGGGATACAGAGCCCGACTCAGCAGCTGGCCATCTGCCGGCGCCCAGCCGGCAGGAATGGAACTGCGGAAGGACCACCACATCACCGAAGCGGCGGGCAAACCCGTTCCCTGCGTGTTGTCTGCATGCAGAATCGAACGCCAGGGAGACCAGATGCCGCCACCCAGAAGACGAAACTTCATCGTCACCAACGAAGTGTCGGCGCCACTCACATAGGGCAGTGCAACCTGGATCAGGTTTGAGGAGTAGCGAACCACCAGCAACCAGTAGTAATTGGTCGTACCGCTCCCCTTCTGCATGGCTGCCTGACCATCAGGGTGGTTGGCGTTCCTCGCACCAGCAGCGCCCCCCAGCAGCCGGGGATACCAACCCGGTTCAAGTACTGCGTTGAAATCGGTTTGCGAGTCCGTCGTGCTGGCCGCTGGAACAGTACCGCCAGCCGGCGTCATCAGTACCTGGAGCGGCGTATTGGCCGTCGGCGTGCCACCTGCTCCACTCACGTAGACCACCGGCACCGAGCGATAGGAGCCGCTGTCCACCAAGTCCCCAGTGACGCGGAAGCGGTGAGCAACAGTGCCACCTGAACGGCTCTGGACGCAGAGAGTGTCGCCAGCCCGCAAGAGGCCCACGATGCGGCTGTAGTCCAGGCCTTCGGCGCTGGACTTGGCGATCAGCAACGATGTGGCATCGGCCGGGTTGGTGGTGTTCAGCGCCAGGTAACCGTTGGCTACGCCACCCGAGGTGGCACTGCTCCACTGCCACTGGCCGAAGTTGATGGTGCCGCCACCCAGCTGCTCCTGGATCAGCGTTTTCAGAGCCTCTCGAGTCAGCGCAGTCTCGACCCACTCGGTCGGGTTGAGGGACGGCCGCTTTCCAACACTGCCCACCTTCGCCTTCCAGATCTTGCCGCCTTCCTGCACATGGGCATCAACCGGGTAGTCCTCAGTGTTGGACCACTCGGCAATCCCGCGTTGCAGCAGATAGCGCACGGCTTCGTCGCTGCGCTTGAACAAGGCGTTGAACCACTCCATTGGCGGGATGCCGGTGGTCTGGTCGAAGGTCACCCCCCAGCCTCGAGTGATATCGGGGAAGCTTTCCAGCTCTCCGGGTTTGGCACCCGAAGCAAAGACCATTTCGTTGGGGCGATTGTATTGAGTCATGGGTAAACCTCGTTCGATTCGTTTGCTAGAAAACCACCGGTGGTCACCAGGTGGCTGAACGGCGCCGGCCCTATAGGGATTCGGTCTGCCGCCCGGAAATAAAGGTGGTCAGGTACCCCACCGAAAACGAATCAACGAACGCCAAGCGCTCGATACAAACCGACAACGAGTCGGTCGGAAAAGAAAACGGCCCGCGAAGTGCGGGCCGCAAATAAGCGTTACATCAGCCGATCAGGCCTATCACGGCCACCACTTGTCATCGACGTAGTCACCGGGGATCGTCTCCATATCCTTCAACTGGCGCCCCGCATGGATAAGTGCCTGCTTGCGAGCGATCACTGCCTTGCCAAGATCCACGACAGTCGGGGCATCCATGGGCACCTGGCTGTTGTCGGCCGCGATCCAGGTGAAGTCCTGGTTCGGGTCCGACCAGCGCAGGTTGCCCGGCCTGGCGCCTCCGGCCACGGCCATGAAAGCCAGCTGGGCAGCCCCGATAATATTCTCGTGGTCACTCGGCCTGGACTGGAACAGAGTGCCCTGGAACTCGAAGCCAGCAGTCATGCGACGGTCACGCTCGACATCTACATCGGCTGCAGTCGGCTGCCGGACCGGGTTGATATGCAACTCGACTTCAGCGGCGGTCATGGGAACCAGTTCCTTGCTGATCAGGTGATCCTGGGAACCGTCTTTTTCGTAGGCGAAAACCTCGCCACTCTGGGTATTTCGAAAGAATTTCATTAGCGAAGCTCCGCCCAAACTGCGTTCACAGTATTAGTAAAAATGATCGAATAAGTACCACCATTTGGAACAACAAAGGCCGCATGAAAGCCGCCGTCCGTTAATGTCAAGCCGTTGCAAATAGCAGTAATAGCGCCGTTGCGCATGCTGGCATGCACGACGATCGGCCGCCCGGTCGTGTTGGTATAGGTGGTGCCGGAAACTCGGCTGGTAGTCAGGTTCTGCCAAGTCTGTCCATCACCCGGAGCCCGGGGCCGAGCCTCCAGAGAGTCCACGCGAGTGATCAACGCAGCGTGAGACGAGGACAGCGCCGCAGCATCAATGGTCCCCGCATTGGCAACGTTGTTGCCCATCTTGATGATCCAGCAACCAGTGACGTTGACCGGACGGGTCTCTGCAGCAGTACGTGGCACGCCGTTTACACCATCGGGAGCGGAATTGGTGATGAACGCATCTCCCGCGGTCTCCGTGGTGCCGTCTCTGTAGCCAGAGGAGATGTTGGACACCCAACCGGCCCCCGCATTGCCGTAGCCCGTGTAAGCCGTACTGTATTGGTGGTAGTGCCAGTGTCCCTGGAAAGCATCACGCTGGATCACGCCGGCGACGGCCGCCGACAATCCACCATCCCCCCTCTGGAATAGCGCCCCGATCGACCCCGCGGCCTTGCCGTTGTAGTCGGGCATACGGAATGTGGTGCTGCCATCACCCTCGGTGAACATGCCACGCCGCGATGTATCGCTGCTCCAGATCGCTTCGGTGGTCTTGGGGACCTTACCGTCCCGGATGGCCGCCCACACATCGGGATACAGAGCACGGCTGAGCAGTTGGCCGTCCGCCGGCGCACTGCCAGCGGGGATGCTGCTGCGGCTCATCCACCACTGGACAGAGAGCACAGGCATGCCCGCATCCGAAGCCCCCGCCGGCGTCAGCAACACCTGCAGCGAAGCATTCGCCGCCGGCACGCCACCCGCCCCGCCGACGTAAGTCACCGGCACCGAGCGATAGGTCCCGCTGTCCACCAGTTCCCCGGTGACACGGAAACGGTGGACCACACTGCCGCCATCGCGACTCTGGAAGCAGATGGTGTCCCCGGCCCGCAGGATGCCGAGGCCCCGGCTGTAGTCCAGCCCTTCGTTGCTGGACTTGGCGATCAGCAGCGCCGTGGCATTGGCCGGAGTTGAATTATTCAACGCGAGGTAGCCGCTGGCCGGCGCGCCAGAGGTTGCAGCGCTCCACAGCCATTGGCCGAAGTTCAGGGTCCCGCCCCCTAGCTGCTCCTGAATCAGTGTCTTCAGGGCATCACGGGTCAGCGCCGTCTCCACCCACTCGGTGGGGTTGATCGACGGCCGCTTACCAACGTTCGCCGCCTTCGCCTTCCACACCTTGCCGCCCTCCTGCACGTGGGCGCCGGTCGGGTAGTCCTCGGTGGTGGACCACTCGCCGATGCCGCGTTGCAGCAGGTAGCGCACGGCTTCATCGCTGCGCTTGAACAGGGCGTTGAACCATTCCATCGGCGGAACGCCGGTGGTCTGGTCGAAGGTCACCCCCCAGCCGCGGGGGATGTCGGGGAAGCTCTGGAGCTCACCCGGCTTGGCGCCGGAAGCGAAGACCAGTTCGTCGGGACGGGTGTATTGCGTCATAGGAACCTCGCGAATTTTCCTTGGTTGAAGCCGAGGGCGCCCGGGGCGCCACGGAAGCCGAATGCCCGCTGGGGCACTGCGACGTAGAACTGGATGCGGACACCGGCCGGGCGCGGCAGGATGTCCAGGGTGTTCAGCGCATAGCGCTTGAAGTCGCTGACCTGGTCGGTGCGGATGACCACCGTCAGGCTCATGTCGTACTGGTCGAAGACCACCGTTTCGCTGCTGAAGATGAAGCGCAGCGCCGCGCTGATGTCTTCGATGGTGCCGAGCTGGTAGTTGCGGGCGATGCGGCAGCGGATGAGGAAGCGGTAGTCGTCGTCATCGAGCACCGCCGAGTCGCCGAGCGGGTCGCCCATGCGGTACCACTTGCCCTTGCCGAAGCCCTTGGCGCCGGCCACGCCCTGGAAGCCGAACAGGCTGCGCGGGGCCAGGCCGGGGAGCACCCGGCCCTGGCCGACATGCTTGCCGACCAGGTCGAGGTTCACGCCTTCGGCGTTGTCGATGTCCAGTGCCTCGGGGAGCGCCGCCAGCCCTTGCCAGGTATCGCCGAACTGTCGCGAGAGCAGTTCGGCGGTGGCGGCGGCCCGGGGCTTGCCCTGGTACTGCCAGATCAGCAGGCGGTCGTAGCTCATAGCACCACCACTTCGATGTCGGCCTGTGCGAAGCGGGCCCGTTCACGCACGCCGACGACGATGTTGTCCGCCGCCAGGGCGCCGCCGCGACGGCCGATCTTCAGCTGCTCGACCCAGAAGCCCTGCACCGTGTTGATCGGGCTGTAGAGCCGGGAGAGCTGCACGTCCTGGCCGATGCGGAAGTCCAGCTGAGACAGCTGGGCCTTGATCGAGGCGACGTCGATGGCGGTGAACTCGGCGTCCCGGCGCAGCTGGACGAAGGCCTTGCAGTCCACCATCGCCGGGCGGTCGAAGCGGATCAGGCGGTTCACGCCCTGCCCGTCCACCACGGTGCGCGACTGCTGGCCCATGAGGCCGGTGCCGGCGGGCTTGCGCAGGAAGATCGCCTGGGCGATGGCCTGCTCCTCGCCGCCATCGACGATCAGGTTGAGGCTGTGGCCCGGCACGCCGTCCGCGTCCGGGGTGGAGCCGGTGTTCTCAAGCCCCACCACCTGGCGCACGTCGGCCAGTTGCAGCAGGGCCGCCACCAGGCCGTCGAGGCTGTTCTGCGCCGGGCGGGCGCGGCTGCGGTAGAAGCGCGCCCGCAGTTCCGGGTCGGTCTCCTCTTCCGCGCCCACTTCGGCGGCGGCCAGGCTGGTGGCGGTGTCCCAGCCCAGCACCAGCGTCTCTATGGCGAGTGCGCTGTTGACGGGCAGGTTGAAGGCGCCGAGCAGTTCGCTGCGCAGGTCGGCGCGTGCCGAACCATCGGCGCCCAGGGTGGTGTCGGCGACCAGCAGCCAGCGGCCGCGGTTGATGTCCCGCAGCACGGAGCCGGCGGGAATCAGGGTGCCGGCGCGCCCGGTGAGGGCGGCGCCGCGCAGGTAGCTGTAGCGTGCCTGGCGCCGGGTCAGGCCGGCGTAGGCAACCCGCTGCTCCAGCCAGGCTCCGCTGGCGTGGTCCGGATCCAGGGCGCGGTAGGTGACCTCGCCCAGCTCTTCCAGGTCGGCGCGGATCTGGGCGATCAGCCCGAGCATCTGGCCGTCCGGGCTGTCGGGGGCAAGGTCGATGTCGTTGCCATAGATGGCACGGAAACCCTGGTCCAGATCCGCAAGGATGCTGTCCAGGCGTTCACCGACATAGCCCTTGTTGGTCAGTTGTCCCATGTTGGTTCTCCAAAGAAAAAGCCCCACGCGAGGTGGGGCTTCGGTATGACGGCGGCTGCGGCCGGTCAGCGCTGGACGCTGGCGCTCAGGCGGGTGCCCTGGCTGTCACGCAGGGTCACGGCGATGCCGAGGCGCCTGTCGTCGGGCGTTTCGCTGATCTGGAAGTCCAGAATCTCGCTCACGCCCTCGGTGGTCAGGATGCAGCGCTTGATGTCCACCTCGATCTGCGCCAGGTTCGCCGGCCGCTCCATGCGGGGCAGCCAGGGCAGGCCGTGCTCCAGGTCGAGGAACCAGTCGCCGCTGAAGGAGCGCAGGCGCGTACACACGCGCTGCGCCACGCATTCGCTGCCGTCGGCGTAGTTGTTGCGGCCCTGGCCGAAGGTCCAGTCGCCGTCCTTGTCTATTCGTCTCACTCTCATTGTCATGTCCTCATTGCGGCACGCCGGTGACGGCGGGGCCGGCCATGACCTGGCCGTGCAGGTGGCGCTCCAGGCTGATGCCGTTGGAGACCACGTCGCCCTTGCCGGTCATGCCGGCCTCGAACACCACCGGGCACTTGATCAGCACCTTGGCGCCGTCCAGCGTCAGGGTGCCGCCTTCGTCCAGGCGCACGTAGGCGGAGCCGTCCAGCCGGCGCAATTCCACCGCGTCGGTGGCGAAGGCCGGGACGACCTGGGGCAGCGAGCTGATACCCATGATCGCCACGGCGTCGGACAGGTCGTGCTGGCGATAGTCCAGCGGCTCCGAGGAGCCGCCAGACTGCCACCAGCCATCGATGCAGCGTTCGTTGAACACCAGCAGGCATTCATCGCCCGGCTTGACCGGGAAGGTCAGCACGAAGCCGCCGCCCCGGGGAAATTGCACCGGCACGTCCGGCAGCAGCGGCAATGCCTGGCGCGAGCCATCCATGAGCTGCTGCTCGATCATCGGTTGCACGCTGGCCACCTGGCGCGCAGCGTCGAAGGCGACGATGCGGCCGGGCAGCGCGGTGTGCAGGCGCTTGAGACGGGCGTCGATGGTGGAGCGGTTGGCCTTGTCCATCGACGGGGTCTGCCAGTCGTAGTTACCCATTGCCCTTGCCTCCCTTGCCGGTCTTGGCGGCGTCCTTCTTCTGGAATTCGCCGCCGATCACCGACAGCACGCAGTACCAGTCCTTTTCCATCACGTCGCCCTTGCTGTTGATGGCGACGATCTTGTAGTCGCCGTCGTAGCGCGATTCGATGGACTTCAACCGCACCGTGCCGCCGATCCGGGGGGCGGGGTCGATCAGGCAGGTCAGCTCCAGCCCGCCGCCCTTGATTTCCTTGGGCGCACCGATCAACCCGGTCTCCTGGGACAGGAACACGGCCTGGTCGTCGAGCACGTAGCCGGCGGGAAGCAGGAGCAGGTCGCCATCCTGGATCGACCAGTCGGCGCCCTGCTCCGCCGCCACTTCGCTCAGCACGTCGCGGCTCAGGCCGGAGAGCACCTTGCCCCGGGGCAACGGGCGCTGCCTGGGCAGGACAATCTGCCCGGGCGCCGTGCCGGTCATGCTGGCCACGGCGACCTTCACGTGGTCGTCCGCGGTACTGCCGGCGGCCAGGGTGGTGCTCACCCGTGCCTGGCGCAGGTCCGTGTCCCCGGTGTTGCAGGTGAGGACGATGACGTTGTCCAGCTCCTTGCGCTCCAGCGCCACGGCGGTGATGTCACCGGCATAGAGCAGGCGCAGTTCGCTGTAGCCGGCCCACATCCAGACCTTGCGGAAGTCGCTGCCATAGAGCCACTCGCGGTGCTCGCGGTTGAGGTTCCAGATGCGGATCTCGGCCTTGTTGGGGGTCTCGGCGATGTCCTTGGTGAATTCGAACGCCACCCGCAGGCTGTCGATCACCAGGCCGTTCTCCTCGCTGCCCAGTACCAGGCGGTATTGCCGGCCGAACTGCCTCATGGCTGCACCTCCGACTTCTCGCCGATGTAGAGCAGGCAGCGGCTGCCCATGTCATTCCCGCCCATGGGATCGAGCCCGACGCCACTGAGGTCGTCGAGCCAGAGGAAGAACGGCAGGGTGGTGCGCCAGAGCATCGGCACGCCGACCACCAGGGTCAGGCCCTGGGCCAGCCAGGTGTTGTCGGACTCGTCCAGAAGATCGAGGGCCCAATGGTCGCCGATGCTGTTGTAGCGCAGGGTCAGGCGCAGGCGCCGCCCGGCGAAATCGAAGCTCTGCTCCTGGAGCGGTTCGCTGCTGATGGGGATTCGCTTCATAGCAAGATCCTCTTCATCGCGTGCAAAAAGCTCTCATTGCGCGCATCGGCCTTGGGCGTGGTCTTGCCCTGGGGTTTCTTCGCGGCGCCCTGCTTTTCACTGCGGCCGGAACGCTCGGTACCGGCCGCCGGTGTGACCACACCGTTGATGACACGGGTTTCCACCACCAGCACCTCACGCAGGGTCAGGTCCAGCTCGATGGCACCGTCGAGTGTCTGTGTGGCCGCAATGGTGCTCAGCAGCATGTTCTTGTACAGGTAGAAGCCGGTCTGCACCTGCAGCAACTCACCGGCCTTCTGCGTGTCCAGCAGGCATTGGTAGATCTGCTGCAGCCGTGACTGGCTGGGCGAGCTGTCGAAGCGCGACAAGGGCTGGGACTCCAGCATCCAGGGTGCCAGGGGCCGGGCCTTGGTGGCATCCGCCAAGGGTTCCAGCCAGCTTTTCAGTTCGCGCTTGGCACGGCTCTCGCCCTGCGGGGTGCGGGGCGAGAGCAGGCCAGGCAGGACGTTGTCGAGAAACCCTTTGCCATTGCGTACCCCCGGCATGCTGTCGATGGGCAGACTGGCCAGCGGGTCGTAGTGCTCGACCACGATGCCCTTGATGACCAGGTTGCGGGGTTGCACGTAGGCGTGGTCGGCGATGTTGGCACCGCTCTCCACCGGGTTCTCGGTGATCTTGAGTTCTGATTTATGTGTTTCGCTTATCACCGCATCGAGCCTCAAGGTTCCGATGCGACGGTTGATCAGCATGACCATTGATTCACCTCACTGCCTAATTTCGCTGCTGTTGTTGTGGGTGGTCAGGCGTTGCTGGTTGCGTGCGACCTGCTCGGCCACCTCGAAGCCGATGGCACGCGAGTCATCTCCGCTCACGTGAACGGTGACGGTCTGGTTGTAGCTGTTGTTGCTCGCCGGGGCCGTCAGCGGCACCGCGCCCACGCCAGCGCCCAGAGCTGCGCGGCTCTGAGCGTCCTGTACACCGGCAACCAGTTGTGGCGCGCCGGTCTTGTCCGAACCGGAGCTGAAGAAGTCGGTGATGCCGGAAAAGAGGCCACCCGACTTCTCGGCCGGCGCCCCCTCCTTCGGCTCCTCTTCCGAGCCACCGAAGCCAACGGCAGAAGCAACCTTCTTGATCGCGCCACCGATCACCTCGAACTGCACCTTCAAACCCTCGATCCAGCCATCGAAGGCCTTCTTCATGCCGGCGAAGTCACCGTTGAACAGGGCGATAACCCCTCTGATGAGGTTGAGCATATTGCTGATGCTGGCCCCGATCACCGTCATCAGGCCTTCGCCGAAGGCAATGACGGTCTCGCCGTTTTCCGCCCAGAACGCGGCGAACTGCGCCTTGAACTCGGTCAGCACCGCGTTGACGGCACGCAAACCCTTGGCGAATGGCGACCAGAACTCGCCGAGGGCCGACTCGCCACCGTCGAGGTAGGTCATGAAGTCATCCACCAGGGCGATCACCACCACCAGGGCGGCGGCGACCCACATGATGGGGTTGGCGGCGAAGGCCAGGATGCTGGCGCGACCGACCCAGCCCAGCGCGGCGCCGAGCAGGGTCAAGGCGGATTCCCAGCCGACGGTGGCCTGCACCACGGCATCCACGCCGCGGGCGAAGTTCACCACCGCGTCGATGCCCTCGCCGACCAGCGTCATGGTCTTCAGCAGGCCATCGGCAATCAGTTCCTTGTTGGCGTCCACCAGCGCCAGGAAACGATCGGCCAGGTGTGTGAGCTGCGGCGCCACGCCGAGCGCGACCCGGACCCGGACCGCTTCGAGCACCTTGTCGAGACGCTCCAGGCCGCCCTTGTAGCGCTCAGCCACCTGGGCCTGCTCGTCGGTCACCGCGCCCAGTGCATCCGGGCCGGCCTTGAGGCCACTCAGGCTATCCATGGACGAGGACACGAAGTCGAAGAGCTTGGACGCCATGGTGGAAAGACCGCCCGCCAACTTCGATGTGCCGCCCGAAACCTCTTCGACCTTGGCCTGCACCTGGGTGAGGGTGTCGATGTAGGTAATGCTGTTCTGGGTGTTGGTGGTCAGCGCGTTGCTGGTGATCTCCACCTTCTGTTTCAGGTTGGTGACGAAGTTCATCTCTTGCATCAGCGTATTGCTGATGACCAACAGCTCCTGCCTCAGCGAATTGCTGATCTGCTGCAAGCCCAGAGAGAACTCCATGCTGAGTTGTTCGATATCACTTGCCATTGGCCTGCCTCTCATGGGCCTGACGCTGTGCGTCGTCCCACTCCGCTATCGCGTCGTGGAAGTCGCACAGGTCGGCCAGGGTGTAGAGCGCGCGCAGCTCATGCAGGGTGCAGAGCTGGCGCATGACAGGGGTGAAGAGGAACCAGTCGGTCACTCCGCCTTGGCCGGCACCGGCAGAATCGCCGACAGGGCGGGTACGGCGGCGGCGAAAAAATCGGCGAACTGGTATTTCACCCCCTCGATCAGCAGCGGCAGCAGGTGGCCGCGATGCTGGTTGAAATGCGCATCGGCGCGGTCGGCCAGGCGGAAGGCCGCACCGTCTGCGGGCTGCACGTTGACCTGCTGGATCACCAGCGCCTCGATTTCCGCCACCACCGGATCGCCCAGGTTGGCGAGGATGGCGCCGATGGCCAGGGACTCACCGCCCTCGCCACGCTTGATCTCGATGCCCTGCAGCAGGCGCGCAGCCTTCTTCAGGGCGTTCCAGGCCGGCATGGCGTTGGCCGGGCGCATGAGGTAGGTGATGCCATCCAGGTTGATGCGATGTTCGGCGTTCATGTTCAGGCGACCCCTTGTTCCAGGCTGACGTTGGCGCGTTCGAAGACGATGACCCACTGGGTGTCGTTGGCTTCACTGCCACGGGTCACTTCGGGACGCGTGGTGAAAAAGCCCTTGGTGGCGCTGATCAGGTCTTCGTTGAGCAGGTCGCGCACTTCCAGGGTCAGCGGCACGAAGGCCTTGAGGTTGCCGTCCTGCAGGGCGCGCAGGCCGTTGAGGTACTTGTTGTCCGCCGAATGCTGCTTGAGCTTGATGGTCAGGGTCGCGGAGCGGTCGTTGTTGGCGACGAACACGCCGCTGCCGTTGCTGCCCATCTTCAGGGTGCCGGCGGCGTTGTTGAAGGCCAGCTTGAGGGCGTCGGCGCCGGTGGCCCAGTCGCGGATCTCGTAGCCGTTGATCAGGACGGACAGTTGGTTCTGGTCATAGATAGCCATGGAAAATCTCCGGAAAATAAAAGGCCCCGTCGAAGGGGCCGAAAAATGGGTTGGCGAAGCGATCAGCGATCGAAGTTGACCAGCACGTCCACCGAGTGCACGGCGCCGGCCATCTTCAGGGCCACCTGGATCGGCGGCGCCTTGCGCTGCTCGCGGTCGGAGGTGGACAGGTTGTCGACGCTGTCGGCCCAGACGTAGAAGCCTTCGTCGAGGCGCTCGCCGCTGACGAGGTTGCCGAAGGGGTCGCCGTTCCATACGCCGGGGGCGAAGGCGCCGTTGTTCACGCCTTCGCGGCAGACCTTGCGCACCGAGGCGAGCAGGCGGGCCACGCCCGCGTCGGTCAGCGGCACCTTGCCCGGGGAGCGGTACAGGGTGGCGAACACTTCCTTCTGCACGGCGTCGACGTACCAGTCGAGGATGTGCACTTCATCGAAGAAGCGACCGCCGATGACGGTGCCTTCGGCGACCATCGCCGACTCGTCGAAGTAGGTGTAGAAGTTCAGGCCCAGCTTGCGGCACTTGTCGGCCTCGGTGAGGGTCAGGTTGTCCGCGCTGATGCCGGGCAGCTGCTTGAACTTCATGGTCAGGGTGGAGTTGTTGGCGGCGAAGTTCACCGACAGCGCACGGGCCAGCCAGCTGTTCACCGCGTAGGGGTCGTTCTTGTCGAAGACCGCGACGGTGCGATGGCTCTGGCGATCCACCAGGCGCTTGAAGGGGTTGCTGGCGACGTTCTCCAGGTGGCTCGGGTTCTGGGTGGTGACGCCGAAGACCTTCTTGTCGGCGGCCAGTACCCAGGCGGAGGCCTGCTCGATCTCGTCGTCGGTCAGGGACGCGGCAACGGTGGCGGCGTACCAGCCGGCGTTGGCGTCGAGCAGCGCGGCGAAGGCCTGCGGCAGGGACTGCGCGGCGAGCACCAGGGCATCGGCACCGGCGATCTTCTGCGCCATGCCGTTCTCCAGGCGCAGCAGGCCGCCGAGGTAGGTGCCGGTGGCGCCGAGGTCCTGGGCGAAGCCGATGGCCTTGGCGGCGCCGGCGACATCGGCGTCGAGGATGAAGCGGTTGGCGACGGCGTCGTAACGGCAGCTGACGGCCTGGGCGGTCAGCTTGGCGTCGATCAGCGCGGCGATGGCGGCGAAGTCGGCGGCGGCGCTGAAGTTCAGGCCGGTGACGTCCTGGCGCACACCGTCGACGGTGATGGACAGCTGGCCGGCGCTCACCGCCTTCAGCTGGTCGAGGGTGGCCAGCAGCGGGGTGCCGTTGATGGCGGCCTTGACCGCCGGCACGTTGCGGGTCGACTTCAGCCAGCGCGCCACCAGCAGTTGCTTGGGTCGCGGGCTCTGGGCGAAGAAGGCGCGGGCGGCGATGGCGGTCTGCGAGGAGCTGCCGAAGGCGGCCTCCACTTCGGCCTGGCTGGCGCAGCTGATGTACAGGGTCGACGCGTCGATGAAGACGTTGCCGGCCTCGGGGGTGAACAGGGCCAGTTGGCCGAAGTCGCGGCGCGGGGTGGATACCGGCTGCACGTTGAGTTGTACGTTTACGATCTGCGAAAGCGGAAGGGACATATCAGGTCTCCGTTGGATTCACTGTAAGGGTGGCGGTGAGGCCCGTATCGGTGTGGGCGGTCACCACCGAGGAAGCGATGTGTTTCTGTTCCAGGGTCACGCGGTGGTCGTGGCCGAGGACGAGGTCGAGGCGCGCCTGTTCCCGGGCGACGCCCGCCTCGACGCTGGAAAGGTTTTCGATCGGCGCCAGGCGCAGCAGCGCGACACCGAGGCGCCGCAAGCGGTCCTGGGCGAGGCTCGACTGCAACACCGAGCGGGCGTCGTGGATCAGGTCGAGGGCGCCGGTACCGAAGCCGACGAGGCCGAAGGTGGTCTCGCAGCTGGTGATGACGGTTTCCCGTTCGTTGTTGCCGTTGAACTCGCGGCGGGACTTGCCCTGTTCCGCCGACTGCGTTTCACGCAGGCTGGCGTAGAGACCGGACGGCGGTGCAGCTGCCTGGTCCGCCGCGATCAGCGCGCCGACCGGCAGTTCGAGCAGGCCGCGCAAGGCCTCGCGCAGGGCGGCGACATCCAGCCGCGTGGCGGTGATGGTCATTGAGTCCTCCTGGTGGATGGTCGCGACCCGGCGAGCGACGCGCAGGTATGCGCGCCGCTGCCTCTCGGGTCGCGGTGGATAGGTTGGAAACTGAGGGCGATCAGCCCAGGTGCATGATCCGCGCGAGATTGCCGCGGGCCCGGAGCACCAGAAACAGCAGGATCAGCAGGACGCCGAGCATCCAGGGCGAGAGGTGCTCGCCCTGGTAACGCCCAATGGCGATGGTCAGCGCCTGGCAGCCCGTGCAGAGCGCCAACAGGTAGGCGCAGAGTGAAACGCCGGGGCGGAAGCGTGAGCCACGCCGCCGGTAGGTCAGCAGTCGCAAGCAGATCGCCGCGCAGACCACGAGGGTGCCGGTGGCCAATGGATCATCCATCCTTGCCTCCCGCTCCGCGCCGCAGGATCGTCCGCAACCAGGACGGCAGCTGACCGCCGCGCATCCATTCCAGCAGGCCGACGCCCGCCGTCACGCAGAGCGTCGCGGCGACGAAGGCGACCGCCCCGCTGGTCTGCGAAATACCGCGACTGACCGCCTCGACGGCGGTGTAGTAACCGCCGACCCAGGACACCAGCAGGTAGCCCACACGGGTAAGCGGTTGATAGTCACGGGCGAACACTACGAAGAAGATCGCGCCGCCGAAGCCGCCGATCAGTGCATTGCCATCGACACCGGGCACGATCATCGCGACACCGGCGCCAGCCACCCCGCCTGCCATGGCGACCGCAATACTTGGCTCGGTCATGGAAGACTCCTTTCTTGAAGGCCGTGCGGTTTTCGCCAGGCCCAGAAACGCCGAAGCCCGCGATGTGCGGGCTTCAGTTGGTTTGATTTCGATCTTGGAGCTATCTTACCTTTATCGTCCCATATCGTCAATATGGGAAAAGCCATTTTTTAAAAGAAATTTTTCCTCATCAATGTGCAACCACGATCCCCGCGCTGGACATGGGTGCTTCCAGGCGCGCAACGGCATCACGCAGCTTGCCGGCGACCTTGGTGCGCCAGTCCTGGTCCCAGCGATGCAGGGTGCTCTTGGACAGCCCGGTGAGCCGCTCGACCTCGCGAATGCTGTGCGGCGGGCGGCGGAACATACGCATCAACAGTGCGAGGGCAGCACGCTGTTCGGCCGAGTCGGCCTGCGGGCGAAGCCAGTCACGCAGGGCGGCGATCGCCACCACGAAATCACGGCCATGCGCGTACTCGGCCTGCACCACCGCCAGTTCCAGCGGGTGCTCGGCCAGCAGACGCTGGGCGAAGCGGATGGTCATCACCGACTGCGCCTGCCACTCGTGCGGGCTCAAGCCGCTGGGCAGCTTGCTGACGAAGCTGGTATCGAAACGTTCGCGCAGCACGTCGATGGCCATCGCCGTCGACGAACGCGGGCCGGCCTTGTGCTCAGCCATCCAGTAAGCAACCGCCAGCGCCTGTTCTGTAGTCTGGAACATTGTATTTTCCCTTCCCATGGGCCGACCCCCTGGCCGGCTGAACGATGAAAGCCGCCCCGCTCCGCCGCTCGCCCGAGTCGCAATGGGACTCGATGCGGCGCTGCGGGACAGCCGAATTCTGGTGCCAATTATATAGGAGTATCTATATTTATGCACTTGCATTGACATAGGTCCGCCCTTATTCTGCGCCCATGGAACTCAAAGACCGCATCAAGGCCGCCCGCAAGCACGCCAACCTGAGCCAGGTACAGCTCGCAAGCGCAGCCGGCATGACACAGACCTCTATATCCGACCTGGAACGCGGCAAATCGCGCGCGACCAGCTTCGCCACCCAGATCGCCACCATTTGCGGCGTCAGCCCACGCTGGCTCGCGGAAGGCCGTGGAGAGATGCTCGAAGGCCGGATGAATCGACAACCTGGCAATGCGGACTGGTTCGGCGGCGTGGAGTCCTGGGACGACGACACGCCACTGGATGCCGACGAGATCGAGCTGCCCTTCTACAAGGAGGTGGAGCTGTCCGGCGGCAAGGGCAGCACGGTCGTGCTGCAGACCACCGGCCGCAAGCTGCGCTTCGGCAAATACTCGCTGCGCAAGAAGAACATCGATGCCGCCAGCGCGGCTTGCGTGACGGTAAACGGCAACAGCATGGAGCCCGTCCTGCCCGACGGCAGCACCGTGGGCGTCGACACCAGCGCACGCACCATCAGGGATGGCGACATGTACGCCTTCGACCATGACGGCCAGCTGCGCGTGAAGCTGCTCTACCGCCTCCCCGGGGGCGGCCTGCGCGTGCGCAGCTTCAACAGCGACGAGCACCCCGACGAACGCTACGAGGCCAGCGAAGCCAACGAGCACATCAATATCATCGGCCGGGTGTTCTGGTACTCCGTGCTGCTCTGAGCCCTCCTCCTCCCTCTTACGCAAAGCCCGGCGAATGCCGGGCTTTTTCATTACTGCCACCCATCACCCCACGCAGCAACGCGCCAAAGCGAGCCCTGGAGGCTGTGAGGAGGCAGCGCTTGTAGCTTTCGGCTTTCGGCTTTCGGCTTGCAGCTTGCAGCTTGCAGCTTGCAGCTTGCAGCTTGCAGCTTGCAGCTTGCAGCTTGCAGCTTGCAGCTTGCAGCTTGCAGCTGCCAGATCATCCGACCCGACCGCGGATCATTGCCAGCCTTTTTTCAGACACAAAGAAAAAGGGCCTGCATTGCTGCAGGCCCTTCTCTTGTATGGCGCACTCAGGAGGATTCGAACCTCCGACCGCCCGGTTCGTAGCCGGGTACTCTATCCAGCTGAGCTATGAGTGCGTTTCGGTGGTTTTAGACCAGGTCACCACTGGTTTACTGCCCGATGCGCCGACCTTGATCGTCGCATCCTGTATGGCGCACTCAGGAGGATTCGAACCTCCGACCGCCCGGTTCGTAGCCGGGTACTCTATCCAGCTGAGCTATGAGTGCGTGTAGGGCGCGCATTATAGAGAATCTCAAACCTTCGTCAACTGCTTTTTCGATAATTTTCAACAACTTACCGAACTAACCGCTGTCATCTCTATAACGCTGAATAATGGCGGAGAAGGGGGGATTCGAACCCCCGACACCCTTTTGAGGTGTACTCCCTTAGCAGGGGAGCGCCTTCGGCCACTCGGCCACCTCTCCGCAACACGGGGCGCATGATATCCATGTTTTCCCCGTTTGCAAAGCAAAAAATGCAGAAAAATTAGTGGCTTGGTTCCTGGTCTTTCTCTTTCTGTATGCGCTGGTAAATCTCTTCACGGTGCACGGCTACCTCCTTCGGGGCGTTGACGCCAATGCGCACCTGATTACCTTTCACGCCTAACACGGTGACAGTGACGTCGTCACCCACCATCAGGGTCTCTCCGACCCGGCGAGTCAGAATCAGCATTCCTTTCTCCTCACGGATTTAATGTTCAGGGACAAAACAGTCTGCAAAAAAGAAATGGTATCGACCCCATGCGTTATCAAGGGGCCTCCACCCAAGTATTGACCAGCACTGGCAAAAGGAAAGTTCCAACAGTGCTGACCAAAAACGACAAAAGGCGCGGGGTGAGCCGCGCCTTTCGTTATATGCCTCACTCGCCCTGTCGGGCGGGTGCGTCGAGCTCGAAGGCGGTGTGGAGGGCGCGAACGGCCAGTTCGAGGTACTTCTCCTCGATTACCACGGACACCTTGATCTCGGAGGTGGAGATCATCTGGATATTGATAGTTTCCTTGGCCAGGGCCTCGAACATGCGGCTGGCGACGCCCGCGTGGGAGCGCATGCCGACACCGACGATGGAGACCTTGGCGATCTTGGTATCGCCGCTGACTTCACGGGCGCCGATCTCGCGAGCGGTCTGCTCCAGCACCTGCAGCGCGTTCTGGTAGTCGTTGCGGTGCACGGTGAAGGTGAAATCGGTGGTGTTATCGTGCGCGACGTTCTGCACGATCATGTCCACTTCGATATTGGCGGCGCTGATCGGCCCGAGGATCTTGAAGGCAACGCCGGGAGTATCCGGTACGCCACGGATGGTCAGCTTGGCTTCGTCGCGATTGAAGGCGATGCCGGAGATGATCGGCTGTTCCATGGATTCCTCTTCATCAAGGGTAATGAGGGTGCCCGGACCCTCCTGGAAGCTGTGCAGCACGCGCAGCGGGACGTTGTACTTGCCGGCGAACTCCACCGAGCGGATCTGCAGCACCTTGGAGCCGAGGCTGGCCATTTCCAGCATCTCCTCGAAGGTGATCTTGTCCAGGCGCTTGGCCTGGGGCACGACGCGCGGATCGGTGGTGTAGACGCCATCTACATCGGTATAGATCTGGCACTCATCGGCCTTCAGCGCCGCCGCCAGGGCCACGCCGGTGGTGTCGGAGCCGCCACGGCCGAGGGTGGTGATGTTGCCGTGCTCGTCCACGCCCTGGAAGCCGGCGACCACCACCACGCGACCCGCCTTGAGGTCGCTGCGGATCTTCTGGTCGTCGATCTGCAGGATGCGGGCCTTGTTGTGCGCGCTGTCGGTGAGGATGCGCACCTGGTTGCCGGTATAGGAAACCGCCGGCACGCCGCGCTTGATCAGCGCCATGGCCAGCAGGGCGATGGTCACCTGCTCGCCGGTGGAAACCATCACGTCCAGTTCGCGCGGCACCGGCTTATCGCTGATCTGCTTGGCCAGGTCGATGAGACGGTTGGTCTCGCCGCTCATGGCGGAAACCACCACCACGATGTCGTCGCCGCCTTCGCGGAATTTCTTGACCTTCTCGGCCACCTGCTCGATGCGCTCGACGGTGCCGACCGAGGTCCCCCCAAACTTCT
Organism: Pseudomonas tohonis; assembly: GCF_012767755.2. Taxonomy (NCBI): domain Bacteria; kingdom Pseudomonadati; phylum Pseudomonadota; class Gammaproteobacteria; order Pseudomonadales; family Pseudomonadaceae; genus Pseudomonas; species Pseudomonas tohonis. The sequence continues at coordinate 4,711,210 of NZ_AP023189.1, forward strand.
GTACGATCAAAGCCATTTCAAAAGCCGCCTAATCCCGTGAAGGGCGCCCATTAAACAATCAACGCAGAACACTGCCAAGGCCCGCCGGGCGTGGGGCGGGCCGTTGGCGGCGGGGTCTTACAAACCCTGCTCGACGAACGGTACGGCCAGGGCCAGGGCCTGTTCCAGGGCCGCGGCGTCGGTACCGCCGCCACGGGCCATGTCAGGACGACCACCACCCTTGCCGCCGACCGCAGCCGCGGCCTGCTTCATCAGATCGCCGGCCTTGAGTTGGCCGGTCAGGTCCTGGGTGACACCGGCGACCAGTGTCACCTTGCCCTCCAGCGCGCCGCCGAGCAGGATCACCGCGCGGCCGAGCTTGTTCTTCAACTGGTCGACCAGCGCCAGCAGCGCGTCGCCGTCCAGGTCCAGGCGTGCAGCCAGGACCTTCACACCCTTGACGTCGACGGCCGAAGCCGCGAGGTCGTTGCCGGCAGCGCTGGCCGCCTTGGCCTTGAGCTGGTCCAGCTCCTTCTCCAGCTGGCGGTTGCGCTCCAGCAGGGCGGAGAGCTTGTCCAGCAGGTTGTCGCGGCTGCCCTTGACCAGGCCGGCCGCTTCCTTGAGCTGCTCCTCGGCGCCGTTCAGGTAGGCCAGCGCTGCCGCACCGGTCACCGCCTCGATGCGACGCACGCCGGCGGCCACGCCGCCTTCGCTGGTGATCTTGAACAGGCCGATGTCGCCGGTGCGGGACACGTGGGTACCGCCGCACAGCTCGACGGAGAAGCCGTCGCCCATGCTCAGCACGCGCACCTGGTCACCGTACTTCTCGCCGAACAGCGCCATGGCGCCCTTGGCCTTGGCGGTCTCGATATCGGTTTCCTCGGTATCGACCGCGCTGTTCTTGCGGATCTCGGCGTTGACGATGTCTTCCAGCGCCTTCAGCTGCTCGGGCTTGATCGCCTCGAAATGGCTGAAGTCGAAACGCAGGCGCTGGCTGTCGACCAGGGAGCCCTTCTGTTGTACGTGCTCGCCCAGCACCTGGCGCAGCGCAGCGTGCAGCAGGTGGGTGGCCGAGTGGTTGAGCGCGGTGGCCTGGCGCACTTCACCTGCCACTTCGGCCTTGACCGAAGCACCGGCGCTCAGGCTGCCCTGGGCGACCACGCCGTGATGCAGGAAGGCACCGCCGGCCTTGGTGGTGTCGCGCACGTCGAAGCGCACGCCGGCGCCTTCCAGGTAGCCACAGTCACCGACCTGGCCGCCGGATTCGGCGTAGAACGGGGTCTGGTCGAGGACGACGACGCCCTCCTCGCCTTCCTTCAGGCTGTCGACCGCCTGGCCGTCCTTGAACAGCGCGACGATCTGGCCGGAGCCGGAATGCCCCTGGTAGCCGAGGAAGCGGGTCTCGCCCTCGACCTTGACCAGGCTGTTGTAGTCCATGCCGAAGGCACTGGAGGCACGGGACAGCTCGCGCTGCTTCTCCATCTCGCGCTCGAAGCCTTCCTCGTCGATGGTCAGCTCGCGTTCGCGGGCGATGTCGGCGGTCAGGTCCGCAGGGAAGCCGTAGGTGTCGTACAGCTTGAACACCACATCGCCCGGGATGACGCTGCCGGAGAGGCCGGCCAGGTCCTGCTCGAGGATCTTCAGGCCGTTCTCCAGGGTCTTGGCGAACTGCTCTTCCTCGGTCTTCAGCACGCGCTCGATGTGTTCCTGCTGCTGCTTGAGCTCGGGGAAGGCATCGCCCATCTCGCCAACCAGCGCGGCGACGATCTGGTGGAAGAAGGTGCCCTTCGCGCCCAGCTTGTTACCGTGGCGGCAGGCGCGGCGGATGATGCGGCGCAGCACGTAGCCACGGCCTTCGTTGGACGGCAGCACGCCGTCGGCGATCAGGAAGGAGCAGGAACGGATGTGGTCGGCGACCACCTTCAGCGAAGCCTGGCCTTCGTTGGCGCAACCGATGGCCTTGGCCGCGGCGTTCAGCAGGCTCTGGAACAGGTCGATCTCGTAGTTCGAGTTCACGTGCTGCAGCACGGCGCTGACGCGCTCCAGGCCCATGCCGGTGTCCACGCTCGGTGCCGGCAGCGGGTGCATCACGCCGTCCGCAGTGCGGTTGAACTGCATGAAGACGTTGTTCCAGATCTCGATGTAGCGGTCGCCATCCTCTTCCGGGGAACCGGGCGGGCCGCCCCAGATGTCCGGGCCGTGGTCGTAGAAGATCTCGGTGCAGGGGCCGCACGGGCCGGTGTCGCCCATCGCCCAGAAGTTGTCGGAGGCGTACGGCGCGCCCTTGTTGTCGCCGATGCGGACCATGCGCTCGGCGGGGATGCCGACTTCCTTGGTCCAGATGTCATAGGCCTCGTCGTCGCTGGCGTAGACCGTGACCCAGAGCTTCTCCTTGGGCAGGTTCAGCCACTTGTCCGAGGTCAGGAATTCCCAGGCGTAGGTGATGGCGTCACGCTTGAAATAGTCGCCGAAGCTGAAGTTGCCCAGCATCTCGAAGAAGGTGTGGTGGCGCGCGGTGTAGCCGACATTGTCCAGGTCGTTGTGCTTGCCGCCGGCGCGTACGCACTTCTGGCTGGTGGTGGCACGGGTGTAGGCGCGCTTTTCCAGGCCGAGGAAGCAGTCCTTGAACTGGTTCATGCCGGCGTTGGTGAACAGCAGGGTCGGGTCGTTGCCCGGGATCAGGGAGCTGGAGGCCACACGGGTGTGCCCCTTCTCTTCGAAGAAGCTCAGGAAGGCTTCACGGATTTGAGCGCTTTTCATAGGTTCTTCCACGGAAACTGCGGCCACGAATCGCCGGCAAAGGGCCGCATTATATAGGCCCTGTGCCGGCGGGATAGTGCCTTTATGCGATAGAAAGCGACTATCGAACGCTATCGAGTGATCAGCTGCGACGAAACTCGGCGAACGCCTCGATCACCCGCTCGATGCCGGCGGCGTCGACGTCCAGGTGGGTGACCATGCGCAGGCGCGGCGCCGCACTGAGGACGATGCCCCGCTGGGCCATGAACGCCTTGAGCGCCGGCGCCTGCGAGCCCAGATCAACATAGACCATGTTGCTCTGCACCGGCTCCACGCCGTAGCCCAGTTCGGCCAGCCCGGCGCCCAGGCGCGCGGCGTTGGCATGGTCGTCCGCCAGGCGCTGAACCTGGTGATCCAGGGCGTAGAGGCCGGCGGCGGCCAGCAACCCGGCCTGGCGCATGCCGCCGCCGACCATCTTGCGCAGGCGCCGCGCCTTGGCGATCAGGACGGCGCTGCCACAGAGCACCGAGCCGATCGGGGCGCCCAGGCCCTTGGACAGGCACACAGAAACCGAATCGAAGTGACGGGTGATCTCGCGGGCATCCACGCCCTGCTTCACCGCCGCGTTGTACAGGCGGGCGCCGTCCAGGTGCAGCGCCAGGCCGCGACGGCGGGTCATCTCGCGCGCCGCCGCCAGGTATTCCAGGGGCAGGACCTTGCCCTGCATGGTGTTCTCCAGCGCCAGCAGGCGGGTGCGGGCGAAGTGGAAATCGTCCTGCTTGATCGCCGCCTCGACCTTCGCCAGGTCGAGGGAGCCATCCGCTTCGCCATCGATGGGCTGCGGCTGGATCGACCCGAGCACCGCCGCACCACCGCCCTCGTACTTATAGGTGTGGGCCTGCTGGCCGACGATGTATTCGTCGCCGCGTTCGCAATGGGCCATCAGCCCCAGCAGGTTGCTCATCGTGCCGGTGGGTACGAACAGCGCGGCCTCGAAGCCCAGGCGCCCGGCGAGCGTGGTTTCCAGCAGGTTGACGGTCGGGTCTTCGCCATAGACGTCATCACCCAGCGGGGCCGCCTGCATGGCATCGCGCATACCGGGGGTGGGTTGGGTGACGGTATCGCTGCGCAGGTCTATGACGGCCATCTCGGGCTCCTTGGCTGGGTAAGGGAACGACCCTAAAGGAGCACGGCGAGGCGAGCAAGTAGGCAAATGTCGAAGCTCGGAAAGAGCCGGCGAAGCGGTAGCCCGGGCGTCAGCCCGGGAGGGAAGCAGGCGCCCGTCAGTCGACTTCGGCGGGAACGATGAGGATGCCGGCGCGCAGGCCGTTCTTCACCTTCGGATTGGGGAAGATGATGCGCGCGCCCTCCTCCTCGATCACCCAGCGGGTGCCGGCGATGTCGTCGGCCAGCAGGTAGCCGATGGGCAGCTCGCTGAAGTTCTCGATGTCCGTCGGCAGGTGCAGCTGGAAGGCATCGCTGTGCTTGATCACCTCGCGGGACACGGCGAACAGCTGCAATGGGCCGAGGTCCTCGCCCTCGCCTTCCGGTTCCGCGCCCTCCACCAGCAGGCGCAGACGCGCCTCCAGCAGGTCGAGGTTGACCTGGCCGTTCTGGCCGAACGGGCGCGCCTTGCCCAGCTCCAGGGTGAACGCCTCGGCGTCCAGGCTGGCATAGGTGTAGGAGCTGAAGGTGATGCCGGTCTTGTTCTGCAGCAGCACCGCCTCGATGCCGGCGGCACCCAGGCGCGCCAGCTCGCGACGGGAGTGCTCGCGCCCTTCCTTGTACGGGTAGAGGGCGAACTGCTCGATCTTCGAGCCCCGGATGGCGGTGTGCAGGTCGTAATGCAGGCGGGTACGGCCCGGCTTGATGAAGAACGCCGCGGCCAGGCGCTCCAGCTCGTTGGCGCGCATGGCCTCGAAACCGCTGGTCTGCTCGTGGCGGCCATTGAACAGGCGGTTGATGTCCTGCTCGACATAGCGTTCGCCGCGACGCATGGCCTCGGGGTTGCCGAGCAGGAAGAGAATGCGCGAGCGGGGCTTGAGCTCGCCCCGGGCGACACCCTGCAGCAGGCGGTCGAGCAGCTCGATCGGCGCCGTCTCGTTGCCATGGATGCCGGCGGAGAGCAGCAGGTCCATGCCATTGTCGGCATGGACGGGCGGGGTGACTTCCAGGGCCCCCTCGCCCAGCCAGTGCAGGCGGGCGCCCTCGGCGGTCAGTTGAATCTTCTCGGTCGGCTCGCGGCCGGCCAAGGTCAGTTCAAGCAGTTTGCCAAGCGCCAACATCCGCGCGTCCTCAATGATCGTGGTTGCAGTCCGGGCCATGCACATGGCCGTCCTCGTCGTCATCACCGGCATCGGCCGGCTCCATCTCCAGCTGCAGGCTGACCAGGTTGGTCGCCAGCGGGCGCAGCAGCAGGTTGGCGTACTCGGTATCGCCTTCCTCGACATCCACGCCAATCAGCAGCTGGCCGTTGCCGGCGGTCTGGATCCAGACCTCCTTGCCCTGCCACATCACCGCGAAGCGCGTGCAGGAGGTTTCGAGCTGGGTACCGTCGGTGTCTTCGAGGATGAGTTGCAGGGCGTCGGACATTTACTAAAGCTCCAAGTCGTAAGCGACAAGCGGCAAGTGTAGGCGGCGGCTTCTACTTGAAGCTTGTCGCTTGGCGCTTGCCGCTCAATTCAGTTGAAACGGATAAACGGCGCCCAGTTTAAGGATCTGCGTCAGCTCATCCAATGCCGTGCGGCATTCAATGAGCAATTGTGGATCAGCCAGGTCGGTTTCGCTCAGGCGGTCACGGTAGTGCTTCTCCACCCAGCCGGTCAGGGTGTCGTAGAGCGAAGGGGTGAGGATCACGCCCTGGTTGACCGCTGCCAGCTCGTTGTCCTTGAGCGCCACGCGCAGGCGCAGGCACGCCGGGCCGCCGCCGTTCTGCATGCTCTGCTTGAGGTCGAAGACCTTCACCTCGCGGATCGGGCCGTCCTCGGCGGTCAGGGTCTGCAGGTAGTTCCACACCCGTGCGTTGTTGCGGCACTCCTCCGGGACGATCAGCAGCATGCTGCCATCGGCGCGGCTGAGCAGCTGGCTGTTGAACAGGTAGGAACGCACGGCGTCCTCCACCGTCACCGCCGCACGCGGTACGCACACGGCCTGGAAGCGGCCACCGACGCGGCCCAGCTTGTCGTGCAACTCGGCCAGCACCTTGTCGGTGTCGAGGAAGGCGTCCTCGTGGTGGAACAGCACCTCGCCATTGCCCACCGCGATCACGTCGTTGTGGAACACACCCTGGTCGATCACCGCCGGGTTCTGCTGGGCGTAGACCACGCCGGCCTCGCTCAGCCCGTGCAGGCGCGCGACGGCCTGGCTGGCCTCCAGGGTCTGCCGCGCCGGGTAGCGCGAGGGCGCCGGGAAGCGGCTGTCGAAGGCGCTGCGGCCGAACACGAAGAACTCCACGCCGGCCTCGCCATAGCCCTTGCAGAAACGGGTGTGGTTGGCCGCGCCTTCGTCACCGAACTGCGCCACCGCCGGCAGCGCGGCGTGGTGGGCGAAGTGGCGCTCGTCGGCGAACATCGCCCCCAGCACGCGGCTGGTGGTGGGGTGCTCGATGCTGCGGTGGAACTTGCAGTTGAGGTTGGCAGCGGTGAAGTGCACGCGGCCGTCCGCGGTGTCGGCGCTGGGGCTGACGGTGCAGGCGTTGGCGGTCCACATGCTCGATGCCGAACTGCAGGCGGCCAGCAGCGGCATGGCGTCACGGGCGGCCTTCTCGATCACCTGGGCGTCGGTCCCGGCGAAGCCGAGGCTGCGCAGCGCAGCGACGTTGGGGCGCTCCTGCGGGGCGAGCACGCCCTGCTTGAAGCCCATCTCCATCAGCGCCTTCATCTTCGCCAGGCCCTGCAGGGCGGCTTCCTTCGGGCTGGAGACGGCCTGGCTGTTGCTCTGCGACGCCACGTTGCCGTAGGACAGGCCGCCGTAGTTGTGGGTCGGGCCGACCAGACCGTCGAAGTTCACTTCATGGGCGCTCATAGGCTGACTCCAGGCGTCAGGGTTGCAGGCAGGGCAAGGGTTTCGCTTTCCAGCGAGGCGACCGGGTAGGCGCAGTAGTCAGCGGCGTAGTAGGCGCTGGCGCGGTGGTTGCCCGACGCGCCGATGCCCCCGAAGGGTGCGCTGCTCGCGGCCCCGGTCAGTTGTTTGTTCCAGTTGACGATGCCGGCGCGGCTCTCGATGAAGAAGCGCTGGTACAGCTCGCGGGAGTCCGAGAGCAGGCCGGCGGCCAGGCCGTACTGGGTGGCGTTGGCCTCGGCCACGGCGGCGTCGAAATCGGCGTAGCGGATCACCTGCAGCAGCGGGCCGAAGAACTCTTCGTCCGGGCGCTCGGCCACGGCGGTGACGTCGAGGATGCCGGGGGTCAGCAGCGCGGCGGTCTCCAGCGGCTGGGACATGGCCAGCAGCGCCGTGGCGCCCTGGGCGATCAGGTGTTCCTGGGCCTTGAGCAGGTGGCGCGCGGCGTCCAGGGAGATCACCGAGCCCATGAAGGGTGCCGGCTGGGCGTCGAAGGCGCCGACCTGAATGCTCGCCGCCACCGCCACCAGGCGCGCCAGCAGCGCGTCGCCCCAGGCGCCGACCGGCACCAGCAGGCGGCGGGCGCAGGTGCAGCGCTGGCCGGCGGAGATGAAGGCGGACTGGATGATGGTGTAGACGGCCGCGTCGACATCGGCCACCTCGTCCACCACCAGCGGGTTGTTGCCCCCCATCTCCAGCGCCAGGATCTTGTCCGGGCGGCCGGCGAACTGCTGGTGCAGCAGGTTGCCGGTGCGGCTGGAGCCGGTGAAGAACAGGCCGTCGATGCCGGCGCTCGCGGCCAGGGCGATGCCGGTCTCGCGGGCACCCTGCACCAGGTTGAGCACGCCGGCGGGCAGGCCCGCCTCGATCCAGCACTTGACCGTCAGCTCGGCCACCTTGGGGGTCAGCTCGCTGGGCTTGAACACCACCGCGTTACCGGCCAGCAGCGCGGGCACGATGTGGCCGTTGGGCAGGTGGCCGGGGAAGTTGTAGGGGCCGAACACGGCGACCACGCCGTGGGGCTTGTGGCGCAGCACGGCCGTGGCGTCGGCCAGCGGGCCGCTCTTCTCGCCGGTGCGCTCGCGGTAGCTCTGGATGGAGATGGCGACCTTGTTGACCATGGTGGTCACCTCGGTGGCCGACTCCCACAAGGGCTTGCCGGTCTCCTCGCCGATGCAGCGCGCCAGTTCGTCGGCGCGGGTCTTGAGGGTGGCGGCGAAGCGCTCGAGAACGGCGATGCGCGCATCCAGGCTCAGGCGGGCCCAGGCCGGGAAGGCGGCGCGGGCGACGGCCACGGCGGCCTTGACCTGCTCGGCGCTGGCGCCCTGGCCGCTCCATACGGATTCCTGGGTGACCGGGTTCAGCGAGTCGAAGGCCTCGCCCTGCCCGGCCTGCCAGGCGCCTGCGATGTAATGGGTGCTCATTTGACGGACTCCTTAGCCGACAGCGGCACGGCGCGGACCGAAGCGCCAGCCGAGAGTTTCAGACGCTTGGCGGTATCGGCATCGACCACCAGGGTGCCGGCGGCCAGGCGGGCCGGGGCGGCGGTGATGCGGCAATCCTCGCGCTTGCGGTTGTGGATCAGGTACGGCGTGGCATCGTCGCCCGGCGTGCCCACGGCCAGCACCAGCGCCTGGCTGTCCTGCACGGCGCGGATCTTCGCGGTCTGGCATTCGATGGCCGGGCCGGCGTCGAAGATGTCGACGTAGCCCTGGAAGCTGAAGCCCTCGCCCTTGAGCATGGCCAGCGCCGGCTCGGTGTCGGCGTGCACGCGCCCGATCACGTCCCGCGCCGCCTCGGAGAGGAAGCAGGTGTAGAGCGGGAACTTGGGCATCAGCTCGGCGATGAAGGCCTTGTTGCCGACGCCGGTGAGGTAGTCCGCGCGGGAGAATTCCATCTTGAAGAAATGCCGGCCCAGGCTCTCCCAGAACGGCGAGACACCGTGCTCGTCGGACATGCCGCGCATCTCGGCGATCACCTTGTCGCCGAACAGCTCGGGGAACTCGGCGATGAACAGGAAGCGTGCCTTGGACAGCAGGCGGCCGTTGAGGCCGGTGCGGTAGCCGGCGTGCAGAAACAGCGAGCACAGCTCGGAGTTGCCGGTCAGGTCGTTGGCCAGGAACAGGGTGGGGATCTGCCGGTGGATGTTCAGCTCCTGCGAGGCGCTGACGGTGAGCCCGACACGGTAGTTGTACCAGGGCTCGCGCAGGCCGACGGCGCCGGCCACGGCGGAGATGCCCACCACCTTGCCGTCGTCGTCCTCGAGTACGAACAGGTAGTCCGCATCGCCCCGCTCGGCTTGGCCGGTGAAGGCCTTCTCCGCCCAGCCCACGCGATGCGCCAGGCGCTCCTCGTTGGCCGGGAGGGTGGTGAGGCCGGCACCGGTGCTGCGCGCCAGGTCGATCAGGGCAGGCAGGTCGGCGCTGCGTACGGGACGAACGATCATAGAGACTCCGTTAGAGCTGCAAGCTTCAAGCGGCAAGCTGCAAGTCGGGCGGCAGGGCCCCCGCTTGGCGCTTCGGTTTAAATCGCTACCAGGCGCACGCTGGCGCCTTCACCCACACCGAGGGCTTCGGCGATCTCCAGGCTGAGTTCCACCGGCTTGCCGGGTACCCAGTCGAGGTCGGCCACCAGGGCACGGAAGTCCTGCAGCAGGCCGTTGCTCACCAGGTACTGGCGGCCACCCTTCTGCTGCTCGCCGATGCGCACCGGCACGACGCGGCTCTGGGCGATGGAGCGGATGCCGGAGGTGCGTGCGTGCAGGGTCGGGCCGCCATCGAAGATGTCGATGTAGTTGTCGGTCTCGAAGCCTTCGCGCATCAGGATGTCGAAGGTGATCTGCGCGCGCGGGTGCACCTGGCCCATGGATTCCTGGGCCTCGTCCGGCAGCAGCGGCACGTAGATGGGGTAGTTGGGCATCAGCTCGGCGAGGAAGGTGCGGCTCTTGAGGCCCGACAGGCGCTCCGCCTCGATGTAGTTCAGGTCGAAGAAGTTGCGACCCACGGCATTCCAGAACGGCGACTCGCCCTCGTCGTCGCTGTAGCCGACGATCTCCACCACCACCGCATCGGCGAAGCGCTCCGGGTGGCTGGCCATGAACATCAGGCGCGCCCGGGAGTTGAGCTCGGCGCTGGCGGTGCCCACCAGCTCGCGCTGCACGTAGAAGCTGGTCAGCAGGCTGTTGCCGGTGAGGTCGTGGCACAGCGAGAGGACGTGGATCTTGTTGTGGATCTTCAGCTCGCGCGAGGCGTGGACGAAGGTCTCGTTGCGGAAGCTGTAGAAGGGCTCGGAGAAGCCCGCCGAGGCGACGATGGCCGAGCAGCCGACGAGGCGGCCGGTCTCGGTGTCTTCGAGGACGAAGAAATAGCTCTCCTCGCCGTTGAAGCTGACTTCGGCGGCGAACGAGGCTTCCGAGGCGGCGATCTTCTCGCCGAGGCGCTCGGCGTCGTCCGGCAGCGAAGTGACACCAACGGGGCTGTCCGCAGCCAGGCGCTGAACATCGGCAAGGTCGGCCATTTGCGCGGGGCGCATCACCAGCATGGTGTCACTCCTTCAATAAAGGCTCCGGACAACCCATGCACGGTCGGCCGGAGAAAACGGCGGCCAACGGCCGCCGATCACGCATGAAAAACGTTCATCCCTGGAATCGGAACCGCGGCACAGCCCTGTGCCGCGTATCGCCCTGGCCTCAGGCCTGGGTCAGCTTGGCCACGGCGCGCTCGAAGCGATCCAGGCCCTCGTCGATGTCGGCATCCGGGATCACCAGGCTGGGCGCGAAACGCACCACGTCCGGGCCGGCCTGCAGCACCATCACCGCTTCCTTCTCGGCAGCGTTGAGCACGTCCTTGGCCTTGCCCTTCCAGGCATCGGACAGGGCCGCACCGATCAACAGGCCGAGGCCACGCACTTCGGTGAAGATGCCGTACTTCCGGCCGATCGCCTCGAGGCGGGTCTTGAAGCGGTCGTGCTTGGCGTTGATGCCGCTGAGCACTTCCGGGGTGTTGATCACGTCCAGCACGGCTTCGGCCACGGCACTGGCCAGCGGGTTGCCGCCGTAGGTGGTGCCGTGAGTACCCACCACCAGGTGCTTGGCGATCTCGGTGGTGGTCAGCATGGCGCCGATGGGGAAGCCGCCGCCCAGGCTCTTGGCGCTGGAGAGGATGTCCGGGGTGACGCCGTAGTTCTGGTAGGCGAACAGCTTGCCGCTGCGGCCCATGCCGCTCTGCACTTCGTCGAACACCAGCAGCGCGTTGTGCTCGTCGCACAGCTTGCGCGCGCCTTCCAGGTAGGCCTGGGTGGCCGGCAGCACGCCGCCTTCGCCCTGCACGGGCTCGAGCACCACGGCGCAGGTCTTGTCGGAGATGGCGGCCTTCAACGCGTCCAGGTCATTGAAGGGCACATGGGTGATGCCCTCCACCTTGGGGCCGAAGCCGTCGGAATACTTGGGCTGACCACCGACGGTCACGGTGAACAGGGTGCGGCCGTGGAAGCTGTTGGTGGCCGAGATGATCTCGTGCTTCTGCGGGCCATAGACGTCATGGGCGTAGCGACGGGCCAGCTTGAACGCGGCCTCGTTGGCCTCGGCGCCGGAGTTGGCGAGGAACACGCGCTCGGCGAAGGTGGCGGCCACCAGCTTCTTGGCCAGGCGCAGGGCCGGCTCGTTGGTGAAGACGTTGGAGACGTGCCAGATCTTGTTGGCCTGGTCGGTCAGCGCCTTGACCAGCGCCGGGTGAGCATGGCCGAGGGAGTTCACGGCGATACCGCCGGCGAAATCGATCAGTTCGCGGCCACTCTGGTCCCAGACTCGCGAACCCTCGCCGCGTACGGGAATGAAGGCGGCGGGTGCGTAGTTGGGAACCATCACCTGATCGAAATCGGCGCGCTCGACCTGCGCATGCTCAACGGACATCAGTTTCTCCTGCCATGGACGGCTAGTGATGAAAGGATTGTAGGGACAGATTCGGGGTTGGCATTGCCGCCAAGCGACAACTTCTTACAGCGCCAACCCGCGAAAATCCGAGGCTTTCGGAAATGCGACAGAAAGCTTCGGGAAGGCGCAGTTTAAACGCGGATCGCCACGGGACGCACGAGGCGCAGCGCATCGGTCAGCGGATGACCGGCGAGGCTTGGAGGGCGACGCGAATGGCGATCGGCAACTGCCGGAACCGGGCGGTCCCGGCTTACTCGCAAGGGCTGCTTGCGCAGACCCGTGGCGCGGAGCCCGAACGGGCTCCGCGACGGGGACCCTCCGCCCGCTAAAGCGGCATCCGGTACTCGATCACGCCCGGCCGCTCGGCGATCCAGTCATACAACCGCTGGGCGGTCGTGTTGGTTTCCTGGGTGTGCCAGTACAGCCTGTCGCACTGTTTTTCCCGGGCCTGCCCCTGCACGTACTCGATGAGCGCCTTGCCGATCTTCTGGCCCCGCACGCTGGGCGATACGTAGAGATCCTCCAGGTAGCAGAAGTCGTTCAAGGCCCAGGTCGAGCGGTGGAAGACGAAATGGACGAAGCCATGGATGCGCTCACCGTCCGTGGCGACGGCGCAATGGACCGGCTCGTCGCCATCGAAGAACCGCGCCCAGGTCGCCCGGGTGGTCTCCGCGCTCAGGTCCACGGCATAGAATTCCTGGTACTTGTTCCAGTACCCGGCCCATTTCTCGAAGTCCTCCGCCACCACGGGGCGTACCGATATGAGTTGCTGCACAGCTGTCATGAAAATGCTCCTGTCTTGATCCGGCGGGCCTCTCCCCCGGAACCGCAGGTCAACCACCGGGGCCGGCGCCCTCCGCACCGGCCCTGCCAGGCTTGACCAGGACGGTTTTATAGCGCCCCATTGGCCGGATTATCCCCACCAATGAATGCATCAAGAGCAGACCAATTGTTCAAGTACGCCCTGCTGGAATCGGTCAAGGCCCGGCTGGCCCATCCGGAACTCAGCCCCCTGCCCCTGCACGCGCGGATCCAGCGCACCCTCCGCCAACTGATACTGGACGGCGCCCTGGCGACGGGCACGCCGCTGCCCGCCTCACGCCAGCTGGCCAGCTCCCTCGGCGTTTCCCGCGACACCATCGAGGCCGCCTACGGCCAGCTGCATGCCGAAGGCTTCATCGAGCGCCGCGTCGGCAGTGGCAGCTTCGTCGCCGAGGCCACCCGGCTGTCACCCGGCAGGCCTGCCCGCCGTACACGCAAGGCGGTCGCAGGCGGAGCCGGCCTGAGCAAGCGTGGAGAGACCATGCTGCGCCAGGGCGGCGTGCGCGAGCACCCCACTCCTCGCCCCTTCGCCCCGGGCGTGCCGGAGACCCGCACCTTTCCTCTGCAGACCTGGGAGCGCCTGCAGCGCCAGGCGCTCAAGGAGTTCGGCGCGAAGGCCCTGCTGCATGGCGATCCGCAGGGGCTGGAGCCGCTTCGCCGCGCCATCGCCGACTACGTCAACCTGGAGCGCGGCGCCCGTACCACGGCGGACCAGGTGCTGGTGCTCACCAGCTCGCAGCAGGCGCTGGGGCTGTGCGCCAACGTGTTGCTGGATGCGGGCGAGCGGATCTTCGTCGAAGACCCGGTGTACTACGGTGCGCGCAAGGCCTTCGAGGCGGCGGGCCTGGTTTGCCAGGCCATCCCCGTCGACGCGGACGGCCTGCAGGTCGACCCGCTCCTGGCCCACCCGCACCCCGCACGGGCGGTGTACCTGACGCCCTCCCACCAGTTTCCGTCCGGCGCGACCCTGTCCCTGGAACGACGCCTGGCACTGATCGAATGGGCCCAGCGGGAGCAGGCCTGGATCATCGAGGACGACTACGACAGCGAGTTCCACTACGCGGGCCGGCCCACCGCCTGCGTCCAGGGCCTGGACGCGCACGAGCGGACGCTCTACATCGGCACCTTCACCAAGTCGCTGTTCCCGGGGCTGCGCATCGGCTACCTGGTGCTGCCGCCGGCCCTGGTGGAACCCATGACCACCGCCCGCTCCCTGCAGGACGGCCATACCGCCTCCATCGCCCAGCTGACGCTGGCGCGCTTCATCAGCGGCGGGCACTTCGGCGCGTACGTCCGCGGCATGCGCACCCTCTATGCCGAACGCCTGGCCCTCCTCGCGGAGCTGCTGGAGAACAGGCTGGGCGCGGTGATCCAGCCTCGCGTTCCCGCCGGGGGATTGCAGATGCCCTGCCTGCTCACCGGGGACCTGTCGGAAGACACCGCCATCGCAGCCGCGCGTAATGCGGGCATCGCGCTGCTGGGCCTGAGCGGGCTGTACGTCGAGCGCCCTCCGCAGCCAGGCTTCCTCATGGGCTTCGCCGCCTACACCCCGGATGAACTCGAACGTGCAGTCGACGCGCTGGAACGCTGCCTGCTCCCCCGCCGCCGCACCTGAGTTCTCGTAGGTTGGCGCCAAGCGCAGCGCGGCCCAACAGGCCGATGCATCAGGGTGATGCGAAGAAAGGAGAAAGGAAGAACACCAGGCAGGCACGACGCCCGCCCGGTGCTCGCGATCAACCGCGCTCGGCGAGTGCCGGCTGGTTGTCGAAGGGGCCGCCGCTGCGCCGCTGGTTGCGGTCTTCGCGGGGCGTGACGCCGAAGAAGTTGCGGTAGGCGCTGGAGAAGTGCGGCCCGGAGGAGAAGCCGCAGGACAGGCCGATCTGGATGATCGACTTGCTGGTCTGCATCAGCATCTGCCGGGCCTTGTTCAGGCGCAGCTCCAGGTAGTACTGGCTGGGCACCCGGTTGAGGTACTGCTTGAAGATGCGTTCCAGCTGGCGACGCGACACGCACACATGCTGGGCGATCTCGTCGGTGGTCAGCGGCTCCTCGATGTTGGCCTCCATCAGCAGCACCGCCTGGGTGAGCTTCGGGTGGCTGGAGCCGAGGCGGTTCTGCAGCGGGATGCGCTGGCGCTCGCCGCCCTCGCGGATGCGCTCCACCACCAGCTCCTCGGAGACCGCACCCGCCAGCTCGGCGCCGTGATCGCGAGCCAGCACCGCCAGCAGCAGGTCGAGGACCGAAAGGCCGCCACAGGCGCTGAGGCGGTCACGGTCCCAGTCGAACAGGTGGCTGGTGGCGATGACCTTGGGGAAGCGCTCGGTGAAATCGTCCTGCCAGCGCCAGTGCACCGCCGCGCGGTAACCGTCGAGCAGGCCGAGCTGGGCCAGCGGATAGACCCCCGCCGACAGGCCGCCGATCACGCAGCCGGCACGCACCAGCTGCTTGATCGCCGCCGACAGTGCGGCGGACATCGGCGCGGGCGGCTCGTCAGCCAGCAGGAACAGGCGGGTGAGCCCTTCGAGCCGGCCGGTCCAGGCCTCGCCGGGCAGGCGCCAGGCACCCTCGGAGGGCACCTCGGCCTGGAGGAAATGCAGCTCGTAGACCACTTCGGGGTGCAGCCTCTGGGCGACACGAAGTGCTTCCTCGGCCAGCGCCAGGGTCATGGCCTTGGTGCCGGGCCAGAGGAGAAAACCGATTCGATGGGCAGTCATGGCAGGCAGCTTAGCCGCAGTTGGCATTAATTACTTCAGGCTCCCCGAGAGGAACTGCTTGAGGCGCTCGGATTGCGGATTGGCCAACACTTCGCGCGGGCAACCGGTCTCCTCGACCACACCCTTGTGCAGGAAGATCAGCTGGTTGGAGACCTCGCGGGCGAAGCCCATCTCGTGGGTCACCACCACCATGGTGCGGCCTTCGGTGGCCAGGTCCTTCATCACCTTGAGCACCTCGCCCACCAGCTCGGGGTCGAGCGCGGACGTGGGCTCGTCGAACAGCATCACCTCGGGCTCCACCGCCAGCGCACGGGCGATCGCCACACGCTGCTGCTCGCCGCCGGACATGTGCGCCGGGTAGGCGTCCTTGCGATGGGCGACGCCCACCTTGGCCAGGTAGTGTTCGGCCTTCTCGATGGCTTCCTTCTTCGGCACGCCGAGCACGTGCACGGGCGCCTCGATGACGTTCTCCAGGGCGCTCATGTGCGACCACAGGTTGAAGTGCTGGAACACCATCGCCAGGCGCGAGCGCATGCGCTGCAGCTGCTTGGGCTCGGCCGCCTTGAGGCCGCCATCGCGATTGGCCACCAGCTTCAGCTCCTCGCCGTTGAGCAGGATCTTGCCGCCATGGGGCTGCTCGAGCATGTTGATGCAGCGCAGGAAGGTGCTCTTGCCCGAGCCGCTCGAGCCGATGATGCTGATCACATCGCCCGCCTTGGCCGCCAGGGACACGCCCTTGAGGACTTCATGGCTGCCATAGCGCTTGTGCAGGTCTTGGACTTCCAGTTTGTACATGGTCTCGGTCTCGATGCGAATGGATCAGTCGCTCAACAAGCGTCCCTGACGAATGGGTACATGGCCGGCCACCTTGGCCAGCCACAGTCCGGGCTGCGCGAAACGCAGGCGTTCGCGCACGTACAGCACGCCGCGGGTGGAGGCACGCACCACGCTGTGGCGGTCGCTCAAGGGGTCGATCACCTCGAACAGCGGATCACCCGCCTCGACCAGCGCCCCCACCGGCTGCAGGAAACTCACCACCCCGGCATGGGGGGCACAGGCGTATTCGGCGCCCTCGAAGGGCGTCACCTCGCAACCGGGCGCAGGGGCCGGCGGCCAGTCGCCGCTGATCAGTCCCTGCCCGGCGAGGAAAGCGAGGATGGCCTCGCAACTGGCCTCGGCGCGCTCACGCCCGGTGTCGGCCATGCCGCCCAGCTCCACGGTCGCCGCCACGCCGGCCAGCGGAACGGCGCAATCGGGGAAGCGACGCTGCAGGCGCAGCCAGGCCATGGAGCAGGCCTCGTCGAACGAACTGCCGCCGGAATCCTCGGCCACCAGCATGGCGCCGGCACCCAGGCGCGCGGCCAGCGGGCGGAAGGCTTCCGCCTGCTGGGGAATCATGTAGAGGTGCACCACCGCATCGAAGTCGCAATGCAGGTCGAGCACCAGGTCGGCGTCGCAGGCGTGGCGCAGCAGCAGGCGCTGCAGGCCCTGGAGCTCGGAGGCGGCCGGCGCCAGGCCATCCAGGGCGACCTGCATGGCGTTGCGGATCGACCGCACGTTGGCCGCCACGTCACTGCCCAGGCGGCCCTCCAGCATCGGCGCCACCAGCTCGGCCAGGTCGGCGAAGCCACGGTTGAAGTTCTTGCCGCTGGCGAGCTCGAAACGCCCCAGGTGGTTGGCCTGGAGCATCTGCCCGAGGCCGATGGGGTTGGCCACGGGCACCAGCTCGATCACACCGGCCAGGCGCCCTTCGGCCTCCAGCTCGGCCAGGCGCCTCTTCAGCTCCACCGCCACGCGCATGCCCGGCAGCTCGTCGGCGTGCAGCGAGGCCTGGATATAGGCCTTGCGCTCGCCCGAGCCGAAACGGAAGACCGTCAGCTCGCGGCGGGTGCCGGGAATGCCCCAGGGCAGGAGGTGGTCGATGCGCTGCATGGGTCAGGCCTTGCGCGGGGCCAGGTAGGCCAGCCAGCGGCGCTCGGCCAGCTTGAACAGGCGCACCAGGATGAAGGTCAGGCACAGGTAGAACAGGCCGGCGGTGATGAACGCCTCGAACGGCAGGTAGTACTGCGAGTTCACGGTGCGCGCCGCGCCGGTGATGTCGATCAGGGTGACGATGGAGGCGAGGCTGGTGGTGTGCAGCATCATGATCACCTCGTTGCTGTACTGCGGCAGCGCACGGCGCAGGGCCGAGGGCAGCAGGATGCGGCGGTACAGCTTGGCCCGCGACATGCCGATGGCCTTCGCCGCCTCGATCTCGCCGTGGGGCGTGGCGCGGATGCTGCCGGCGAGGATCTCGGCCGTATAGGCGCTGGTGTTGATGGCGAAGGCCAGGCAGGCGCAGAAGGTCGCGTTGGACAGGTAGGGCCACAGGGCGCTCTCGCGCACCCAGGCGAACTGCGCCAGGCCGTAGTAGATGAGGAACAGCTGCACCAGCATCGGGGTGCCGCGGATGACGTAGGTGTAGAGCCAGGCCGGGAAGTTGATCGCCGGCTGCTTGGAGACCCGCATCAGCGCCAGGGGCACGGCCGCCAGCAGGCCCAGGGCGAGGGAGATCGCCAGGAGCTTGAGGGTGACCAGCACACCACCGAAGTAGAGCGGCAGGTTTTCCAGGATGACGTTGTAGTCGAAGATCACGCGTGCGCCCTCTTGATCACAGCTCGGCGGCCTTGATGCCGGCGGAATAGCGTTTTTCCAGGAAGCGCAGGGCCAGCAGGGAAACGCTGGTCAGCACCAGGTAGAGCGCGGCCACGGCCAGGTAGAAGGTGAAGGGCTCGCGGGTCGCGTCCGCGGCGCTCTTGGCCTTGAACATCATGTCCTGCAGGCCGACCACCGAGACCAGCGCGGTGGCCTTGGTCAGTACCAGCCAGTTGTTGGTGAAGCCGGGGATGGCCAGGCGGATCATCTGCGGCACCAGCACGCGGAAGAACACCTGGCGGCCATTCATGCCGTAGGCGAAGCCGGCCTCGCCCTGGCCCTTGGGGATGGCCATGAAGGCGCCACGGAAGGTCTCGGACAGGTAGGCACCGAAGATGAAGCCCAGGGTGAAGACCCCGGACCAGAACGGGTCGAGGTCGATGTAGTCCTCGTAGCCGACCATGGGCGCGACCATGTTCACCACCTGCTGGCCGCCGTAGAAGATCAGCAGGATCAGCACCAGGTCGGGAATGCCGCGGATCACCGTGGCATAGGTCTCGCCCAGCAGCGCCAGCCAGCGCACCGGCGACAGGCGGAACGCCGCGCCGACCAGGCCCAGGACGATGGCCATGGACATGGACGACAGGGCCAGCAGAAGGGTGAGCCAGGCACCATCGAGAATGGTCGAGCCGTAGCCGTTGAGCATGTTCAGGTCCTCATGCAGCGCCCCGGATGGAACCGGACAGCACCGCTGCAACGAAAAAGTGGCACAACCTGCAGGTTAGCCGCGAACCGTGGAGCCTGGCGTCGCGGCGCTGCGGTCGCTCGCTGGCGACCTCAACGTCCTGGTTGTGCCACTTCCGGGGAATGGCAACCCGTATCAAGGCACCGAGAAACCGGGCAGGGCCTCAGTGACTCGGAGTCTCGATCAGTTGCCGTACACGTCGAACTGGAAGTACTTGTCCTGCACTTCCTTGTACTTGCCGTTGGCGCGGATGGCGGCGATGGCGGCGGTGATCTTGTCGGCCAGGGCCTTGTCGCCCTTGCGAACGGCGATGCCGGCGCCCTCCCCGAAGTACTTCGGATCGGTGTAGTCCGGGCCCACCAGGGCGAAGCCCTTGCCAGCCTCGGTCTTGAGGAAACCGTCGTCGATGTTCACGGCATCGGCCAGGGTCGCGTCGAGGCGGCCGGAGGTCATGTCGAGGAACACTTCGTTCTGCGAGCTGTAGCGCACCACTTCGATGCCGGCCGGTGCATAAACCTCGGTGGCGAAGCGGTCGTAGGTGCTGGCGCGCTGCACGCCGACCTTCTTGCCTTTCAGGTCGACCAGCGGGTCGTTGATCACGGTGCCGGCCTTCATCGCCAGCTTGATCGGGGTCTGGTAGTACTTGCCGGTGAAGTCCACGGACTTCTTGCGCTCATCGGTGATGGTCATCGACGACAGGATGGCGTCGAACTTGCGCACCTTGAGGGCCGGGATCAGGCCGTCGAACTCCTGCTCGATCCACTTGCACTCGACCTTCATCTCGGCGCACAGGGCGTTGCCGATGTCGTAGTCGAAGCCGGTGATCTTGCCGTCCGGGGTCTTGTAGGCGAAGGGCGGGTAGGCCGCCTCGATACCGATGCGCAGGGGTTTGGCTTCATCGGCCACAGCAGCCAGCGGCGACAACAGGGAAAGCGCCATGGCGCCGAGAAGTGCGATCTTCTTCATCTTTTGACTCCTACGAATGGGTATGGCTTCTGCTGGCAGAGTGAGGGTATGCCCAGGCCTTGCGATGAATTGTAGAAAGAGGCGCCGGGTTTACCTTGATCGATCTCAGGGAAAATGGCCTTGGCCGGGTGAGCGGCATTCTAGCGACAGCCCTAAAGTCGATATTTCTTCAATGCGACAACAAATTACAAAAGGCCAGGACGGCCCGGGGAGGGAGGTTGACAGCCCCTCGCGAATATGCAAGGAGCGAAAAGACAGTAAACCGATTGAAAAAGCAATTACCGCGCCATAAATCCGCCAACCCTTGTAGTACAAGGCTTACATCTTCTTTCTTATTTTCTGAACAGCCATTTCCGCGCACCGTTTCGAGGCGAAGTGTTTCCACTCGCCCCGTTTCGGCGCGGCGCGTAACAACCCCGGCGTTACCCTGACCGGTCGGTCCCGCCCCTTTCCGCATAAAGTCGCTTCGCCGATATAAATCAGTCGCTTGGCGCTTCCGGAGCCTGGATTTCCCGGTGCGCGGCACGCGCCGGACGAGCAGAAAGCACAGACCGCCCCATCACCCTGCGAAGCCTCCCCGGCAGGAATGAAAACGCCCCGCCGCGGCTTGTGGCCGGGGCGGGGCGTGGGTGCTGCGCGCGGGCGCCGGGTCAGGCGGCCTGCATGGTGCGGTGGGTGTCGATGAGGTGCTGCACCACGCCAGGATCGGCCAGCGTGGAGATATCGCCGAGGGTGTCGTACTCGGCCACGGCGATCTTGCGCAGGATGCGGCGCATGATCTTGCCCGAGCGGGTCTTCGGCAGGCCCGGAGCCCACTGGATGACGTCCGGCGTGGCGATGGGGCCGATCTCGCGGCGCACCCACTGCTTGAGCTCCTGGCGCAACGCCTCGGAGGATTCCACGCCCGCGTTGAGGGTGACGTAGACGTAGATGCCCTGCCCCTTGATGTCGTGGGGGACGCCGACCACGGCAGCCTCGGCGACCTTCGGGTGGGCGACCATCGCGCTCTCGATCTCGGCGGTGCCCATGCGGTGGCCGGAGACGTTGAGCACATCGTCGACGCGGCCGGTGATCCAGTAGTAGCCGTCCTCGTCGCGACGGGCACCGTCACCGGTGAAGTACATGCCCTTGAAGGTCTTGAAGTAGGTGTCGACGAAGCGGTCGTGGTCGCCGTACAGGGTACGGGCCTGGCCCGGCCAGGAGTCGATGATCACCAGATTGCCTTCGGCGGCGCCCTCGATCAGGTTGCCCAGGTTGTCCACCAGGGCCGGCTGCACGCCGAAGAAAGGCCGCGCGGCGGAGCCCGGCTTGAGGGCGTGGGCCCCCGGCAGCGGGGTCATCAGGCAGGCGCCGGTCTCGGTCTGCCACCAGGTGTCGACGATCGGGCAGCGGGACTGGCCGACGTTCTCGTAGTACCAGTGCCAGGCTTCCGGGTTGATCGGCTCGCCCACCGAACCCAGCAGGCGCAGGCTGGAGCCGTCGGCACCGGCCACGGCGGCCTTGCCCTCGGCCATCATCGCGCGGATGGCGGTGGGGGCGGTGTAGAGGATGTTGACCTTGTGCTTGTCGATGATCCTGGCGACGCGGCTGACGTCCGGGTAGTTCGGCACGCCCTCGAACATGAGGGTGGTGGCGCCGTTGGACAGCGGCCCGTACACCAGGTAGGTGTGGCCGGTGACCCAGCCGATGTCGGCGGTGCACCAGAAGACTTCGCCCGGGCGGTAGTCGAACACGCGCTCGTGGGTCAGCGAGGCGTAGACCAGGTAGCCGCCGGTGGTGTGCAGCACGCCCTTGGGCTTACCGGTGGAGCCGGAGGTGTAGAGGATGAACAGCGGGTCCTCGGCGCCCATTTCCTTCGGCAGGCACTGGCTGGAGGCGACCTTCATCAGGTCCTCGTACCAGACGTCGCGATGCGGGTTCCACTTGATGTCCGAACCGGTGCGCTTGACCACGATCAGCTTCTGCACGCTGCTGGTCTCGGGGTTGGTCAGGGCGTCGTCGACATTGGCTTTCAGGGCGGTCTTCTTGCCGCCGCGCAGGCCTTCGTCGGCGGTGATCACCACCTTGGACCTGCAGTCGATGATGCGACCGGCCAGGGCCTCGGGGGAGAAGCCGCCGAAGACCACGGAATGGATGGCGCCGATACGGGTACAGGCCAGCATGGCCACCACCGCCTCGGGGATCATCGGCATGTAGATGGTGACCACGTCACCACGGTGCACATCCTGGCCGCGCAGGGCGTTGGCGAACTTGCACACTTCGGCATGCAGCTCGCGGTAGGTGATGTTGCGGTGCTCGGACGGGTCGTCGCCTTCCCAGATGATCGCCAACTGGTCGCCACGCTCGGCGAGGTGACGGTCCAGGCAGTTGGCGGACAGGTTGAGGGTGCCGTCGGCGAACCACTTGATGTCGACGTGATGGTCGTCGAAGGAGGTCTGCTTGACCTTGGTGAACGGCTTGATCCAGTCGATGCGCTGAGCCTGCTCGCGCCAGAAGCCGTCGGGGTTGATCACCGACTGCTGGTACATGGCCTTGTAGGTCGCCTCGTTGGTCAGCGACTTCTCAGCCACCTCGGGACGCACCGGATACAGTGAAGCAGCACTCATGTCTCATACCTCGACGGGTAGTTGTTTTTGTATGCCGCCTTTTGTATCCCCCGCCTCCCTGTGGGGCCATTCGACCATGGTCTTACCGCATACGGACTATGGTCTAAGGCCGTCGCAGAGCCCTCGCGGCCAGGCCCTGCCCAGGCGGGCGCACGGATCGACGGCACGCCCCACACGGCGTTGCCGGGCAGCGGCCGGACGCATGAAAATGAACATAAAAACGAACGGACGTTTTCCTGCACCCGCCAGCACGCCTGCCAAACACCGCGAATACAGGCCGAAACATTTAGCCAAAACCTATCGATTGGCATTATTCGATTCCAAATGGTAATTTTGTGTTCATTATGTCGAACACAAAGCCTTACTCCCTGCACTTCTCCCGCCTGGTGTCCCGCGAAGGACACTGGACCGGCGACCTCTAGCGCCCTCCCCCTCGACCACCACTGGCCGCGCCGGGATGCCACGAAATGACCCCGCGCTCCCCAACCCCCGAGACTCCCTGGCGTCCGTCCCCATGACGACGCCCCTGCATGCCCATGGGAGGGCACCATGCGTTCCTGGTTCTACCTGCTCACGGCGATCTTCTTCGAAGTCGTCGGCACCACCTCGATGAAATTCGCCACCCAACACGCACCCCTGCTCGGCTACCTCGCGATGTACGTGCTGATCGGCCTGTCCTACTTCTTCCTCGCCCTGGCGGTGAAGCGCGTCCCGGTTGGCGTCGCCTATGCGCTGTGGGAAGGCATCGGCATCCTCCTGATCACCGCCGTCAGCGTCGCCTGGCTGGGCGAGAGCCTCGGCCTGGCCAAGGCGCTCGGCCTGGCCGTGATGATCGTCGGCATCCTGCTGATCAAGTTCGGCACCCGCACCGAGCCCGTGGCCCGCGGCCAGGAGGTGGCGGCATGAACGGCGTGACATGGATCCATTTCGCCTGGCTGGGCGTGGCCATCGCCCTGGAAGTCCTGGCCAACGTCCTGCTCAAGTACTCCGACGGCTTCCGTCGCCGCGTGCTCGGCGCCGTCTCCATCCTCTGCATCCTGGCGGCCTTCACCGCACTGGCCCAGGCGGTGCGCGGCATCGACCTGTCACTGGCGTACGCCATCTGGGGCGGCTTCGGCATCCTCGCCACGGTCGCCATGGGCTGGGCACTGTTCGGCCAGCGCCTGGCCTGGAAGGGCTGGCTCGGCCTGCTCATGCTGGTGCTGGGGATGGGCCTGCTCAAACTGGCGTGACCAGTCCCTCTGCGAAGAGGCAGATCGCAGGCAAAAAAATGGGCGACCCTCGGGTCGCCCGTTCAATCATTCCGGGAGAGGAATGTAGAAACGCTTGTGTCCGCATCACGCAAGATTCAGACGGCGCCCTTTTTACCCGCCCGCCTCCCCCCGGGCCATTGCACCAAGGTCTAACAGGCCGTTGAAACCTGGACGGCAGCGGAGACGAACCGACCGGGAGCGCAGATCACGCGGGCATCTTGCGGGCGCTTCCAACGCCGCAGCGACAACGCAATGGGTTTCAACGGCCCGCTAGGCCTCCTCGCGCCCCAGCCCGTGCTGGCGCAGCTTGTTGGCGATGGTGGTGTGCGACACGCCCAGGCGCTTGCCCAGCTGGCGGCTGCTCGGATGGTCGGCGAACAGGCGTTCGAGCACCGCCTTCTCGAAGCGCCCGAGGATGGCCTCCAGCCCGCCATCCAGGGAGAAGTCCCCCAGCGGCTGCGGCGCGCCGTAGTCCGGCAGGCGGATGTGCTCGGCCTTCACCGTGCCCCCCTCGCACAGGGAAACGGCCTGGAACAGCACGTTCTCCAACTGCCGCACGTTGCCCGGCCAGTGGTAATGGCCAAGGCGCTCCAGCGCCTGGGGCGCCAGGCGGGGCAAGGCGCAGCCGATCTGCCGGCTGGCCGAGTCGAGGAAGTGCTCCACCAGCGGCCCCAGCCCGTCCAGGCACTCGCGCAGCGGCGGGATGTGCAGCGACAGCACGTTGAGGCGGTGATAGAGGTCCTGGCGGAACTCGCCCCGGGCGCAGAGCTCCGAGAGGTCCACCTGGGTCGCGCAGATCACCCGCACGTCCAGGTACACCTCCTCGTCACTGCCCACGCGGCGGAAGCAGCCGTCCTGGAGGAAACGCAGCAACTTGGCCTGCAGGCGCGGGCTCATCTCGCCGACGCCATCGAGGAACAGCGTGCCGCCGGCGGTCAGCTCCAGCAGGCCGAGCTTGCCTTCCGGGCGCGCGCCCTCGAAGGCGCCGGGGCCGTAGCCGAACAGCTCGGTCTCGGCCATGGACTCGGGCAGGCCGGCGCAGTTCAGCGCCATGAAGGGCGATTGCCCGCGCGGGCTCGCCAGGTGACAGGCGCGGGCCAGCAGCTCCTTGCCGGTACCGGTCTCGCCCTCGATCAGCAGCGGCGCGTCCAGGGGCGCCATGCGCCGGGCCTCGCGCACCACGGCGGCCATCACCCGCGAACTCTGGAAGATGCTGTCGAAGCCGCGCAGCTCCTGCTTGCGCACGTGGTAGATGCGCTCGCCCACGCGGTCCGCGCGGTGCAGGGTGAGCACCGCGCCGGCCAACGCCTCGCTCTCGTCGTGCTCGGATTGCAGCGGCGCGATATCGGCGAGGAACACATCGCCCTTGACCTTCACCCGCAGGCCGTTGATGCGCGCCTTGTTGGCCCGCACCAGCTCCGGCAGGTCGAAATCCTCGGTGTAGCGCGACAGCGGGATGCCCGGCACCTCGTCGACGCGCACGCCCAGCAGCTGCGCGGCGGCACGGTTGGCGGCGACGATGGAGCCGCCCATGTCGATGGACAGCACCGGGAACTCCAGCGCCCCGAGCAGCGCGTTCAGCTCCAAGTGGCGACGCTCGCTGGGCATCAGCCCCACGCGCTTGACGCCGAAGACCCCGGGAATGCCCTCGAGCTTCGGCCGCAGCGATTGCAGTTGAAGGTTGATCAGGTTCGGGCAGAGCAGGTAGATCGCGTTGCCCTGGTCGCCGCCGACTTCGCCGCGGTTGACGTTGATGCCGTAGTCGACGAGCAGGTTGAGGATGTCGCGCAGGATGCCTACGCGGTTCTGGCAATGGACTTTGATACGCATGCGGCACCCCGGAACGGGTTCTTGTCTGGGGCGCGGGGCTGAAAATCAGCGTCCTGCCCGATTTTTCCGTCAAGAATATGTGACGACTTACCCCACCAGCAAGGCGACTCCGCCTGATCCCGACCCATACGTAAACATTTCTTTACGCAAATTACGCCCTCACCCCGGCAGCTACAGCCGCCACCGGGCTGCGCGCTGCAGGGTTCCGGGTTATCCATGGCTCAACACAACAACGAAGCCCCGCCCCAGGAGGCCGAATGAAAACCACGCAATACGTGGCCCGCGAGCCGGACGAAAACGACTTCATCCACTACCCGGACAGCGAGCACCAGGTGTGGAACACCCTGATCACCCGCCAGCTCAAGGTGATCGAAGGGCGCGCCTGCCAGGAGTACCTGGACGGCATCGAGCGCCTCGCCCTCCCCCACGACCGCATCCCCCAGCTGGGCGAGATCAACCGGGTGCTGCAGGCCGCCACCGGCTGGCGCGTCGCCCGTGTCCCGGCACTGATCCCCTTCCAGACCTTCTTCGAGCTGCTGGCCAGCCAGCAATTCCCGGTGGCCACCTTCATCCGCACGCCGGAAGAGCTGGACTACCTGCAGGAGCCGGACATCTTCCACGAGATCTTCGGCCACTGCCCGCTGCTGACCAACCCCTGGTTCGCCGAATTCACCCACACCTACGGCAAGCTCGGCCTCAAGGCCACCAAGGAGGAGCGCGTCTATCTCGCCCGCCTCTACTGGATGACCATCGAGTTCGGCCTGGTGGAAACCGCACAGGGCCGGCGCATCTACGGCGGCGGCATCCTCTCCTCGCCGAAGGAGACCGTCTACAGTCTTTCCGGCGAGCCCGAGCACCAGGCCTTCGACCCGCTGGAATGCATGCGCACCCCGTATCGCATCGATATCCTGCAGCCGCTCTACTTCGTGCTGCCGGAGCTCAAGCGCCTGTTCGAGCTGGCCCACGAGGACATCATGGCGCTGGTGCACCAGGCCATGGCCCTCGGCCTGCACGCGCCGAAGTTCCCGCCCAAGCCCAAGGCGGCCTGAACCCCTTTCCCGCCGGCTGGCGCCACGAGCCGCGCCAACCGGCCAGCCCTCTACCTGGAGAACCCCATGACCGCACTGTCCCAAGCCCATTGCGAAGCCTGCCGCGCCGACGCGCCCAAGGTCTCCGAGGCCGAACTGGCCGAACTGCTCAAGCAGATCCCCGACTGGAACATCGAAGTCCGCGACGGAATCATGCAGCTGGAGAAGGTCTACCGCTTCAAGAACTTCCGCTACGCCCTGGCCTTCACCAACGCGGTGGGCGCCATCGCCGAGGAAGAAGGCCACCACCCGGGCCTGCTCACCGAATGGAGCAAGGTCACCGTCACCTGGTGGAGCCACGAGGCCAAGGGCCTACACCGTAACGACTTCATCATGTCCGCCCGCACCGACGAGGTGGCCGAACGCGCCGAGGGCCGCAAATGAGCCATTTCGCCCCGGTCGGGCGCGTGCCCGGCGACCCCATTCTCGGCCTGATCGAGGCCCATCGCGCAGACCCGAATCCGGCCAAGATCGACCTCGGCGTGGGCGTCTACAAGGACAGCCAGGGCCTGACCCCCATCCCCCGTGCGGTGAAGCTCGCCGAGCAGCGCCTGGTGGACGTGCAGCGCACCAAGACCTACATCGGCGGCCACGGTGACGCCGCCTTCGGCCGCCTGCTGGCGGAGCTGGTGCTGGGCGCGGGCTCGCCGCTGCTGACCGGCCAGCGTGCCGGCGTGACCCAGACTCCGGGCGGCACCGGTGCCCTGCGCCTGGCGGCCGAGTTCATCGCCCGCTGCCTGCCGGGCCGGGGCGTCTGGGTCAGCGACCCGACCTGGCCGATCCACGAGACCCTGTTCGCCGCCAGCGGCCTGGCCGTCCACCACTATCCCTACGTCGGCGCCGACAACCGCCTCGACCTCGACGGCATGCTCGCCGCCCTGGAACAGGTGCCGGAAGGTGACGTGGTGCTGCTGCACGCCTGCTGCCACAACCCCACCGGTTTCGACCTGGGCCACCACGACTGGCAGCGGGTGCTGGAGATCGTCCGCGCGCGCCGCCTGCTGCCACTGCTGGACTTCGCCTACCAGGGCTTCGGCGACGGCCTGGAACAGGACGCCTGGGCCGTGCGCCTGTTCGCCGAATCGCTGCCGGAAGTGCTGATCACCAGTTCCTGCTCGAAGAACTTCGGCCTCTACTGCGAGCGCACCGGCGCCCTGGTCGTCTGCGCCGCCGGAGCCGACCAGCTCGTCGACGTGCGCAGCCAACTGGCCTTCATCGCCCGCAACCTCTGGTCCACCCCGCCGGACCATGGCGCGGCGGTGGTCGCCACCATCCTCGGCGATGCCGAACTGAAGGCCGTGTGGCTGGAAGAACTGGACGCCATGCGCCGCCGCGTCGCCGAACTGCGCGCCGGCCTGGTGGAGGCCCTCGCGCCCCACGGCCTGGCCGAGCGCTTCGCCCACATCGCCCGCCAGCGCGGCATGTTCTCCTACACCGGCCTCAGCAGCGATCAGGTGGCCCGGCTGCGCAGCGAGTCCAGCGTGTACATGGTCAGCAGCGGCCGCGCCAACATTGCCGGCCTCGACGCCTCGCGCCTGGGCGACCTGGCCCAGGCGATCGCACGGGTGTGCTGAAAGGCCCTTCCCTCCCCGCCCCTCGTCCCTGACGGCGGCGGCGGAGTGGCCTGGCGTCGGTCGCTCAACGCTGCAACAGCGCGAT
Source organism: Pseudomonas tohonis (assembly GCF_012767755.2). Classification (NCBI taxonomy): domain Bacteria; kingdom Pseudomonadati; phylum Pseudomonadota; class Gammaproteobacteria; order Pseudomonadales; family Pseudomonadaceae; genus Pseudomonas; species Pseudomonas tohonis. The sequence continues at coordinate 4,739,234 of NZ_AP023189.1, forward strand.
GGCCAGGCTGAGCCCGAAGAACGACAGCACGGTGGCCATCACCAGGGTCGCCGCACAGCGCGCCTCCAGGCCGAAGCGCATGCCCACCAGCGGGTAGATGCTCATCATCGGTGCGCAGGCGAAGAGAATGCCCGTCACCCTCAGCAGCGGATCCACCGGCGGCAGCAGCCAGAACAACGCCGCCACCGCCAGCGGGTGCAGGGCCAGCTTGCCCAGGCTGATGGCCACCATGTCCGGCAGCAGGCCGCCCAGGCGCACGCCATGCAGGGTGCCGCCGATGACGAAGAGCGCGGCCGGCGCCGAGGCCATCGCCAGCATGTCCACCACCTTCGCCGGCACGGCTGGCAGGCGCAGCCCCAGCAGCGACAGGCCGACACCCACCAGCATCGCCAGGATCAGCGGGTTGCGCGCCAGGCGCCCGAGGGTGCCGCGCAAGGTGTTCCACAGCCCGCCCCCGCGCTGCTGCGCCGACTCGGCCAGGGCCAGCGCCAGGGGGATCATCAGCAGGTTCTCCACCACCATGTTCAGGGCCAGGCCGAGCACCGCCGTGGGCCCCGCCACCATCACCACCACCGGGTAGCCGACGAAGCCGCTGTTGGAGGCCGACATGCCCAGCCCGGCGATGGCGGCATCCGCCAGGCCGCGCCCGCGCACGAAACGGAAATACGCCAGCCCCAGGCCGAACACACCCAGCGAGCCCAGGCCATAGGCCAGCAGGTACCAGGGGTTGAACACCTCGCCGATGGGCCGCTCGGCCAGCGCCTTGATCACCAGCGCCGGCAGCGCGAAGTTGAGCACGAAGACACCGATGCCGCGCACCTGCTCGCGGCTGACCAGCCCGCCCCGCGAGGCGATGTAGCCCAGGCCGATGATCAGGAACACGGGCGCGGTGAGGGTGATGACGTCGAGCAACGGGGGCCTCGCGGGATGGCATTGATGTGGGCGCCAGTATCCGCCAGCGGGCCTCGGCAAGGCGCGGGGCGAACGGCGGCTGGAACGCGAAATCCGCCGATAATCGCCCGGCTTCGACATCGGCGGCCGGCAGGCCGCGGCGGCAGCGCAGCCGGCTAGTAGTCGACCTTGCCGCGACCGGCCTTGATCGCCCCGCGCTTGGACTTGCCATCCAGGCGCCGGGTCTTCGAGCCCAGGGTCGGCCGCGTCGGGCGGCGCTTCTTCTCCACCTTGCCGGCGCTGCGGATCAGCTCCGCCAGGCGCTCCAGGGCATCGGCTCGGTTCTGCTCCTGGGTCCGGTACTGCTGGGCCTTGATGATGATCACGCCCTCGCCGGTGATGCGGCTGTCGCGCAGCGCCAGCAGGCGCTCCTTGTAGAACGGCGGCAGCGACGAGGCATGGATGTCGAAGCGCAGGTGCATCGCGCTGGACACCTTGTTGACGTTCTGCCCGCCGGCGCCCTGGGCGCGGATGGCGGTCAGCTCGATTTCATCGTCGGGCAGATGGACGCTGTTGGAGATCAGCAACATGGCACGGGCCGGATAGCGGAAAGAGCGACAGGATAGCGCCGCAGGCCACTTAAATCTCGCAGCCTGCACCCTCGCCTCGCTCATACAAACTTACCAATCGCCCTCCCCCGCCACTTCCCGCGCTCCCGCCGAGCCCCTAATTTAGGCGCCTTGTCTCCAGGGGGCGCAGCAATGGATTCGATCACCCAGGCGGTATTGGGCGCGACGGTGCAAACGGCGGTGCTGGGCCGCTGGCAGGGGCGCAAGGCGTTGCTCTATGGCGCGGCGCTGGCGACCTTGCCGGACCTCGACGTGCTGATCCGCTACCAGGATGCGGTGGACGTGATGACCCGCCATCGCGGCTTCAGCCATTCGCTGCCGGTGCTCACCCTGCTGGCGCTGGTGCTGACCCTGCTCCTGCGGCGCTGGCGACCCAACCCCGGCTATTCGGGGCGACGGCTGTTCCTCGCCCTCTGGCTGGTGCTGATCACCCACCCGCTGCTCGACGCCTTCACCAGCTACGGCACGCAGCTGCTCTGGCCCTTCACCCCGCCGCCGACGGCCTGGTCCAGCATCTTCATCATCGACCCGCTCTACACCTTGCCACTGCTGCTGGCCGTGCTCGCCGGGCTGGCTGGGAGCCCACGGGGCAAGGCACCGCGCGGTCCCTTGCTGGCGCTGGCCCTGTCCAGTCTCTACCTGGCCTTCACGGTCGCCGGCAAGTGGATGGCCGAGCAGCGGGTCGAGGCCGAGCTCGCCCGCCAGGGCGTCCGGGCGGAGGCGCTGTTCGCCTCGCCCGCGCCCTTCAACAGCCTGCTGTGGCGGGTCACGGTGGTGGACGGCGAGCGCTACCACGAGGCCCTGGTGAGCTGGTTCGACACGGCACCGCCCGCCCTGGTGACCCTGCCACGTGGCACCGCCCTCGCCGAACACCTCAAGGCATCGCCGCAATACGCACGGCTGGCGTGGTTCACCGATGGCGTACTGCGCTTCGACCAACTGGGCGACGCCCTGGTGGTGACCGACCTGCGCCTGGGCTTCACCGGCTACCACCCGTTCCGCTTCATCCTCGCCACGCACAGGGGCGACACCTGGGTGCTGCCGGCCGTGACCGAGCGCCTGCCCGCCGGGCGAGGCGACCTGCAGCAGTTGGGGCTGATCTGGCGACGCATCTGGAACCAGTCCGCCAGCGTGCCGCTGGCGGACTGGGGCGCCGGGCTGCAACGCGTGCCCTGATGCCTTCTCGCGCCGCTGGGCTACGCTTTAGCAGCCAGTCTGCGCCTAGGGAGGAACGGCATGAACATTCGCCAGAAAATGGTCGCTTCGGGGGCCATCAGCGTCATCGCCGCCGCCCTGCTCGGCGGCATCGGCTTCTGGGGCCAGACCCGCCTCGCCGACGCGCTGGCCGAGAACGAACTGAGCGTCAGCGCCCTGCGCAACCACCTGGAGGGCGACATGATGCACGACGCCCTGCGGGCCGACGTGCTGGCCGCCTTCGTCGCCGAACCCGGTGACACGGCCGCCGCCAACCAGGTGCGCCAGGACCTCAAGGAGCACAGCGAGTGGTTCCGCAAGGCCATGAGCGAAAACGCCAGCCTGCCCCTGAGCGCCACCATCAAGCGCGCCATCGGCGAATCGCAGCCGGCCCTGGAGGCCTACATCACCGCGGCCGAGAAGATCATCGACCACGCGCTCCGCGACCCGGCCGCGGCGCGCGCCGAGCTGCCGGCCTTCAACGCCACCTTCGGCGAGCTGGAGGAGCGCAACGAAGCCCTCAGCAGCATGATCGAAGGGCACGCCGCAGAGGCGCGCAACGCCAGCGAGGCCGCCGTGAACCAGGCGGCCATGTGGCTGGTCGGCGGCATCCTCGTCGTCTGCCTGGCGCTGTGCCTGGCCACCGGCCAACTGATGCGCACCGTGCTGCGCCCGCTGGAGAAGACCGTCGCCGTCGCCCGCGCGATCGCCCAGGGTAACCTGCGCAACACCATCAGCGTCGACAGCAGCGACGAGGCCGGCCAGTTGCAACAGGCGCTGGCGGACATGCAGAACAACCTGCGCCAGATGATCGCCGACATCCGCCAGGAGAGTGAGGAGCTGCGGGGCACCGCGCACACCCTCAGCGACACCTCGCGCGGCATCGTCGACGGTGCCAGCGAGCAGGCCGACAGCGCCACCAGCATGGCCGCGGCGATGGAGGAAATGATCGCCAACATCGCCGAGATCGCCGAGCACGCACGCAACGCCCAGGGCATCTCCGCGCACTCCGAAGGCCTGGCCAGCAACGGCGGGCAGGTGATCCTCGGCGTCGTCGACGGCATGAACCGCATCGCCGACGCGGTGAACAGCTCGTCCAACACCATCACCGCGCTGGGCCGCTCCTCGGAGGAGATCCACTCCATCATCCAGGTGATCAAGAGCATCGCCGAGCAGACCAACCTGCTGGCGCTCAACGCCGCCATCGAAGCCGCGCGGGCCGGCGAGGCGGGTCGCGGCTTCGCCGTGGTGGCCGACGAAGTGCGCAACCTCGCGGCACGCACGGCGCAGTCCACCCAGGAGATCACCGGCATGATCGAACGCATCCGCGAAAGCACCGAACAGGCGGTCAGCAGCATGCAGACCGGGGTGACGCGGGTGAACGACGGCGTCTCCCTGGCGACCCAGGCCGGCACCTCCATCAGCGAGATCCGCAACGGCGCCCACCGCGCCGCCGAGGTGGTCGAGGAGATTTCCCAGACCATCGACGAGCAATCCCGGGCCAGCAGCGAAGTGGCCCAGCGGGTGGAAACCATCGCCCGCATGTCGCGGCAGAACACCGAGGCGATGCACGAGTTGGCCGACGCCGCACAACGCCTCGACAACGTGGCCGAGGCGATGCAGTCCTCGGTGGCGCGCTTCCAGGTGTGAGCGCGCCTCCGTAGGAGCGAACTTACTGGCTCGGTCTGCGTTGCCAGGAGATTCCGAGGGCAGCTGATTGCCGAGCTCTACTGATACCGAAGGGGCATTTGGCCGCTGCTCCAAGCTCCCCGCCAGCATCTTCATCGATGTGCGCATCACGCTCGGGGCGCAGCGGCATCCGTAGGGTGCCGTGGAGCGAAGCCAAACCCACGCGGTGGAAGTGCCAGGGAGCCGTGAATACCCGGAAAGCACCGCGTTTGAGGCTCCGCATCACGCTCACAACAGCAAATGCAGACAGAGCCAATCCATTCGCCCCCTCCCCCGATCGCGCGCCCGCAGGGTGGGTGAAACCCGCGATCCCCGATGCCACCTGCCCTCGGGTTGCACACGACCTGCGACGCATGCCCCAAACGGAAAACGACCAGGCCGCCCGGAGGCGGCCTGGTCGTTTCATGGTGCGGCGCAGCGCCGGGGCTCAACCGGCGGCCTGCACCGCCTCCAGCAGCGTCGGCAGCGGCAGCGCCTGGGCGGCCGCGACGGTCAGGGCCACGCGACTGCCGGCGGCGGCGACCCACTGGCCGAGGCTTTCATCGGGCATCTGCAGGGCGTTGAACTGGGCGTCCAGCCGCTTCAGGTCACCCGCCGCCTCGATGGCCGCGTGCAGCGCCTGCGGGTCCATGGCCTGGGCGGTGTTGACGCTGACGGCAGTGTTGATCCCGGCCGCCTCCACCGCCTGCTGCAGGTTGCCGAACGGCAGTTCGGCGCCGTTGAACTCGACGCTGAAGCGCTTGGTGTTGGCGGTCGCGTTGATGCTCAGCAGCAACGCACCCGCGCCCATCGCCTGGGCGGTGTTGACCTTGATGTGGGTATTCGTGCCGGCGGCCTCGATGGCGGCGAGCAGGCCCTTGTCGTCGAGCTGGCCGCCGTGGAACGACAGCCCGAGGTGGGTGCCATCGCCTGCGGCCTGCATGACCGCCTGCAGGGTTTGTTCCTTGACGGCGTGGGCGGAGTTGATGCCGATGGCGGTGCTGCCGGCGGCCCGCTCCACGGCCTGGAGGATGTTCGCCTCCAGCAGTTGCGCGCCGTTGAATTCCAGGCCCAGCCCACCCTCCCTGGAGGCGGCATCGATGATGCCGAGCAGGCGTTCAATGGGCACCGCGTGGCCCGCGTTGATGTCGATGCCGACCTGGCGCCCGGCGGCGTCGACCAGTTGGCGCAACGCCTCGTCGTCGGCCTGCGCGCCGTTGAAGCTGACCTTCACCTGCTTGCCGTGGCCGGCGGCGTTGATGACCGCGAGCAGGGCGTTGGTGTTGACGTTCTGGGCCTTGCCGATCTCGATGGCGGTGCGCTCGCCAGCGAAGCTGGTGGCCTGTTGCAGGTTGCGCGGGGTCAGCCGGGCGCCATCGAAGCCCAGCACCAGCTGCTTGTCGCTGCCGGCGGCACTGACCACCGAGAGCAGGTCACCGATGTCCAGGCCGTGGGCGGCGTTGAAGGCGATGGTGGTGTTGTCGCCCGCTGCCTGGATGACCTGGCGCAGGACGTTGATACCGACGGATGCGTCGAATTGCAGAGCAAGCTTCATCTGGGGACTCCTTCTGGCTTCCTCCTCGGGGCGACGGACCACCATAACGCCCGTCCCCGACGGGGCAAGGCCAGGGGATGCCCAGGATGCGAGGGGGGATTCGGAGATCGCCGACATCCGCGGGGGCAATCGCCGTAGGCCGTCACTCCCAGACGTCGTTCACCCCCATCCGCTCGTTGCTTTCACGCCCCAGTTCACGCCCATCGCGTGCCTGCACCAGCGACTGCCCGAAGGTCACCTGTTCGCCATTCACGCGGTTGTGGGCCGGGGCGTCGCGGGTCGGGCTGAGCAACAGGCGCTGCTCGTCGAGGTGACGCACGCGGGTGCCGGCGGGGTAGTCCCAGTCGCCCAGCGCGTACGGCGCGGCCAATCGCCCGTCCCAGCGCAGCAGGTGGCGGTCGCCATCGAGCATCAGGTTCAGCTCCAGCAGGCTCATGCCCTCCAGCGACAGCGGCCCGGCGCTGTCGGAAACCCGCAGGGTCCAGCCGTAGCCGTTGCCGTAGACCAGGCTGCCCAGCGGCCACTCCAGCCCGAACAGCCGGCTGCCGGGCACCAGCGGGCAACGGTCGAAGCGCCAGCGCGACGGCTGCAAACGCTCCTCGATCTCGCGGCGGTACTCCACCCAGTCGTTGCCCGCGCAGGGCCAGCCCTCGACGACGCTGTCCTGCACCAGGCGCATGCGCGAGAACGAGTGGTGCAGCGGCAGCTCCATGGCGTCCACCTCCAGGCCCAGCACGCGCTGCGGCCTGGGCAGCCAGGCCTCGATCAGGCTGTCCAGCCCGTGGGGCTGCGGCTGGTCCTGCCAGTCCAGGGGCTCGAAGGTATCCAGGCGCACCTGGCTGCCGGCGGGGAACAGCAGCTCGCCCAGTTGCAGGTCCTGCACGAGGCGCGGGTTGAGGGCGTCGTGCCTGGCCTGCATCTCGGCTTCCATCTGCCGCTCCTGCCAGAGAATCAGCACGCCCAGCGCGGCGAAACACAGCAGCAGCACGCCCAGCACGCCATAGCGCCAGGGCCGTGCCAGGACGTGACCACGCGAGCGCGGCAACGCCAGCGCCAGCGACAGGCCCAGCAGGCCGGGCACGGACAGCACGGCCAGCAGCACGGCGATGCCGAAGATAAGGATGAACGTGGGATCGGGGCCGAAGATCATTGCGGATGCACCCTCCATGGACAGGCGGCGCGACATGCTCGCAGATCGCCCGGCAGCGCGCCACGCCCGGTGCGCGCCGCCCATGAAAAGGCCCGGCGCGAAGGCCGGGCCCGGGTGAGGCGTGGAAAGGTCAGCCGGCGGCGTAGGCCTGTTTGGCCCGCGCGGCGCTGGCCAGCTTCAGGCGGTAGCAGCCCGCCATCACCAGCAGCCAAACCGGAATGGCGTAGACCGACACCTGGATACCGGGAATCAGCAGCATCACACCGAGGATGAAGACCACAAAGGCCAGGCACAGCCAGTTGCCGTAGGGCGACCAGAGGGCGCGGAAGGCGGTGCGGGTGCCCTGACGGTCCATGTGCTGGCGGAACTTGAGGTGCGAGTAGCTGATCATCGCCCAGTTGATCACCAGCGCCGCCACCACCAGCGACATCAACAGCTCCAGCGCGTTGTGCGGCACCACGTAGTTCACCACCACGGCGAGGAAGGTCACCAGCGCCGAGACCACCAGCGCACGCACCGGCACGCCGCGCTTGTCGACCCGCGCCAGGGACTTGGGCGCATCGCCCTGCTCCGCCAGGCCGACCAGCATGCGGCCGTTGCAGTAGGTGCCGCTGTTGTAGACCGAGAGCGCCGCGGTGAGCACCACGAAGTTCAGCAGGTGGGCGGCGGCGTCACTGCCGATCAGCGCGAAAATCTTCACGAACGGGCTGCCGCTGTAGGGATCGCCGGCACTGTTGATGCTGGCCAGTAGCGCGTCCCAGGGGCTCAGCGAGAGCAGCACCACCAGGGCACCGACGTAGAAGATGAGGATGCGCCAGATCACCTGGTTGATCGCCTTGGGGATCACCTGGCCGGGCTTCTCGGCCTCGGCAGCGGTGAAGCCGAGCATCTCCAGCCCACCGAAGGAGAACATGATGAAGGCCATCGCCATCACCAGCCCGCCGACGCCGTTGGGGAAGAAGCCGCCATGGGCCCAGAGGTTGGACACGGTCGCCTGCTCGCCGCCGGAGCCGCTGAACAGCAGCCAGCAGCCGAGCACGATCATGCCGACGATGGCCACCACCTTGATCATGGCGAACCAGAACTCGGCCTCGCCGAACAGCTTCACGTTGGCCAGGTTGATGGCGTTGACCAGCACGAAGAAGGCCGCTGCCGTCGCCCAGGTGGGCACCTCGGGCCACCAGAAGTGGATGTACTTGCCCACGGCGGTGAGTTCGGACATGCCGACCAGGATGTACAGCACCCAGCAGTTCCAGCCCGAGAGGAAGCCGGCGAAGCCGCCCCAGTACGTGTGGGCGAAATGGCTAAAGGAGCCGGCGACCGGCTCGGCGACGATCATCTCGCCGAGCTGGCGCATGATCAGGAAGGCGATGAAGCCGCAGATGGCATAGCCGAGGATCATCGACGGGCCGGCGGACTTGAGCACCCCGGCCGAACCGAGGAAGAGCCCGGTGCCGATGGCGCCCCCGAGGGCGATCAGCTGGATGTGGCGATTCTTCAGGCCGCGCTGGAGCGTGCCCTGGGATTGCGTGTCGTGCATGGCGTCACCTTTTGTTGTTTTCGTGACGGAAATCGGACCCGCAGCGCTTGTGGCGCGACGGAATGGCAAGGCGGGTGGACCTTTTCAGCGGGCGTCGGGCGGCACCTCCCCGGGGGAACGGAGGGGACGGGCACGACGCGTCGCGTTGACAGGGATGCACGCCGGGGCCGGCAGGTCACAGGCGGTGGCGGATACGGGGAGGCCGGGCGCACGGGCGCCGGGTTGCAAGGCTGGGGTCATCGAGGACCTCCGGGTGTTGTTGTCATGGGCGTGCTCGATGGCCGGCACGCGTGGCGGGGCCATCACACCCGCCCGGGCGCCGCGAGACAAGGCACAGTTGCGTGCCGAAACTGTGTGGGCCGAGCCGGGCGGCGGAAGCTTTTCCTTACGCCAGCGGCCCCCCCGCGGCCGGCGCGGACCCGGCGGGCGTTGGCGTCATGAATTGTTGACAGCGCGGTGCGCCGGCTTGACGCGGCGGCACCGGGCTCAGTGCTGCAAATGGCCGTAGAGCTTGGCGTAGAGCCCGCCGTCGGCGATCAGGCGCTGGTGGTCGCCATCCTCGGCGATGTGCCCGCCGTCAAACACCAGCACCCGGTCCGCCTGCTTAACCGCTGACAGGCGGTGGGCGATGATCAGCGTGGTGCGCCCCTCGAGGAAGCGCGCCAGGGCCTGGTGCAGGGCGTACTCGGTGGCGGCGTCGAGGGCCGAGGTGGCTTCGTCGAGGATCACCACGCGCGGGTCCGCCAGCACCATGCGCGCGATCGCCAGGCGCTGGCGCTGGCCACCGGAGAGGCGCACGCCGGAACGGCCGACCACGCTGTCCAGCCCCTGCGGCAGCGCGCGGATGGTGTCGGCCAGCTGGGCGATCTCCAGCGCTCGCCAGCAGGCCTCGTCGCTGCGCTCGCGGCCCAGGGTGAGGTTGGCGCGCACACTGTCGTTGAACAGCGCCGGGTGCTGCAGCACCACCGCGACGTTCTCGCGCACGCGCTCCAGGCCGATCTCCTCCAGGCTGGCGCCGCCGAAGCGGATGGTCCCGGCCTGGGCGGTGTAGAGGCCCAGCAGCAGTTGCACCAGGGTGCTCTTGCCGCCACCGCTGGCGCCGACGATGGCGACCTTCTCGCCGGGGGCGATGGACAGGTCGAGGCCATCGAGCACCGGCTCGTCGTGGCCATAGCCGAAGCGCAGCCCTTCCACCTGCACGCCCACCGTGTCGCGCCCGGCGAAGGGGTCGACACGGCCGGCGTACTGCGGCTCGTCGGCACGCGCCAGCAGCTCGTTGATGCGCGCCAGGGCACCACCGGCGGCGTAGTAGGAATACTGCAGGCCGAGCAGTTGCTCCACCGGGCCGATCATGAACCAGAGGTAGCTGAACACCGCCAGCATCTGGCCGATGGACAGGTCCGAGAACAGCACGGTGAGCATGGCCGCGGCGCGGAACACGTCGATGCCGAACTGGAACAGCAGGCCGCTGGTGCGCCCGGCGGCATCGCTCTTCCACTGCGAGGCGACGGCGTAGTCACGCACCTCCTTCGCGCGCAGGCCGAGGCGACCGAGGAAGAAGCCCTGGCGGTTGCCGGCGCGCACTTCCTGGATGGCTTCCAAGGTCTCGGTCAGCGCCTGGGTGAAGCGCGAGGTGCTGTCGTTCTCCAGCTTCTTCAGGTGCTTCACACGCTTGCCCAGCTGCACCGTGGACCAGATGACCAGCGGGTTGAACAGCAGGATCAGCAGCGCCAGCTTCCAGTGCATCCACACCAGGATGCCGGCGGTGCCGGCGAGGGTGAGCATGGCCACCAGGAAGCGGCTCAGGGTCTCGCCGATGAATTTGTCGAGGGTGTCCAGGTCGGTGACCAGGTGGGTGGAGACGGTGCCGCCGCCCAGGCTCTCGTACTCGCCCAGGGAGATGCGCTTGAGGCGTTCGATCAGGCGGATGCGCAGGCGGTAGACGATGTCCTTCGACAGCCGCGCGAACAGCCGCGCCTGCAGCACGTTGAACACCAGCGCCAGGCTGCGCAGCAACAGGGTGGTAACCAGCATAAGGCCGATGTAGCCGGCGGCCACCTGCCAGCCGTCGGGCAGGAAGTGGTCCATGAACTTCAGTGCGGCGTCGCCCTGCCTGAGCAGCACCTCGTCCACCAAGAGCGGCAGCAACAAAGGGATCGGCACGCTGCAGAGGGTGGCCAGCACCGCCACCAGGTTGGCCAGCCACAGGGCCTTGCGATGGCGCAGGGCGAGGCGGCGGATCTCCGCCCAGCTCAGGCGGTCAGGCATGGGTCGCGCGCTCCAGCCAGCGGGCCAGCAGCGGCGCGAGCTCCTCCAGGCCCTGGTAGCCGTTGGTCAGCAGCGCCAGCTGGCCGTCGCGCTCGGCGAGCAGCGTGGGGAAGCCGGCGATGCCCAAATCCTGCACCCAGGTGAAGTCCTCGGCGGTGGCCTGGTGCGCGGCGGCGCCATCGAAGGCCTCGGCGAACTCGATGCGCGGGATGCCGGCCGTCTCGGCCAGCGCCACCAGCACCGCCGCCTGGGTCACGTCGCGGCCCTCGGCGTAGAAGGCGTGCTGGATCAGCTTGACCAGCGGCCAGGTCGCCTCCTCGTGCAGGCTGCGAGCCGCCACCAGCGCACGGCACACCGGCTCGGTGTCGTAGACGAAGCCGTCCGGCAGCGCCCCGTCGAAACGGAAGGGCTGGCCGGTGGCGTCATGCACGGCGTGCCAGTGCTCGAGGATGTAGCGCCGGGTGTTGGGATCGAGCGAGGCGCCCTGCCCGGTCCGCAGGCCACCGGCCACCAGGTGCATCGGTACGCCAGCCGCGCGGGCCTGCTCGGCGAGGGCGTCGGCGACCGGGGCGAAGCCCCAGCACCAGGAGCACATCGGGTCCATCACGTAGAGCAGGCGGGTCCTGGCCATCGTTTCTCTCAACTCTCCATGGGCTGGCGCGGGTTGCGACCGATCGGGTGCGGCAGGTTGCGCTGCCTGGCCAGTTCGATCTGCTTCTGCCGCTCACGGGCGCCGGCGCGGGTCTTCTCGCTCAGGCTGTCCCAGCAATGCGGGCAGCTGATGCCGGGTGCGTAGTGGGGCGACTGGCGATCCTCGACCGAGATCGGGTTGCGGCAGGCGTGGCACTGGTCGAAGTCGCCTTCGGAAAGATCGTGGCGCACGGTGACGCGGTTGTCGAAGACGAAGCAGTCGCCGCGCCAGCGGGTCTCGGCCTCGGGCACCTCTTCCAGGTACTTGAGGATGCCGCCCTTGAGGTGGAAGACCTCCTCGAAGCCTTCACCCAGCATGTAGGCCGAGGCCTTCTCGCAACGGATGCCGCCGGTGCAGAACATCGCGACCTTCTTGTGCACAGCCGGGTCGTAGTGCTGGCGGATGTAGTCGGGGAACTCGCGGAAGGACTTGGTCTTCGGATCGACCGCGCCCTCGAAGGTGCCGATGGCCACTTCATAGTCGTTGCGGGTGTCGATCAGCAGCACCTCGGGGTCGCTGATCAGGGCATTCCAGTCCTGCGGCTCGACATAGGTGCCGACGCGCTGGTTGGGATCGACGCCGGGCACGCCCAGGGTGACGATCTCCTTCTTCAGCTTGACCTTGGTGCGATAGAACGGCTGCTCGTCGCAGTAGGACTCCTTGTGGTCGAGATCGGCGAAGCGCGGGTCGACCTTGAGCCAGGCCAGCAGCGCATCGATGCCCTCGCGCGTGCCGGAGACGGTGCCGTTGATGCCCTCCTCCGCCAGCAGCAGCGTGCCCTTGATGTCGTTCTCGACCAGGGTCTTGAGCAGGGGTTCGCGCAGGGCGACGTAATCTTTCAGGGAGACGAACTTGTAGAGCGCCGCGACGACGATCCGGGACATGGGGACTTCCTCCAGTGGTCGCCCACGCAAAGGGCGGACCGGGTGACAGAAACGACAGCGCCGGCTGGGCCGGCGCTGGGTGCGGATTCTAGCAAAAAGCGCAACCGGACGGCTGCGTGAAAAGGTCTCAGGCGACTTGCGGCGCTGGCGCCAAGGCCCCTGTGGGAGCGAATTCATTGGCGATGACCGCGACGCCGGCCTTCGCGGTTGAAACCGCTCCCACAAAGAGCATCAGGGCACCTGCGGCCTCAATGATCGTGCTTGCTGCCACCCTTGCAGGTGGGCGAATCCGGTGCGGCGCCCTGCGCGGCCCACTCCTCGGGGGTGTAGGTGTGCAGGGCCAGGGCATGGAACTGCCCCATCAGCTCACCCAGCGAGCCATAGGCCTTCTGGTGCCGCTTGACCGCGTTGAGCCCGGCGAACACCGGGCTGACGATCACCGCCTTGTAGTGGGTCTCCAGGCCGCGGCTGTGCATGTGGCTCTCGTCCAGCACCTCCAGGTGCTGGGGCTCGAGGGCCGCGAACGCGGCGAGGATTCGATCACGCATGCTCATGCAGGGCTCCGCTTACTTCTTCTGGTCCTTGGGGGCCAGTTCGCTGGTCATGTCGGCCAGCAGCTTGTTCACTTCCGGCACGGCCGCTTCCAGGCGCGACTGGGTCAGCTGGGCGGACTGCGCGGTGAGGGTCGGCATCTTTTCCAGGACCTTCTTGCCCAGGGGCGATTCGTAGAAGGCGATCAGGTCCTTCAGTTCCGGCTCGGTGAAGTTGGTGGTGTAGATCTTCACCAGCTCGGGCTTGAGCTTGTCCCAGCCCACGGCCTTGTCCAGGGCGGTGTTGGCCTTGGCCTGGTAGCTCTCCAGCGCGGCTTTCTTGTCCGCCGGCGCGCCGCTCTGCTCGAAGCGCTGGGCGAACATCTGCTGCACCTGGCCGTAGACCGGCACGGTGAGCTTGTCGGCGTGGGCGAGCTTGAGGAAGCGCTCAGCGTTGGCGGCATGACTGGCGGCATCGGCCAGCGCCTGGCCACTGGCGCAGGCGATCAGGACGGCGGTGCAAAGTACGCGAAGCTTGGTCATCGGTATTCCTTTGTCTGAGCGGTTACGGGGGTCACCCGAGGGCGGGTCATTCTGCGCCCGAGCCCATGGAGAGCTCAAGCGACGAGGACGTGTGCCGGATCACGGCCGAACTGTGGATCGGTGCACTCCACCGGTCTATTGTCAAAATGCCATCACTTGCTCATGCTAGCGGCCTCTAGGCATCCTTGCGCGTCAATAAAACGCTGTCAGCCCACCGACACATCGCCCCTTTGGGCCACCTGTCGCGCGCAATGTTCCCTCGCCCCCCGAAATTGGAAGCTGCATCCCTACATGGACGTGTCCGATGACTAGCCACATCTCTGCCCTGGTGCCGCACGGGTCGGCCACGCTGTGCGACCCCCAGGGCCGGCTGGACCCGTCCGCCATCGGCTGGTCGAACCGCCCGCGCCTGGACTGCGCGATGCCCGGCAACGTCGGCCGGCGCAAACGCTGGAACCACTGGTGCATCACCACCCCGCAGTGGGTGCTGTCGCTGACCCTCGCCGACCTCGACTACATCGGCTATTGCGCGGCCTATTTCCTCGACATGGAAACCGGCCTCGCGGTGAACCACTCCCAGCTGCGCCTGTTCGGCCGGGGCTGCCGCCTGCCCGACACACCCCTGGAAAGCTATGAGTTCCAGCACCCGCGCCTGCACCTGAAAGTGGACGAGCACCCGGGACGGGCGCGCATCACCGTCGCCGTGCCCGATATCGGCGGCCAGCCCCTGCAGGCCGCGCTCGACGTGCTGCGCCCGCTGCACCTGGATTCGGTGAACCTCGTCGTCCCCTTCCCCGGCCGCGGCTTCCACGCCAGCAGCCGCCAGCTCGGCCTGCCCGCCAGCGGCAGCGTGCAGCTGGGCAACCGCCACTTCGACTGCCAGGCCGGGCAGAGCTTCGCCGCCCTCGACTTCGGCCGTGGCGTCTGGCCCCTGCACAGCCAGTGGACCCGCGCCGCCTTCGCCACCAGCGGCGGCATCGCCGGCAACTTCGGAGCCGGCTGGACCGACGCCAGCGGCCTGACCGAGAACGCCCTGTGGTTCGGCGGCGAGCTGTCCAAGCTGGACCGCCCGGTGCGCATCGAACAGGCCCAGAGCAACCCTCTCGCGCCCTGGCAGCTGGGCACCGAATGCAACCGCGTGCAGCTCACCTTCACCCCGCGCCAGCTGCACCAGGCCAACCCCCGCCTCGGGCCGCTCTATGCCGAGACCCGCCAGTGGTTCGGCCGCTTCGACGGCGTGCTGCGCGGCCCCACCGGCGAACGCGTGCCGGTGGACAACGCCATGGGCTGGCTCGGCACCACCCGCGCACGCTGGTAATAGCGCCCCGGCGGAACCCCATGCTCCATCCGCGGCCTAAACTGCGGAAAATCCTTTCTGGAGCATGTGCAAATGAGCCGTACCGAAACAGACAGCCTGGGGCCGGTCGAAGTCGCCGAAGACGCCTACTGGGGCGCCCAGACCCAGCGCTCGTTGGAGAACTTCGCCATAGGCGTAGAACGCATGCCGCTGGCGGTGGTGCACGGCCTGGCCCTGATCAAGAAGGCCGCCGCGCGGGTCAACGGCCGCAACGGCACCGTCTCCCCGGACATCGCCCGGCTCATCGAACAGGCGGCGGACGAAGTGCTCGCCCACCGCCACGACGACCAGTTCCCCCTGGTGGTGTGGCAGACCGGCAGCGGCACCCAGAGCAACATGAACGTCAACGAGGTCATCGCCGGTCGCGCCAACGAACTGGCCGGCGGCCAGCGCGGCGGCAAGAGCCCGGTGCACCCGAACGACCACGTCAACCACGCGCAGAGTTCCAACGACAGCTTCCCCACCGCCATGCACATCGCCGTGGCCCGGGCGGTGAACGACGAGCTGCTGCCGGCCCTCGCCGAACTCACCGGCGGCCTCGCCGAGCAGGCCGCGCGGCATGCCCACCTGGTGAAGACCGGGCGCACCCACATGATGGACGCCACGCCCATCACCTTCGGCCAGGAGCTCTCCGCCTTCGTCGCCCAGCTCGACTACGCCGAGCGCGCCATCCGCAACGCCCTGCCGGCGGTCTACCAACTGGCCCAGGGCGGTACCGCCGTCGGCACCGGGCTCAACGCGCCCCACGGTTTCGCCGAGGCCATGGCGGCCGAGCTGGCGGCGCTGGCCGGGCTGCCCTTCGTCTCGGCGCCCAACAAGTTCGCCGCCCTTGCCGGGCACGAGCCGCTGGTGGCGCTCTCCGGCGCGCTGAAGACCCTCGCCGTGGCGCTGATGAAGATCGCCAACGACCTGCGCCTGCTGGGCTCCGGCCCCCGTGGTGGCCTGGCGGAAGTGAGGCTGCCGGCCAACGAGCCGGGCAGCTCGATCATGCCCGGCAAGGTCAACCCGACCCAGTGCGAGGCGCTGTCGATGCTCGCCTGCCAGGTGATCGGCAACGACACCACCATCAGCCTCGCCGCGAGCCAGGGCCACCTGCAGCTCAACGTGTTCAAGCCGGTGATCGCCCACAACCTGCTGCAATCCATCCGCCTGCTGGCCGACGGCTCGCGCAACTTCCAGCGCCACTGCGTGGCCGGCATGGAGCCCGACGCGGCGCGCATGGCCGAGCACCTGGAGCGCGGGCTGATGCTGGTCACCGCGCTCAACACCCACATCGGCTACGACAAGGCCGCGCAGATCGCCAAGAAGGCCTACGGCGAGGGCACCACCCTGCGCGAGGCGGCGCTGGCGCTGGGCTTCGTCAGCGCCGAGGACTTCGACGCCTGGGTCCGCCCGGAAACCATGCTGGAGGCCGGCCAGCATGGTTGAAGCCACCAAGCACGGCGCCACGCCCCTGGAAGGCGACGGCAAGCGCATCCTCATGATCTTCGGCTCGCCCAAGGACAACAGCCTGTGCAACGCCCTCGGCGAAGCCTATGCCCAGGGCGCGCGCAGCGAAGGCCACGTGGTGCGCCTGCTCAAGCTGGGCGAGATGGCGTTCGACCCAGTGCTGCACCAGGGCTACGACCAGAGCCAGGCCCTGGAGCCGGACCTGCTGGAGGCCCAGCGGCAGATCCACTGGGCCGAGCACCTGGTGTTCGTCTACCCGGTCTGGTGGGGCGGCGTGCCGGCCCTGCTCAAGGGCTTCTTCGACCGCGTGTTCCTCCCCGGCTTCGCCTTCCGCTACCGCGGCGTGCGCTCCTGGGAAAAATTGCTGGAAGGCCGCACCGCCGACCTGCTGGTGACCCTGGACACGCCGCCCTGGTACTTCCGCTGGATCTACGGCGCCCCCGGGCACCGGCAGATGACCCGCACCATCCTCGGCTTCTGCGGCATCAAGACCCGCCGCCTGGCCGAATTCGCCCCGGTGCGCTCCTCCTCCGAGGAACAGCGCCAGGCCTGGCTGCGCAAGGCGGAAACCCTGGGGACCCGCAACTAGCGCGGCGCAGGTTGGCGCCGAGCGCAGCGAGGCCCAAGGAGGGTGATTCGGGATGCAAACGTAGCCCGGGCTACAGCCCGGTAAAGCGGCGGCGCGCAGCGCCGCCGGGCGACCGAAGTCGCCCCTACAGTCGCCCCTATGTGCCCCTGTAAGCCGTTACAGCGCGCGGGCCTGACGCGCCTTCCAGCCGCGCACCAGCGAGGGCGCGAGGGCGGTCAGCGCGGAGCCCAGCACCACCAGCAGCGCGCCGCCGTAGGCGATGCCATTGAGCTGCTCGGGCACCACGTGGTCGGGCCAGAGGCTGGCGGCCAGGGCCACCGAGGCGAAGGTCACCAGCGGGGTGATGGCCAGGGTCGCGCTGACCCGCGAAGCCTCCCAGTGGGCCAGCGCCTCGGCGAAGGCGCCATAGGCCACCAGGGTGTTCAGGCAGCAGGCCAGCAGCAGCCAGCCCTGCAGCGGCGACAGTTGCAGCGCCTCCAGCGGCGCCACCCAGGGCGTCAGCAACGCGGCGCAGCCGAGGTAGATCACCATCATCACCTGCATGGAATTCCACACCGTCAGCAGCTGCTTCTGCGCCAGCCCGTAGAAGGTCCAGACGAAGGCCGCCGCCAGCACGATGAGCACCCCGGTGGTGTAGGTGCCGAGGGACGTGAGCAGCTCATCCAGGCGCTGGTTGAAGAACAGCCCGAAGCCCAGCACCAGCACCGCCAGCCCGAGCGCCTGGCCGAGGCTGAAGCTCTCCTTGAAGATGAACAGGCTGCCGATCAGGAACAGGATCGGCGCCACCTGGATCACCAGTTGCGTGGTGCCGGGGCTGAGCATCTTCAGGCCGATCAGGTAGAGCACGTAGTTGCCCAGCAGCCCGGCGATGGCCAACGCAACCAACCCACCCCCCTTGCGCCCCAGCGGCTTGAAGCGCGGCAGCCGGCGGGTCGCGGCGAGCCAGACGAACAGCAGCGAGCCGGAAACCAGCAGGCGAAACCAGGTGACGGTCACCGGGTCCATCACCTTCAGCACTTCCTTGAGCTTGATCGGCAGGATGCCCCAGAGCACGGCGGTGACCAGGGCGAGGAACAGGCCGTAGAGCCAACGGCCGGAAGAAATGTGCATGAAGACCTCGAAGCGGAAGTAACCCGGCCGGCAAGGCGGCGGGCCGCTCATTCTAGAACCTGCCCAGCGACGCACACAGCGACAATTGCCGGCGCGAGCGGCGCTCAACTGTACCGGTCGGAGCGGCGCCACGCGTCAGCTTTCCAGCGCCATTTTTATGGAAATTCCGCGAACGGTTGCGATCAGGTGTCGATTCGTACCGTCCATCGCCTGATCGAGCAGGCACCGGGACGCGGATTAGACTCAAACATCATCCGACCCATTCACCCCGGAGTAATCAGCATGTTCGGGCAACGCACCGTGGACGCCGCAGCCGGCACCCATTACCGCAGCGACCGCGTCAGCGCGGTGAATGGGCAGTACTTCTTCGCCACCCGCGAAGGCACCCTGGAAGGCCCCTACTTCACCCGCGCCGACGCCGAGCGCGAGATCGCCTTCTACATCCGCCGCATGATGCAGGCCGACGACATCATCGCCAGCCGCCTCTGAGCACCGCGAGCACGACCGCTGCGCAGGGTGGAGGTCGTCCTTCACCTCCACCAGGCGAGGCTTCCCATGACACCGCATCGATGGGTTTCGCGCAGCTCTACCCATCCTACGACCCCAGCTCATCGCGAATGAATTCGCTCCCACGGGCCAGCCCTGCGTGCCGCTTGGCGACTGAAGTCGCCCCTACAGGAAATGCCGCTCCAGCGCTGGGACAATGACCGCTGCGTAGGGTGGAGGTCGCTTTTCACATCCACCACACGAGGTTGAGCGCGGCGCCGCATCGATGGGTTTCGCGCAGCTCCCCTCCCTCCCACGAAAAGCACGCCTTCGCCCCGGCTCATCGCGATTGAATTCGCTCCCACGGGGCAGCGCTGCGCGCTGCTTGGCGACTGAAGTCGCCCCTACCCAAAAACGCCGCGCCAGCGCGAGGGCATGACCGCTGCGTAGGGTGGAGGTCGCTTTTTACCTCCACCAGGCGAGGCTGCCCGCGGCGCCACATCGATGGGTTTCGCGCAGCGCCCCCATTCCACGAGGAGCACGCCCCCGCCCAGGGTGCGCAGCGCGCAAAAGAAAACCCGCAGCGGCCAGGCCGTTGCGGGTTTTCCATTCCAGCGTCGTGCGGTTGCGGATCAGCGCACCGCTTCGAACAGCCCGGTGGCGCCCATGCCGCCGCCCACGCACATGGTGACGATGCCATAGCGCTTGCCCTGGCGCTGCAGCTCGCGCACCAGGTGGCCGACCTGGCGCGAACCGGTCATGCCGAAGGGGTGGCCGATGGAGATCGAGCCGCCGTTGACGTTGTACTTCTCGTTGTCGATACCCAGGTGGTCGCGGGCATACAGGCACTGCGAGGCGAAGGCTTCGTTCAGTTCCCACAGGTCGATGTCGTCCACCGACAGGCCGCGTGCCTTGAGCAGCTTGGGCACCGAGTACACCGGGCCGATGCCCATCTCGTCCGGCTCGCAGCCGGCCACGGTGAAGCCACGGAAGAAGGCGCGGGGCTTGAGGCCCAGCTCGATGGCCTTGTCCAGGCTCATCAGCAGGGTCATGGAGGCGCCGTCGGACAGCTGCGAGGAGTTGCCGGCGGTGACCGAACCGTCCTCGGAGAACACCGGCTTCAGCGAAGCCAGGCCTTCCAGGGTGGTGTCGGCGCGGTTGCAGTCGTCGCGGTCGACCACGCCCTCGAGGATCTTCTTCTCGCCGGTGGCCTTGTCCTCGACCCCGTACTTCACGTTCATCGGCACGATCTCGTCGTCGAACAGGCCGGCGGCCTGGGCGCGGGCGGTGCGCTGCTGGCTCTGCAGGGCGTACAGGTCCTGCGCCTCGCGGCTGACGTTGTAGCGGCGCGCGACGATCTCGGCGGTCTGCCCCATCGGGTAGTAGATGCCGGGGTGTTCCAGCTTCAGGCGCGGGTTGACGAAGTTGTCCTGGTTGATGCTTTTCAGCGTCAGGGTGATGGACTCGACGCCGCCGGCGACCATCACGTCGCTGCAACCGGAGGCGATCTGGTTGGCGGCGATGGCGATGGCCTGGAGGCCCGAGGAGCAGTAGCGGTTCAGGGTCATGCCGGCGACGCCGATGCCCAGGCCGGACAGCACGGCCACGTTGCGGCCGATGTTGTGGCCCTGGGCGCCTTCGTTGGAGCCGGCGCCGACGACGCAGTCGTCCACCAGCGCCGGGTCCAGGTCGTTGCGCGCAAGGAGGGCGTTCACGCAGTGGGCGGCCATGTCGTCCGGCCGGGTCATGTTGAACTTGCCACGGAAGGACTTGGCCAGGCCGGTCCGAACGCTGTCGACTATCACCACTTCACGCATGACGCACCTCTTTCTTGTCGGTTTGAGGACGGGTGTCCATTGACGATGAGGGCGAGGATAAATCCACCCAATGTCCGTGGGCGACGATCATTCATCCTGCGTATGCGCGGCCATCGCCCACCGGTTCAGCCCTTCCTGAACGCCTGCTCCAGCGCCTCGTTGATGGTGCGCAGCACCTTCACCCGGGCGTAACGCTTGTCGTTGGCCTCCACCAGGGTCCAGGGCGCCAGCTCGGTGCTGGTGCGGTCGACCATGTCGCCCACCGCGTCCACGTAGAGGTCCCACTTGTCGCGGTTGCGCCAGTCCTCCTCGGTGATCTTGTAGCGCTTGAAGGAGGTTTCCTCGCGCTCCTTGAAGCGCGCCATCTGCTCGTCCTTGTCGATCGACAGCCAGAACTTCACCAGGACTATGCCGTGGTCGTGCAGCTGTTCCTCGAAGTCGTTGATCTCGCTGTAGGCACGCAACCAGTCGGCCTCGGAGCAGAAGCCCTCGACCCGCTCCACCAGCACGCGGCCGTACCAGGAGCGGTCGAAGATGGTGAACTGCCGGCGCGGCGGCACGTGCCGCCAGAAGCGCCACAGGTAGGGCTGGGCGCGCTCCTCCTCGGTGGGCGCGGCGATGGGCACGGTGCGGTACTGGCGCGGGTCGAGGGCGCCGGTGACGCGGCGGATGGCCCCGCCCTTGCCGGCGGCGTCGTTGCCCTCGAACACCGCCATCAGCGCGTGCTCGCGAAAGCGCTTGTCGCGCATCAGCCCGGCCAGGCGCGCCTGCTCGGTGGCCAGCTGTTCCTTGTAGTCGTCCTTGCCGAGCTTCAGGCTCAGGTCGAGGCTGTCGAGCAGGCTGCGGTGGTCCAGGCTGGAGACCAGCGGCGCCGCGTGGGGCTGCGGCACCGGGCGATCCTTGCGCTTGAGCGCGGCCTGCAGGCCTTCGAGGATGATGCGGCCGACGCTGAGGCTGCGGTAGTTCTCATCGATGCCCTCGACCACGTACCAGGGCGCGTAGTCGCGGCTGGTGCGGCGCAGCATGCGCTCGCCGAAGCGCACGAAGCGGTCGTAGGTCTCGCTCTGCTTCCAGTCCAGCGGGTTGAGCTTCCAGCTGCGCTGCGGGTCCTTCTCCAGGTCCTTGAGGCGCTGCTTGAGCTGCTTCTTGGACAGGTGGAACCAGAACTTGAAGATCAGCGCGCCCTCGTCGCAGAGCATGCGCTCGAAACGCTCGGCGGACTCGATGGCCTGGTCGAAACGCCCGTCCTTGATGTCGCCCTCGACCCGCGCGTGGAGCATCTGGCTGTACCAGTTGCCGAAGAAGATGCCGGTCTGCCCCTTGGCCGGCAGCTTGCGCCAGAAGCGCCACTGGGGCGGGCGCGACAGCTCCTCGTCGGTGGGCATGAGGAAGCTCTCGACATGGATCAGGCGCGGGTCCATCCACTCGTTGAGCAGCTTCACCGTCTCGCCCTTGCCGGCCCCCTCGATGCCGTTGATCAGGATGATCACCGGGAAACGCGCCTGCTGCTTCAGCTCGAACTGCGCCTCCAGCAGCGCCTCGCGCAATTCCAGCACGGCCTTGTCGTAGGTTTCCTTGTCGATGGAATGACCGATTTCCGCAGATTCGAACATGCGACTCTCCCTGGTTGGTGGAGAAAAAATAGCGGAAGACGCAGCGCTGCGGGGTGAAAGATTCGACAGAGTCGCGAGGCACTCCCACGCCGGCACCCACAACGGCCCCTGAGGATCGGGCACTGCTCGCGAAGCCTCCAGCTCCTCGCCCGCCGCCCCGAGCGTCCCCCTGTCGCACGCGCCGCGGCACCGCGATCGGCTACTATTCGCGCTTCGTTCCGCCGGGGTCCTCCATGTCCGATTTCCATCACGCACTGCTCGACTGGGATGAGCAGGGCCAGCCGCTGTCGCGCGAGTTCGACGACGTCTATTTCTCCCCCACCTCGGGCATCGACGAGACCCGCCACGTGTTCCTCGACGGCAACGACCTGCCGCGCCGCTTCGCCGAGCTCGGTGCCGGCGGGCGCCTGGTGGTGGGCGAGACGGGCTTCGGCACCGGGCTCAATTTCCTCTGCACCTGGCAACTCTTCGAGGCGCACGCGCCGGCCGATGCGCGGCTGCACTTCGTCAGCGTCGAGAAATTCCCCCTGGCCCGCGACGACCTGGCCCGCGCCCTGGCGCTGTGGCCGCAGCTGGCACCGTTCGCCGACGCACTGCTGGACCAGTACCGCGCCATCAACCCCGGCTTCCAGCGCCTGCTGTTCGCCAACGGCCGGGTGACGCTGACGCTGCTGGTGGGCGATGCGCTGGCGTGCCTGCCCGAACTGGACGCGCGCATCGACGCCTGGTTCCTCGACGGCTTCGCCCCGGCGAAGAACCCGCAGATGTGGTCCCCCGAACTCTTCGCCCAACTGGCACGGCTCAGCGCGCCGGGCGCCACCCTGGCCACCTTCACCAGCGCCGGGTTCGTGCGTCGCGCGCTCAAGGAGGCGGGCTTCCAGATCCGCCGCGCCCCAGGCTTCGGCAACAAGTGGCACATGAGCCGGGGGCACTTCCTGGGCGAGCCCGCGCCCGCCGCCAAGCCCTGGTTCGCGCGGCCCGCCGCGCATGCCGGCGAGCGCCAGGCCCTGGTGATAGGCGCCGGCCTCGCCGGCTGCGCCAGTGCCGCCAGCCTCGCCGCACGGGGCTGGCAGGTGACCGTGCTGGAGCGCCATGCCGGCGTCGCCGAAGAGGCCTCGGGCAATCCCCAGGGGGTGCTGTACCTCAAGCTCTCCGCCCACGGCACCGCACTGTCGCGGCTGATCGTCAGCGGCTTCGGCCACACCCGCCGCCTGCTCCAGCACCTGCAGCCGGACCAGGACTGGCAAGGCTGCGGCGTCCTGCAACTGGCCTTCGAAGCCAAGGAAGCCGAGCGCCAGCTGCGCCTCGCCGAAGCCTTCCCCGCCAGCCTGCTGCGCCACCTCGACCGCGAGCAGGCCGAAGCCGTCGCCGGCATTCCCCTGCCCGCCGGCGGGCTGTTCTACCCCGAGGCCGGCTGGGTGCACCCACCGGCCCTGTGCCGCTGGCTGGCCGCCCGGCCCGGCATCCGCCTGCTGCCCCACAGTGAGGCCCTGCAATTGCGCCGCGAAAACGGCCGATGGCAGGCCCTGGATGGCGAGCGGGTGATCGCCGAGGCGCCGGTCGCGGTGCTCGCCGGCGCCGCCGAGATCCTGCGCTTTCCCCAGGCCGCCGGGATGCAGCTCAAGCGCATCCGTGGGCAGATCACCCGCCTGCCGGCGACCGAGGGCAGCCGCGCCCTGGCGACCGTGGTCTGCGCCGAAGGCTACGTGGCGCCGGTGCGCAACGACGAGCACACCCTGGGCGCCAGTTTCGACTTCCACAGCCAGGACCTGGCCCCCACCATCGCCGAACATGCCGGCAACCTCGACCTGCTGCGGGAGATTTCCCCCGACCTGGCCGAGCGCCTGCAGGCCGACCGGCTCGACCCCGCCGTGCTCGAAGGCCGCGCCGCCTTCCGCTGCACCACACCCGACTACCTGCCGCTAGTGGGCCCGCTGTGCGATGCCGATGCCTTCGCCGAGGCCTATGCGGTGCTCGGCCGCGACGCGCGCCAGGTGCCGGACGTGCCCGCGCCCTGGCTCGATGGCCTCTACGTCAACAGCGGCCATGGCTCGCGCGGGCTGATCACCGCGCCGCTGGCCGGCGAGCTGCTGGCCGCCTGGCTGGAGGGCGAGCCGCTGCCCGTGCCCCGCGACGTCGCCGAAGCCTGCCACCCCAACCGCTTCCCCCTGCGCCGCCTGGTGCGCGGGCGCTAGCCGCCTGCCGATCCGCCAGGCGGCAACGCGCCGCAGCTGACAACCCGGCGAGCCGCTCCTATACTCCCCCCGGTATAAAACCCAGGGGAGTACCCACCATGCCCATCACCCTCCATCCGCGCCCGGCACGAGCGGTGGCGCCATGAGCGGCCCCACGCCGGAACGCCAGGACGCCATGCTCAAGCGCCTGGCCCGGGTCGAGGGGCAGGTGCGCGGCATCCAGGCGATGATCCGTCGCGGCGAGCCCTGCGAGGCCATCGCGCAGCAGTTCTCGGCCGCCCGCAAGGCACTCGACAAGGCCTACCAGGAGATGCTCGCCTGCCTGGTCGAGGAAACCGTGCTCGACCCGGAGCGCGATGCTGCGGAGACCCTGGCGCGCGTGCGCGCGATCTTCACCAAGTACACCTGACCCATACTCCTGGGGAGTACCCGACATGACCGACGCCATCCGCCTGATCGACGCTCCGCGCTTCGCCGAACTGCACCAGCGGGGAGGCGCCCGCTTCCTCGTCGACGTGCGCAGCCCGGCGGAATACCGCGCCGGGCACATCGCCGGTGCCCGCAACGAACCGCTGGGCAACCTGGACCCCGCCCGCCTGGCCGAGCGCCTGCGCGGCGAAGGCCTCGGCAGCGGCGACGAGCTCTACCTGATCTGCCAGAAGGGCCAGCGTGCGCGCCAGGCGGCCGAGCGCCTGAGCGCCCTGCTGCCGGGCGTGCAGGTGATCGAGGGCGGCACCGATGCCTGCCTGGCCTGCGGCATGCCCCGCGAAGGCAGCGGCGGCGGCCTGGAGTTGCAGCGCCAGGTGCAGATCAGCGCCGGCAGCCTGGTGCTGCTGGGTGTCGTCCTCGGCACCTGGCTGCATCCCGGCTGGTACCTGCTGAGCGGCTTCGTCGGCGCCGGCCTCACCTTCGCCGGGCTGAGCGGGACCTGCGGCCTGGCCCTGGTGCTCGCCCGCATGCCCTGGAACCGCTGATGCTTCTCGAAGCCCTCGCCATCGGCACCTTGCTCGGCCTGCTGCTCGGGTTGACCGGCGCAGGCGGCTCGCTGGTGGCCCTGCCCTTGCTGCTCAGCCTGCACCTGCCGCTGCGCGACGCGGTCGGCGTGAGCCTCGGCGCGGTGGCCCTCACCGCCCTGGTCGGCACCGTGCTGCGCCTGCGCCAGGGCCTGGTGGCCTGGCCCCCGGTGCTGCTGCTCGCCGCCACCGGCCTGCCCGGCAACGCACTGGGCCAGGGGCTCGGGCACTGGGTGCCGGAGGGCCTGCTGATCACCGGCTTCTGCCTGCTGGTGCTGTGGTCCGCCTGGCGCCTGTGGCACGGTGCCCAGCGGCCGCGCGCCGGCACGGGCCCCTTGCGTTACCTGCCGTTGCTGGCCATCGGTCTGGGCGTGGGCGTGTTGTCGGGGTTGATGGGCGTCGGCGGCGGCTTCCTGGTGGTTCCGGCGCTACTCTGGTTCACGCCGCTCTCGGTACTGGCCGCCACCGCTACGTCCATGGCGGTGGTCGTGGTGGTGTCCGGCGGTGGCTTCCTGCTCTACCTGGGGCAGGCCCAGCCCCCGGCGCTGCTGCTCGGTGCCCTGGCAGTCGGCGGCGCGCTCGGCATGCTGGTCGGCAACCGCCTGGCGTACCGCCTGGGCGGACCGGCACTGCAACGCCTGTTCGCGGTGCTGCTGGTGATCACCAGCCTGTCGGTGGCCCTGCAGAAACTGTTCTGAGGAGATTGCACCATGCTGCTGCGCCAACTCTTCGATGCCGAAAGCTCCACCTACACCTACCTGCTCGCCGACGCCGGCGAGGCGGTGCTGATCGACCCGGTGAAGGAACAGCTCGACGCCTACCTGCACCTGCTCGACGAACTCGGGCTGCGCCTGCTGCTGGCGCTCGATACCCACACCCATGCCGACCACATCACCGCCCTGGGCGACCTGCGCGAGGCCACCGGCTGCCAGAGCGGATTCGGCGCCGAAAGCGGCAGCACCTGCGCCAGCTTCACCTTCGCCGACGGCACGCGCCTGCGCTTCGGCGCACGCGAGCTGATCGCCTGGTACACCCCCGGGCACACCGCGGACTCCTACTGCTTCCTGCTGCCCGCCAGCCCCGCCGACGGCACTCCGGCGCGGGTGTTCACCGGCGATACGCTGCTGATCCGCGGCACCGGGCGTACCGACTTCCAGAACGGCGACGCACGCGCCCAGTGGGCCAGCCTGCAGCGCCTGCTGGCGCTGGCCGGCGACACCGAGGTGTGCCCCGGCCACGACTACCGCGGCTGGACGCGTTCGAGCATCGCCGAGGAACGTGCCCACAACCCGCGCCTGCAGGTGGCGGACGCCGAGGCCTATGCGGCGCTGATGGCCAGCCTGCGCCTGCCCAACCCGCGCATGATGGACATCGCCGTGCCCGCCAACCGCGCCTGCGGCCGCCCCTGAAGCGCGCCCCACGGCCGGAAAGCGCCCCTTCCCCTAATAACTATTTGATCTAAACCAACGGCAAAGTTACCGGTCGGACTCTTACTGCCCGCATAAAGCGGGTGGTATCCCCAACGGCAGAACCGGTAAGGAACTATGTGCGGCATTTCTGGAGAGTTACGTTTCGACAAGCGACCCGCCGACCTGGCAGCGGTCGAACGCATAACCCATCACCTCGCCCCTCGCGGCCCCGACGCCTGGGGTTTCCACAGCCAGGGCCCCGTCGCCCTGGGCCACCGCAGGCTGAAGATCATGGACCTGTCCGACGGCTCGGCGCAGCCGATGGTCGAACCCGACCTGGGCCTGGCGATGAGCTTCAACGGCGCCATCTACAACTTCCCCGAGCTGCGTGAAGAGCTGCAGGCCCTCGGTTATCGCTTCCGCTCCGGCGGCGACACCGAGGTGCTGGCCAAGGCCTGGCACGCCTGGGGCAAGGACATGCTGCCCAAGCTCAACGGCATGTTCGCCCTGGGCATCTGGGAGCCGGGCAGCCAGCGCCTGTTCCTGGCCCGCGACCGCCTCGGCATCAAGCCGCTGTACCTGTCGCGTACCGCCAGCCGCCTGCGCTTCGCCTCCAGCCTGCCGGCGCTGCTCAAGGGCGGCGACATCGACGGCACCCTGGACGCCGAGGCGCTCAACCACTACCTCAGCTTCCACGCCGTGGTGCCGGCCCCGCGCACCCTGGTCAAGGGCATCGAGAAGCTGCCGCCGGCCAGCTGGATGATGATCGACGCCGAGGGCAATACCGACCAGGGCACCTGGTGGACCCTCGACTACGGCCACGGCGCCGAGGAAGCCGGGCTGCAGCTGGCCGACTGGCGCGACCTGCTGCTGGGCAGCCTGCGTGACGCCGTATCCGTGCGCCAGCGCGCGGCCCGCGAGGTGGGCGTGCTGCTCTCCGGCGGTGTCGACTCCAGCCTGCTGGTGGGCCTGCTGGCCGAAGCCGGCGTCGAGGACCTGCTGACCTTCTCCATCGGTTTCCAGGATGCCGGCGGCGAACGCGGCGACGAATTCGAATACTCCGACCTCATCGCCCGCCGCTATGGCACCCGCCATCACCAGCTGCGGGTCGGCGAGCACGAGATCATCGAGCAGCTGCCGGCGGCCTTCCGCGCCATGAGCGAGCCGATGGTCAGCCACGACTGCATCGCCTTCTACCTGCTCTCCCGCGAGGTCTCGAAACACTGCAAGGTGGTGCAGAGCGGCCAGGGCGCCGACGAGCTGTTCGGCGGCTACCACTGGTACCCGCCGCTGGCCGACACCACCGACCCCTTCGCCACCTACCGCGCGGCGTTCTTCGACCGCAGCCACGCCGACTACCGCGACACCGTGCAGCCGGGCTGGCTCACCGGGGACGTGGCCGGCGACTTCGTCCGCGAACACTTCGCCCGCCCCGGCGCCGAGGACCCGGTCGACAAGGCCCTGCGCCTGGACAGCACCATCATGCTGGTGGACGACCCGGTCAAACGCGTCGACAACATGACCATGGCCTGGGGCCTGGAAGCGCGGGTGCCCTTCCTCGACTACCGCGTGGTCGAGCTTTCCGCGCGCATCCCCTCGCGCTTCAAGCTGGGCGATGGCGGCAAGCAGGTGCTCAAGGAAGTCGCCCGCCAGGTCATCCCCCACGAGGTGATCGACCGGCCCAAGGGCTACTTCCCCGTGCCCGGCCTCAAGCACCTGCAGGGCAAGACCCGCGACTGGGTGCGCGAACTGCTGCTGGACCCGAGCCAGGATCGCGGCCTGTTCAACACCGCCACCCTCGAACGCCTGCTGGCCAACCCCGGCGAAGACCTGACCCCGCTGCGCGGCTCCAAGCTGTGGCAGATGGCGGCGCTCAACCTCTGGCTCAACGAGCAGGGACTCTAAGGAGAGATTCGCGATGAAATTCTTTACCAGCCAGCAGTACGTGCAGAGCCAGCGTCTGCTGCGCGGCCAGGCGCCCTCCTACGAGCGCCTGCAGGCACGCCTGGCGGAAGAGCACAAGGACGAACAGGCCGAGCAGGTCCAGGTGCTGCATTGCGGCTGGGGCCGCCTGCTGCTGGGCCACACCTACCCGGACCCGGCGAGCCTGGCCCGCGAGCTGCTGGCCGAAAGCCCCGGCGAACGCGACATCGCCCTCTACGTGGCCGCGCCCCAGCAGGTGCTGGCCCAGGCCCCTCAGCAATTGTTCCTCGACCCCTCCGACACCCTGCGCTTATGGTTCACCGACTACCGCCCGGCGCGTCGGGCCTTCAGGGGCTTTCGCATCCGTCGCGCCCACAGCGAGGAGGACTGGCAGGCCATCAGCCAGCTGTACCGCAGCCGCGGCATGCTGCCGGTGGACCAGGATGCGATCACCCCGCGCCACCAGGGCGGCCCGGTGTACTGGCTGGCCGAGGACTCGGCCAGCAACCAGGTGGTCGGCAGCGTGATGGGCCTAAACCACCGCAAGGCCTTCCACGACCCGGAAGGCGGCTCCAGCCTCTGGTGCCTGGCGGTGGACCCGCAATGCAACCGCCCCGGCGTCGGCGAGGCACTGGTGCGCCACCTGATCGAGCACTTCATGAGCCGTGGCCTCGCCTACCTCGACCTCTCGGTGCTGCACGACAACCGCCAGGCCAAGGCGCTGTACTCCAAGCTCGGCTTCCGCGACCTGCCGACCTTCGCCATCAAGCGCAAGAACGGCATCAACCAGCCCCTGTTCCTCGGCCCCGGCCCAGAAGAGGACCTCAACCCCTACGCGCGCATCATCGTCGACGAGGCCCACCGCCGCGGCATCGAGGTGCGCGTCGACGACGCCCGCGCGGGGCTCTTCAGCCTCAGCCAGGGCGGGCGCAGCGTGCGCTGCCGCGAATCGCTGTCGGACATGACCAGCGCCGTCAGCATGACCCTGTGCCAGGACAAGACCCTCACCCACAGCACCCTGGCCCGCGCCGGCCTCAGCCTGCCGGCACAGCGCCTGGCCGGCACGCCGGAGGAGAACGCCGCCTTCCTCGCCGAACATGGCGCCCTGGTGGTCAAGCCGGTGGACGGCGAGCAGGGCAATGGCGTGGCGGTGAACCTGCGCAGCGCCGCCGAGGTGGAAGCGGCCATCGACAACGCCCGGCGCTTCGACAGCCGCGTGCTGCTGGAGAGCTTCCACCAGGGCCACGACCTGCGCATCGTGGTGATCGGCTACGAAGTGGTCGCGGCGGCGATCCGCCGCCCGGCGGAGATCGTCGGCGACGGCCAGCGCAGCATCCGCTCGCTGATCGAGGCGCAGAGCCGCAGGCGCCAGGCCGCCACCGGTGGCGAAAGCCGCATCCCCCTCGACGACGAGACCGAACGCACCCTCAGGGACGCCGGCTACGGCTACGACGACGTGCTGCCCGAGGGCACCCACCTCGCCGTGCGCCGCACCGCCAACCTGCACACCGGCGGCACCCTGGAGGACGTCACCGGCATCCTCCACCCGAGCCTGGGCGAGGCGGCCGTGCGCGCCGCCCGCGCGCTGGGCATCCCGGTGGTGGGGCTGGACCTGCTGGTGCCCGCCGCCGACCAGCCCGACTACGTGTTCATCGAAGCCAACGAGCGGGTCGGCCTGGCCAACCACCAGCCGCAGCCCACCGCCGAGCGCTTCATCGACCTGCTGTTCCCCCTCAGCCAGCCGCTGTCCTGAGCCCCGGGCCCACGGGCCCGGTTTCTCGCCAAGGAGACGCCATGACTGCCAGAAAACTTCCCGAACCGGACATGAACTACCTGCGCCAGGTGCTCCTGGAGATGCTCGCCATCCCCAGCCCCACCGGCTTCACCGACACCATCGTGCGCTACGTCGCCGAGCGCCTGGAGGAGATGGGCATCCCCTTCGAGCTGACCCGTCGCGGCACCATCCGCGCCACCCTGCTGGGCCGGCAGAAGAGCCCCGACCGCGCGGTGGCGGCGCACCTGGACACCATTGGCGGCATCGTCCGCCAGATCAAGGACAACGGCCGCCTGGCCCTGGCCCCGGTGGGCTGCTGGTCCAGCCGCTTCGCCGAAGGCAGCCGCGTCAGCGTGTTCACCGACACCGGGGTGATCCGCGGCAGCGTGCTGCCGCTGCTCGCCTCCGGCCACGCCTTCAATACCGAAGTGGACAGCATGCCGATCAGCTGGGACCACATCGAACTGCGCCTGGACGCCTACAGCTCGACCCGCGCCGACTGCGAGTCCCTCGGCGTGTGCATCGGCGACTTCGTCGCCTTCGACCCGCTGCCCGAGTTCACCGAGAGCGGCCACATCAGCGCCCGCCACCTCGACGACAAGGCCGGCGTCGCCGCGCTGCTCACCGCGCTCAAGGGCATCACCGAGGCCAAGCTGGTGCCGCCCATCGACTGCCACCCGCTGTTCACCATCACCGAGGAGATCGGCTCCGGTTCCGCCGGGGCGCTGCCGTGGGACGTCAGCGAATTCGTCGGCATCGACATCGCCCCGGTCGCCCCCGGCCAGCAGTCCAGCGAGCACGCCGTCAGCGTCGCCCTGCAGGACTCCGCCGGCCCCTACGACTACCACCTCTCGCGGCACCTGCTGAAGCTCGCCGAGAAGAACGTCATACCCGTCCGTCGCGACCTGTTCCGCTACTACCACAGCGATGCCCAGTCGGCGATCGCCGCCGGGCACGACACCCGCGCCGCCCTCCTCGCCTTCGGCTGCGACGCCACCCACGGCTACGAGCGCACCCACATCGACAGCCTGGAAGCCATGACCCGCCTGCTGGGCGCCTACATGATGAGCCCGCCGGTGTTCGCCAGCGACGCCGACGCCGCGCAGAACTCCCTGGAGCCGTTCAGCCATCAGCTGGAACACACCGCGCAGATGGAAAACGACACCCGCGTACCGACTGTCGGAAGTCTCGTCGGCAAGGGCGAAAGCGACGCTTGAAGGCCACCTCACATAAAGGCAAAGTGCCAGGCCACGGGTGATAAAAACAATGGGGTGAAAGGATGCCTCGCCTCTGTCTGGCGCTCTTGCTGTTCTGCCTCACCGGCCAGGTCTGGGCGCTGCAAAGCGCCCCCCTCGACCGCGAGGACCTGCGCCTGTCGCTGAGCCCCTTCATGGGCTACCTGGAAGACCCCGAGGGCAAGCTGCAGCTCGCCGACCTGCGCCAGTTGCCGGACGAAGCCTTCACCCCGGTGCACGGCGAACACGCCAACATGGGCAAGAACAGCTCGGTCTGGTGGTTCAAGGTGCGCCTGGTCAACAGCCGCCAGCACCCGCTGTCGGGCTACCTGGAAGCCAACTACCCGCTGCTCGACCACATCAAGGTCTTCCTCTTCGAGCCCGACGGGCACCTGCAGGAGCAGGAGAGCGGCGACAGCTTCGCCTTCGCCCAGCGCCCGGTGCAGGTGCGCAACTTCTGGTTCCCCCTCGACCTGCAGCCCGGCACCAACACCCTGCTGCTGCGGGTGGAAAGCACCAGCACCATCTTCGTGCCGCTGTTCTTCAGCACCTACGGCGCCAGCGCGGCGGCGCAGGAAAACCTCATGGGGTTCAACGGCGCCTTCTACGGCGTGCTGTTCGCCATGTTCTTCTACAACCTGTTCCTCTACATCTCGCTGCGCGAGTCGGCCTACCTCTGGTACCTGGCCTACAACCTCAACGTCGGCCTGCTGGCCGCCTGCTTCGACGGCATGCTGTTCAAGCTGCTGCCCGAGCACGTGGCCTTCCAGTCGGTGAGCATCTACATCCTCATGTACCTGCACTGCCTCACCGCCGTGCAGTTCAGCCGCCACTTCCTCCACGCCAAGCAGTACTTCCCGCGCCTGGACACGGCGCTGCGGGTGGCGATGCTGGCGACCCTGGCGGTGTTCGTCTCGGCGCCGGCGATCGGCCTGCAGGCCTGGAACATCCTCGCCAGCCTCACCGTCTCGGCCGTCTCGCTGCTGCTGCTCCTGGCCGGCATCTACGTCTGGCGCCGGGGCGTGCGCTACGGCTCCTACTACACCCTGGCCTGGGGCATCCTGCTGTTCGCCTTCATCCAGGCCACCACCGGCTCGCTGGGCGTGGAGGTGCTGGGCATCTTCGGCGCCACGGTGGTGAAGATCGGCGTGACCATCGAGCTGATCACCCTCTCCATCGGCCTCGCCGACCGCATCAACACTCTCAAGGAAGAAGGCTTCCGCTCGCGCCAGGCCGCCGAGCAGGCGCACGTCGAGAGCCGCGCCAAGAGCCGCTTCCTGGCCAAGATGAGCCACGAGATCCGCACCCCGCTCAACGGTGTGCTGGGCATGCTGCAACTGCTCAAGGAAACCCCGCTGGACCGCAGCCAGCGCTTCTACGTCGACACCATCTCCAGCTCCGGCAGCGCCCTGATGGCGGTGATCAACGACATCCTCGACTACGCCCGCATCGAGTCCGGCAAGCTGACCCTGGAACACATCGAGTTCGACCTGGAGCAACTGCTCTCCGATACCCTCAGCCTGTTCACCGCCCAGGCCCTGGACAAGCGCCTGCGCCTCTACATCAGCCTGGAGAGCGGCGTGCCGCGGCGCATCAAGGGGGACCCCACGCGCCTCAAGCAGGTGCTGATGAACCTCTTGAGCAACGCCCTCAAGTTCACCGCCGAGGGCCATGTGGCGCTGAACGTCTGCCGCCGCTCCAACTCCCTGGGCGAGCCGCACCTGATCTTCGCCATCAGCGACAGCGGCATCGGCATCCGCAACGAGGCGCTGTCCCAGCTGTTCGACTCCTTCGCTCAGGGCGACTCCAGCACCACCCGCCGCTACGGCGGCAGCGGCCTGGGCCTGGCCATCAGCAAGGAGCTGGTGGAAATGATGGGCGGGCGCATCGAGGTGCAGAGCACCCCGGGCCAGGGCACCCGCTTCGCCTTCGACATGCCCCTGCAGGAAGGCACCGAGGAAGACGACGAACTGCTGCGCCTGCTCAAGGGCAAGACCGCCCTGCTCACCTCCCTCGACGGCCTCGGCCTCGACGCCCTGAGCCGCCTGCTGGGCCGCTGGGGCATGCGCACCGAGCGCTGCCAGACCCCCGAGCGCCTGCACGAATACCTCGACGATTTCGCCGTGCCGCCGCTGCTGGTGCTGGTGGCGCCCTGGCCGGGCAGCGCCGCGCACTGGCTCGACTCCCTGCGCCCGCGCCTGGAACCGGGGCAGCGCATCCTCCTGCTGTGCCCGCCCG
The DNA here is from genome assembly GCF_012767755.2 of Pseudomonas tohonis. NCBI lineage: Bacteria > Pseudomonadati > Pseudomonadota > Gammaproteobacteria > Pseudomonadales > Pseudomonadaceae > Pseudomonas > Pseudomonas tohonis. The sequence goes on from NZ_AP023189.1 coordinate 4,772,985, forward strand.
AGCAGTGCCAGAACCTGCCCCAGAGCAACGGCCTGCGCCTGATCGCCATGGCCCAGCCGCTGGCCGTAGTGCCCCTGCGCGAAGCCCTCGGCGACCTCTACCAGGAGCGCCGCCAGGAGCCGCGCCCGATCCTCAGCGAGGCCTTCAGCGACGCGGGTTCGGCGCCCTGCATCCTGGTCGCCGAGGACAACCCGGTGAACCAGCTGGTGGTGCAGGGCTTCCTGCGCAAGCGCGGCTACCGCGTGCGCACCGTGGCCAACGGCGTGGCGGCGGTGAACGAATACGAGCGCGACCCGGCGGGCGTGCAGCTGATCCTGATGGATTGCGAGATGCCGGAAATGGACGGCTTCGAGGCGACCAGGCGCATCCGCCAGTTCGAGCGCAGCCGCCAGCTGCCGGCGGTGCCCATCGTCGCGCTGACCGCGCACATCCTCGACGAACACCGCGACGCCGGCGCCGAGGCCGGCATGGACGACTTCCTCGGCAAGCCGCTGGACAGCGCCCTGCTCTTCGCCACCCTCGACCGCCTGCTGGTGCGCCACGGCCAGGAGCACTCGGCCTGAGGCGACGCCCGCGCATGGCGTCGCGGCGGTCATCGCGCTAGGATCGCCGCCTGCCCCCGAGGTCCATCATGCTGATTCCCCACCACCTGCTCGAAGCCGACACCCTGACCCGCCTGATCGAGGACTTCGTCACCCGCGACGGCACCGACAACGGCGACGAGACCCCGTTGGAAACCCGCGTCGCCCGCGTCCGCCATGCCCTGGAAAAGAAGCAGGCGGTGATCGTCTTCGACCCCGACAGTCAGCAATGCCAGCTGATGCTGCGCAGCGAAGTGCCGAAGGAATTGCTCGAGTCCGGCGAAGACGAGTAGCCCCACGGGGCGGAGCCGGTGCCCGGCCCCGCCCCGTGGCGCGCCTTACCGGTCCTTCTCGCAGTTGACCATCCACGGCACGCCGAAGCGGTCTTCGAACATGCCGAAGCGGGCGGCCCAGAAGGTCGCCTCCAGCGGCATCTGCACCTTGCCACCGGCCGAGAGCGCGGCGAACACGCGCTCGGCTTCCTCGATGGAATCGACGTTGAGCGACACCGAGCAACCGCGGATGCCGTCGTAGGGGTGTTCCGGCGTGGTGTCCGAGGCCATCAGCGACTGGTCGCCGAGGCAAAGGCAGGCGTGGATGGCGCGGTCATGGAACTGCGCGGGCACGTGCTCGGCCGCCGGGGATTCGCCGAAACTCATCACCTGCAGCTCGCCGCCCAGGGTCTGGTGGTAGAACTCGAAGGCCTCGCGGCAGTTGCCGGCGAAGATCAGGTAGGCGTTGATTCGCATGGTCGTCTCCCTACTGCGGCTTGCCGGTGGCCATCTGGGCGCGCTGGCGTTCTTCCTGCTCACGCAGCTCGGGCGTGAATTCGGCGCCGAAGTCCTCGGCGGTGAAGATCTGGCGGATCTCGATGTCCGAGTCCCCGGTCATCGGGTTGGGGCAACGCTTGACCCACTCGATGGCCTTCTCCAGGGATTCCACTTCCCAGATCCAGTAGCCGGCGACCAGCTCGCGGGTCTCGGCGAAGGGGCCGTCGGTCACCGTGCGGCTGCTGCCGGAGAAGGTCACCCGCGCGCCTCGGGAACTGGGGTGCAGCCCTTCGCCCGCCTGCATGATGCCGGCGTCGATCAGCTCCTGGTTGTACGCGCCCATCGCGGCGAGCAGCTCCTCGCTGGGCATTTCGCCGGCTTCGGATTCCTTCGTTGCCTTGACCATCACCATGAATCGCATCGTGTCGCTCCTTCTGTCAGGTTTCATGCCCGCCAGGCTGGCGGTTCTGTCCATTAGTCGAACGGGCTTCGCGGGTTTCGACAGCCCTCGAAAAAAATTTCACGTACATCGAGTGCCGCGTGGATGCACGCGGGCGCGGAGGCGAATCACAGCTTAGTGGGTGTTGGGAATCACGCAGCTGACAGGAGGGTCGGAACGCCGGACGGCGCCCCGTGGATGCGCGATTGGAGCCTCCTGCCAGCGCCGCGAACGTCCACCGCCAGGAAACCAGCCGGATGAGCGGGGAAAACCCGCCACCCTTCAGTGCAACGGCAGGCGGATGCGGAACTCGGCGCCGCCGAGGCTGGAGTCGTCCAGGGCCAGCTCGCCGTCGAAGCTCTCGACGATGTCGCGGACCACGGCGGTGCCGATGCCCTGGCCGGGGTGCTGGGCGTCGAGGCGCTCGCCGCGTTTGAGGATGCGCGCCCGCTGGTCCACCGGCACGCCGGGGCCGTCGTCCTCCACCCGCAGCTCGCAGAAGCCGGCGCCCTGCACGGCGCTGACGCGGATGCGCCCGAGGCACAGGCGGTAGGCGTTCTCCAGCAGGTTGCCGAGCAGCTCCAGCAGCGCGCCCTGCTCCACCGGCACCTCGAGGGCGGGGTCGAAGGCGCGTTCGACCTGCACCTTCTTGTCGCGGTAGACCTTGTCCAGCGCCTCGCAGAGCAGGTCGAGCAGCGGCGCCAGGCGCACGCGGTGGCGCACCAGGCCGCTCTTGCGCAGGGTGGCGCGCTGCAACTGGTAGTCGACCTGCTGGCTCATGCGCTCGATCTGGCTGCGCAGCACGTGCGCCTGCTCGGGGTTGGCCGACTTGTTGATGGTCTCGCTGACGCCCTGCAGCACCGAGAGCGGGGTCTTCAGGCTGTGGGCCAGGTCGTCGAGGGAATTGCGGTAGCGCTCGCGCTGCTGGCGTTCGCTTTCCAGCAGGCGGTTGAGCGAGCCGGTCAGGCGCAGCAGTTCGCGCGGGTGCTCCTCGCTGAGGGAGTCGCGGGCGCCGGCTTCCACCTGGTCCAGCTCCTCGCTGAGCCGGCGCAGGCTGCGAAAGCCCCAGGTGAGGCCGAACCACAGCAGGGTCAGGAGCAGCAGCAGCGCGGCGCCGAGCCAGAGGTAGAGCTGGTGGACGAAGCCGTCGTGCATCACCTGGTAGTCGCTCATCGGCTGCATGGTGACCACGCTGAAGGCGGCGGCCTGGCCGCGCAGCAGGTCGATCTCCACGTCGTAGACGAAGAACTCGCGGCCGCGCGCATCGTGCACGCGGGTGAACTCGTGGCCACGGCCGTCGTAGCGCGGCTCGTAGTGCACGGTCTCGTCGGTGGAGGAGCGTGACTGCCAGACCAGCCGGCCTTCGCTGTCGTAGATGTAGCCGAGCTGGGTGGCGTCGAGGTTGTCGAATTCCTCGTCGGGCAGCTTGTCCGGCATGTCCAGGCGGCCATCGACGATGCGCGCGGCGGCGATCAGGGCACTGGCGTCGGCAGCCAGGCGCTTCTCGATGGCCTGGTCGAGGGCGTAGTCGAAGGCGCTGCGCAGCAGGGGCAGCAGCACCAGCATGAACAGCACCGCGAGCGCCGTGGCGCCCAGCATCAGGCGCAGGCGCAGGGAGAACCCGGCGCGGCGGCGGGGGCCGGCGGCGCGACTCAACGGCAGCGCTCGGTGAACAGGTAGCCCTGGCCGCGCACCGTCTCGATGGGCTTGAAGCCGTGCTCGCCCTCCAGCTTGCGACGGATGCGCCCCACCAGCACCTCGATGACGTTGGGGTCGCGCTCCTCGTCGCCGGGGTAGAGCTGCTCCATCAGCCGCTCCTTGGCCACCACCTGCTGGTGATGGCGCATGAGGTATTCGAGGATGCGGTATTCGTAGGCGGTCAGCGCCATGGGCGCGCCGTCGACCTGCGCCTGCTTGCGGTTGAGGTCGAGCAGCAAGGGGCCGGCCTCGATGGTGGACTGGACGAAGCCCGAGGAGCGCCGCAACAGGGCATTGAGGCGCGCCTCCAGCTCTTCGAACTGGAACGGCTTGACCACGTAGTCGTCGGCACCGGCGGCCAGGCCTTCGACCTTGTCCTGCCAGTTGCCGCGCGCGGTGAGGATGAGGATGGGAAAGACCTTGTCGCTGCTGCGCAGCTGGCGGATGAGGTCCAGGCCGCTCATGCCGGGCAGGCCCAGGTCGATCACCGCCAGGTCGTGGTGGAACTCCTTGGCGCGGTACAGCGCCTCTTCGGCATCGGCCACCGCGTCGACCACATGCCCCTGCTCGCCGAGGCGCGTATGGAGGTGATGGCGCAGCAGCGCCTCGTCTTCCACAACCAGCAATTTCATCTGCATTTCCTCAGGCAAGGGCCGGGCACTGGGCCCGGCCGTGCGTGGCACTGGTCAGAACTTGTAGCTGGCGCCCAGGTAGGCCTGCGAGCTGCTGTGCAGGTCCAGCGAGCCGAGCTTGTCGCCGCCGTGGGGCGCGACTTCGGTACTGGCGTTGGTGCGCAGGTAACGATAGCCGGCCTCGATGGAGGTGTTCTTGTTCAGCTGCTGGAGGATACCGGCCTGCAGGCCCGCTGCGTAGCCGATGTCGCTGTCGCGGCGCATGCCGGTGCCGTCCTGCTCCAGCTTGACCAGGCCCAGGGTGGCACCACCGAACAGCTTGGTGTTGTTGTCACCCAGGGGCAGGAAGACGTCGTAGCTGCCGAGCAGGTTCTGCTGGCGCAGCTTGTTGCCGCGGTCGGTGTCCGAGAAGTTCTCGTAGGTGGCGTAGTAGCGGCCGTTGTCATCCATCTGGCCGGCGCGCACGCCCCAGGTCCCGGTCTTGTGGATCACCTTGTCCAGGCTCGGGTCACCGAGGTTGGCGTTGAGCGCCGAGGAGTTCTGGATGTTGTTGTTGGTCTGGCCCCAGGTGAGGCCGATGAACGGGTCGGCGGCCTGGGCGGACGCAGCGGCGAAGGTCAGGCCGGCGGCGATGAAGAGGGGGTTCAGGATGGCTTTCATGAGGCGTTCCTCCGATGGATTTCGATTCGTGCTTGAACACGGGAGCCATCTTGCCGGCGGGGCACTGAACAGCCCCTGAACCCTCTCTGAACCTCGGCTGAACGATCTGGAATGGACGCAAGGACGCGCGCGGGGTTCGGCACACACCGTCATCCCCGCGAACGCAGGGACCCACTGGATGCGCCGCCCCGGGGCAAAAAAAAACGGGAGCCCCCACAAGGGCTCCCGTTCTCGATTCAGAGAAAACGCCCGGAGTCGACCAGTGGCCAGGACTCCAAGCTACAACCTCACCTGCGTTCCAGAAGAAACGCGACGCTAGTCTGGCAAATAGGCCGCCAGGCATCCGTTTAGCTTTGGTAACCCGATTGCAAACATATGTAACCGGCGCGGGCGCTGGCTCCCGTCGGGCCGGCACGGCAAAATGCGCCCATGACGCCTACCCTCCCCGCTTTCTGCACCCCGCTGGATGCCGATTGGCCCTTCGCCACCGCGCTGCCCGGCATCGCCCTGCGCGCCTGTCGCTTCGACCCGGCGCAGCTCGCCGACCATGACTTCGACCGTTGCGCCATCGCGGCGCCCGCCAATATCCAGCGCTCGGTGGCCAAGCGCCGCGCCGAGTACCTCGCCGGCCGCCTCTGTGCCCGCGCGGCGCTGCTGCCGCTGACCGGCCGGGCGGAGGTGCCGGGCACGGGCGAGGACCGCGCGCCGCTCTGGCCGCCGGGCATCAGCGGCTCCATCACCCACGGCGCCGGCTGGGCTGCGGCCCTGGTGGCGCGCAAGGCGGACTGGCGCGGCCTGGGCCTGGACATGGAGCAACGCCTGGAAACCGGGCGCGCCCTGCGCCTGGCCGAGGAGATCCTCACCCCCGCCGAGCTGCAACGCCTCGCCCTGCTTCCCGCCGAAGAACAGGCCGAGCGCGTGACCCTGACCTTCTCCCTCAAGGAAAGCCTGTTCAAGGCGCTCTACCCGCTGGTGGGCAAGCGCTTCTACTTCCACGACGCCGAGCTGCTGGCGGTGGACGACAGCGCACGGACGGCACGCCTCGGGCTGCTGATCGACCTGGCTGGCGAGTGGATGACGGGCAGCGAGCTGGAGGGGCATTTCCAGCTGTATGACGACCGGCTGCTGAGCCTGGTGGCGGTGCGCTGATCAGCGCCTGAGCACCCGTAGGTTGGCGCCGAGCGCAGCGAGGCCCAACGGTGCAATGCCCGACCTCGCTGCGTTGGGCTTCGTGCCTCAGCCCAACCTACGGGACTTCTTTCCTACGGCGGTAAATCCCCATCGCCCTGGCGGCGGGGCCAGACCAGGCTGAAGCGCGCGCCACCGAGGGTGTCGCTGCGACCGATCTGCGCGCGGCCGGCGTGCCAGTAGATGATCCGCCGCACGATGGAGAGCCCCAGGCCATGGCCGCCGGAGGCGCGGGTGCGGCTGTCGTCGAGGCGCAGGAAGGGGGTGAAGATGCGCTCCCAGTGGCTTTCCGGCACGCCGGGGCCGTCGTCCTCGACATCGATACGGCAGCGCTTGTGGCCGATCTGGTAGCTCAGCCGCACCCGCGCTTCGGCGTGGCGCATGGCGTTGCTCACCAGGTTCTGCAGGGCGCGGTGCAGGTAGCGCGGCTCGGCCTCGACCCAGGCACCCTCGCCGCTCGCGGTGAGGCACTGGCCGCGCTCCACGCGCACGGCGACGCGCAGCGGGGCGAGCTCGGCGATCACCTGGTCGAACAGTGCATCGAGGTCCACGCGCTGGAAGTTCAGCGCCGGCGTGCCCTGCTCCAGGCGGGCGTAGGTCAGCATCTCGTCCACCAGCTTGTCGAGCTCCTGGATGTCGCCGTCCATGCCCTCCATGTACTTGCGCCGGGCGCTCTCGGTCTCCGCGTCGGCGATCATCTCCAGGCCGAAGCGCAGGCGCGCCACCGGCGTGCGCAACTCGTGGGAGACCGCGCGCACCAGCTCGCGCTGCACCGACAGCAGTTGCTGCAACTGCTCGGCCATGCCGTTGAACGCGGCCGCCAGGCGCCCCACCGAGTCGGCGCCCCTGGCCGGCACGCGGGCGTCCAGCTTGCCGTGGGCGATCCGCGTGGCCGCCGCCTCCAGCCCCAGCAGGCGGCGCTCCAGCTGGCGCACCAGCAGGTAGATGGTGAGGCCGATGAAGCTCAGGCCGAGCAGGCCGATCAGCACCAGCAGCTCCGGCGGGTAGGGGTTCATCAGGTACAGCGGGCCGATCTCCAGCACCCAGGGCGTGTCGACGATGCCGGCGAAGATGCGCACCGAATCGCCGCCCTTGCCCAGGGCCATCACCGTGTCGCCCTCGTCCACACGGCGACGCTGGTCTTCATCGAGGTCGGCGTCCTTGAGGGTGATCAGGTGCAGGTCGAAGCCGAACTGCTTGCCCTCCTTCAATGCCGCCAGGCGCTGGGGCTGCTCGCGCACCGGGAAGCGCACCAGCTCGTCGATCAGCAGGTAGACGGTGGCGCGCGCCAGCTGCTCGCTGATCTGCTGCACCTCGCCGGTGAGCACCAGGTGCTCCTGCTCGCTCACCAGGCTGTAGACCTTGGCGGCGTGGGGGCCGGTCTGCTCCACCAGCACCTGCTTGCGCAGCACGCGGCTGCGCACGCCGCTGTCGAGGCGGTCCTCGTCCAGGTCCTGCAGCGCCAGGGGGATGCCCATCAGCCGGCTCCAGAGCACCAGGGCGCGGCGCCGCTCGATGGCGGTCATGGGTTCGAGGTTGTCGGACATCAGGCGGAAGGTGCCGCGCGCCAGGCTCTCGCGGTACTGGTCGGCGCGCACCTCGTTGACCTGGTGGAAGGTGAACACGCCCAAAAGCGCGACCAGCACCAGGGTGATCAGCAGCCCGCCGTAGATGCGCAGGAAGATCGAGTTCATCGCCGCTCCCCGGGGCGGTCGAGCAGGCCGAAGCAATCCAGGCTGAGGTAGCGGCCGTCCTTGTACTCGCACTCGCGGCGCACGCCTTCGTGGACGAAGCCCAGGCGTCGCAGCAGGCCGCTGCTGGCCGCGTTGTCGGTGTCCACCACCGCCTCGATGCGGTGCAGGCGCATGGCGTCGAAGCCGTGGCCGATCGCCGCCTCCAGGCATTCGCGCATCACCCCGCCGCGCCAGTGCTCGGGCATCAGCCAGTAGCCGAGCTCCGCGCGGCGATGGCCGTGGTCCCAATCGTGGTAACCACAGGCGCCGAGCAGGTGCTGGGGATCATCGCGGTTGCAGATGCCCCACCAGATGCCGGTGCGCTCACGAACCAGCGAGCGGTACCAGTCCATCTGCACCCGGGTGGCCTCCAGGCTGTCGTAGGAGACGCCGTAGTAACGGATCACATCCGGGTGGGAGAGGCCCAGGAAGATGGCGCGGGTATCGGCCGGGCCAATCTCCCGCAGGCGGAATCGGGTGGTTTCGAGGGTGGGGAACATGGCGCTCTCGGCTGGACGATGGGCACCGTCATCCGAAGCCGGGCGGCACCGCATCCTTATATAGGGTTCAAAGCAGGCCTTCGGCCGCCTCCCTGACGAAAAGATAGCCCTTGCTGCGCACCGTCTTGATCAGGCGCGGGTGCATGGGGTCGTCGCCGATCTTCGGGCGGATGCGCGAGATGCGCACGTCGATGGAACGGTCCTGGCCGTCGTACTCGATGCCGCGCAGGGCGTTGAAGATCTCCTCGCGCGAGAGGATGCGCCCGGCGTTGGCCGCCAGCAGCCAGAGCAGGTCGAACTCGGCGCTGGTCAGCTCGATGCTGCGCTCGTTGAGCCACGCCTCGCGCATGGCGTTGTCGATCACCAGCGGGCCGAACTCCAGGCGCCGCACGTTCTCCTCGACGGGCTCGGACAGGCCGCCCTCGCTGCGCCGCAGCAGCGCGCGGATGCGCGCCAGCAGCACGCGCGGGCGCACCGGCTTGCACACGTAGTCATCGGCGCCCATCTCCAGGCCCAGCACCTGGTCCATGTCGTCGGTGCGCGCGGTGAGCATGAGGATGGGGCCGTCATAGCGGCCACGGACCTTGCGGCAGATGGACAGGCCATCCTCGCCGGGCAGCATCAGGTCGAGCACCACAAGGTCGGGCTGCTCCTTGAGAATGCGCGCCACGGCCTGGCCACCATCGGACTCGATGGCCACTTTCAGGCCGTTGCCCTCGAGGTATTCCCGGGTCAGCTCGGCCAGTCGTTGGTCGTCCTCGACGATGAGGATGCGCCAGGATTCTTGCTCCACCACGTACTCCTAATAGACTGCATCAAGGCCGTGAAACCGGGCGGCATTGTAGCAACGCACCGCATTCTGCACAGTGCATGCCAAAAGCCCTACAAAACACTAGATATTGTGTTAGCTTGCGCACAGCCCGACATCCTCGGAACAGCCCGTTCCAGAGTGTCGCAGCCGCGACGAACGGCGTACGCCAGGCCCCACGAGGGCTACCGCAAACTCTCCCCGCCTCACCCACAATTCACCCACAAGTTATCCACAGCTTTTCCAGTTCCCCTCACCTTGCAATACCCCCAAGAGCGCATTATCTTGTACCCCCATCACGCCAGACCCCTACATATTGGGTTTGGCTAGATCACGGGACACAATCAGAATCAAGCACGAAATGCCTTTTTCCAGGCTTCGAACCCCGTGATCCATTAGGAGTCCAACCCGCTGCGCGGCCCCGGCCGACAGTGCCGGCCCGGGACACGAATGACGTGACTGGAACCGGAAGAAAGGTGTACCACCCCAGGGTGACGCACCACTAGGTATTGTGTTTGTCGCTGCGCCTTAACACAGCGACCTTAGACTTGCTGGGCCAGGGAGGCATTCGAGTCCCCTGCCCTTCCTGCCTTGTAGTAAGCGCCACGAACCCGGCCCCGGCCGAGCCAGCGGCGTTTGTAAAACGGAATGACGGACGCTCACGCGCCCGACTCAACAAATAGAGAACATGGAGACCCCCATGCAGACCGAAACCACTCGCGAGAACCCGCAGGCCAACGCGCCGCAGGCAGCCGATTCCACCCAGGATCTGGCCGCCACCGCGCCCGGCCAGCTGCGCGTGATCAAACGCAACGGTACCGTCGTGCCCTACACCGACGACAAGATCACCGTTGCCATCACCAAGGCGTTCCTCGCCGTGGAAGGCGGTACTGCCGCTGCCTCTTCGCGTATCCATGAAACCGTCGCGCGCCTGACCGAACAGGTCACCGCCACCTTCAAGCGTCGCATGCCCTCGGGCGGCACCATCCACATCGAAGAGATCCAGGACCAGGTCGAACTGAGCCTGATGCGCGCCGGCGAGCAGAAAGTCGCCCGCGACTACGTCCTGTACCGCGAATCCCGCGCCCAGGCCCGCAAGAGCGGCGCCGCCGAGATCGCCCAGCCGCACCCGAGCATCCGCGTGACCCGCGCCGACGGCAGCGTCGTTCCGCTCGACCTGGGCCGCCTCAACACCATCATCAGCGAAGCCTGCGAAGGCCTGGCCGAAGTCGATGGCGCCCTGATCCAGCGCGAAACCCTGAAGAACCTCTACGACGGCGTGGCCGAGAAAGACGTCAACACCGCCCTGGTGATGACCGCCCGCACCCTGGTAGAGCGCGAGCCGAACTACTCCTACGTCACCGCCCGCCTGCTGATGGACACCCTGCGTGCCGAAGGCCTGGGCTTCCTCGGCGTGGCCGAGAGCGCCACCCACCACGAGATGGCCGAGCTGTACGCCAAGGCCCTGCCGGCCTACGTCGAGAAAGGCGCCGAGTTCGAGCTGCTCGACCCGCAACTGAAGACCTACGACCTGGAGAAACTGGGCCGCGCGCTTAACCACGAGCGTGACCAGCAGTTCACCTACCTGGGCCTGCAGACCCTGTACGACCGCTACTTCATCCACAAGGACGGCATCCGCTTCGAACTGCCGCAGATCTTCTTCATGCGCGTGGCCATGGGCCTGGCCATCGAAGAGAAGAAGGACCGTGAAGAGCGCGCCATCGAGTTCTACAACCTGCTGTCGTCCTTCGACTACATGAGCTCCACCCCGACCCTGTTCAACGCCGGCACCCTGCGTCCGCAGCTCTCCAGCTGCTACCTGACCACCGTCCCGGATGACCTGTCGGGCATCTACAGCGCCATCCACGACAACGCCATGCTGTCCAAATTCGCCGGTGGCCTGGGCAACGACTGGACCCCGGTCCGCGCGCTGGGCTCCTACATCAAGGGCACCAACGGCAAGTCCCAGGGCGTCGTGCCCTTCCTGAAAGTGGTGAACGACACCGCCGTCGCCGTGAACCAGGGTGGCAAGCGCAAGGGCGCCGTCTGCGCGTACCTCGAAACCTGGCACATGGACATCGAAGAGTTCATCGAGCTGCGCAAGAACACCGGTGACGACCGCCGCCGTACCCACGACATGAACACCGCGAACTGGATTCCGGACCTGTTCATGAAGCGCGTATTCGACGACGGTCCCTGGACCCTGTTCTCCCCGTCCGACGTGCCCGACCTGCACGACCTGACCGGCAAGGCCTTCGAAGAGCGCTACGAGTACTACGAAGCCATGGCCGGCTACGGCAAGATCAAGCTGCACAAGACCATCGCCGCCAAGGACCTCTGGCGCAAGATGCTCTCCATGCTCTTCGAGACCGGCCACCCGTGGCTGACCTTCAAGGACCCGTGCAACCTGCGCAGCCCGCAGCAGCACGTGGGCGTGGTCCACAGCTCCAACCTGTGCACCGAGATCACCCTGAACACCAACAAGGACGAAATCGCCGTGTGCAACCTGGGTTCCGTGAACCTGGTGAACCACATCGTCGACGGCAAGCTGGACACCGCCAAGCTCGCCAAGACCGTCAAGACCGCCGTACGCATGCTCGATAACGTCATCGACATCAACTACTACTCGGTCCCGCAGGCGAAGAACTCCAACCTCAAGCACCGCCCGGTCGGCCTCGGCATCATGGGCTTCCAGGACGCGCTGTACCTGCAGCACATCCCCTACGGTTCCGACGCCGCCATCGACTTCGCCGACAAGTCCATGGAAGCCATCAGCTACTACGCCATCCAGGCGTCGTGCGACCTGGCCGACGAGCGCGGTTCCTACGAGACCTTCGACGGCTCGCTGTGGAGCAAGGGCATCCTGCCGCTGGACTCCCAGCAGATCCTCATCGAGGCCCGTGGCCAGAAGTACATCGACGTCGACCTGACCGAGTCCCTCGACTGGGCCCCGGTGCGCGAGCGCGTACAGAAAGGCATCCGCAACTCCAACATCATGGCCATCGCACCGACCGCCACCATCGCCAACATCACCGGCGTATCGCAGTCGATCGAACCGACCTACCAGAACCTGTACGTGAAATCGAACCTCTCCGGCGAATTCACCGTGATCAACCCCTACCTGGTTCGCGACCTCAAGGCCCGCGGCCTGTGGGACCCGGTCATGGTCAACGACCTGAAGTACTACGACGGCTCCGTGCAGCAGATCGAACGCATCCCGCAGGACCTCAAGGACCTGTACGCCACCGCGTTCGAAGTGGAAACCAAGTGGATCGTCGACGCCGCCAGCCGTCGCCAGAAGTGGATCGACCAGGCCCAGTCCCTGAACCTCTACATCGCCGGCGCCTCGGGCAAGAAACTCGACGTCACCTACCGCATGGCTTGGTACCGTGGCCTGAAAACCACCTACTACCTCCGTGCCCTGGCTGCCACCAGCACCGAGAAGTCCACCATCAACACCGGCAAGCTCAACGCGGTTTCCTCCGGTAGCGATGAAGGCTTCAGCGCAGCGCCCGCCGCCGCGCCGGTACCGGCACCCGTGCCGCAAGCCTGCTCCATCGACAACCCCGACTGCGAAGCCTGTCAGTAACGGTCCGCGGAGCGGCCATCGCGTTGTTGGCCACCAGGCCGGCCCCCATCACGTACAGCCGTACGCTCAGGGGCTCCGGCCTGGCAGCCGCCTAGCGCTGACTCGCACCGAGAACCGTTAAGGCTGGATCGCAGTAGCCCTCTCCTCTCCCCCTCCGGGAGAGGTCAGGGAAGCAGTAACGGCACCACCGAATTTCATGGCCGCTCCCTTATAGAGAGAAGCCACACGCGCAGGCCCAGGCCGCGCAGCAAGACCGAGCACCGTCAACCGCGAATGCGGCATCCACTGGGCAGCTGACACAGACGCCCGTGACCAGGCCCCGGCGGACAAGCAGTTCGGCAGTAGAAAGCTTCAGCGTGCACACACCCACGCACCAATTACCCAGGCCGGCAGAGAACGGCCGAACCAACCAGGAGAGAGGACAGATGCTCAGCTGGGACGAATTCGACAAAGAAGACGCCGCCGCACCCGCCGCCGCCCAACCCAACGCCGCGACCAACGCCGCAGCCGCTGCCGGCGCCGACAAGCTCGATGACGAGGCCGCCGGCTCCGTACAGGACGCCCGCGCCGTATCCGCCGCTGACTCCGACGCCGTCGCCCGCGCCAAGAAGGCCCTCGACGCCCTCGACATCCAGGAAGGCCTGGACGACCTCGAAGGCGCCTCCGCGCGCGTACAGGTCGGCGACAAGCAGATGATCAACGCCCGCGCCGACCTCAACCAGCTCGTACCCTTCAAGTACGACTGGGCCTGGCAGAAGTATCTGGATGGTTGCGCCAACCACTGGATGCCGCAGGAAGTGAACATGAACGCCGACATCGCTCTGTGGAAGAGCAAGGACGGCCTCAGCGAAGACGAGCGCCGCATCGTCATGCGCAACCTCGGCTTCTTCTCCACCGCCGACTCCCTGGTTGCCAACAACCTGGTGCTCGCCGTCTACCGCCTGATCACCAACCCCGAATGCCGCCAGTACATCCTGCGCCAGGCCTTCGAGGAAGCGATCCACACCCACGCCTACCAGTACTGCATCGAATCGCTGGGCATGGACGAGGGCGAGATCTTCAACATGTACCACGAGATCCCGAGCGTCGCTAAGAAGGCGTCCTGGGGCCTCAAGTACACCCGCTCCATCTCCGACCCCGAGTTCAAGACCGGCACCCCGGAGACCGACCGCCAGTTCCTGCGCAACCTCATCGCCTACTACTGCGTACTGGAAGGCATCTTCTTCTACTGCGGCTTCACCCAGATCCTCTCCATGGGCCGCCGCAACAAGATGACCGGCACCGCCGAGCAGTTCCAATACATCCTGCGCGACGAATCCATGCACCTGAACTTCGGCATCGACGTGATCAACCAGATCAAGATCGAAAACCCGCACCTGTGGGATGCCGCCATGAAGGACGAAGCCACCCAGATGATCCTCCAGGGCACCCAACTGGAAATCGAATACGCACGCGACACCATGCCGCGCGGCGTACTGGGCATGAACGCCGCGATGATGGAGGACTACCTCAAGTTCATCGCCAACCGCCGCCTCACCCAGATCGGCCTGAAAGAGGAATACCCGGGCACCACCAACCCGTTCCCCTGGATGAGCGAGATCATGGACCTGAAGAAAGAGAAGAACTTCTTCGAAACTCGCGTCATCGAGTACCAGACTGGCGGTGCGCTGAGCTGGGATTGATTCCGGGTCGAACCATTAGGAACACATAAAACGCTTCAACCTGATACGGATTTTCGGGGTAGCGAAGAAAGACGAAGCCCCGCCTTGTGCGGGGTTTTTTTTGAGGAAAAAACTTGCTCAACCAAGTATTCAGCAACACTAATGACTGGCTTAAATTCGCAGAAGCGAAATGCGCGACACTGCTCGGAGGTAACATTGCCGTAATATTCGGAATAGCCCAAGCATCAAAAGACTATCAACTCAACACATTCATTCAATTTTTCCTTGTCGCTGCAGTAGCACAACTCGCAGCCAGCTCAATATTTCTACTTATATCATTAATTCCCTCCCTTGAAATAAAAGCATTCCAACCAAAACAGCAAAAAACTGAAAATTTAATATACTTTTCAAATATAATAAAATTTACACCATATGAATTTGTCAAAGCACTAAACAAGGCGTCTTTAAACTCACAAAAAATCACCGACTATGAAATCATGCTTGCAGAACAGATAATAAATAACGCAAAAATCGCCGCTCGAAAATATGCGATATTCAAAGTAGCCATATGGCTAACCACATCAGCGCTAGCCACGCCCATTCTAGCCGTCTTTATATTCATAAATAGGGATCACAAATAAAGTGAAGTCAGGCATCGAGGCAAAAGTAAAAGAAATAATAGACAGTGAAATGGATGTTTCTGACGTTACATATGTCCCCGACCTAGAGAACCCAAAGCTCACATTCGGAAACACAGGTCTAAGGTTCGAAGCCACGACTCTATTCATTGATATGCGAGGCTCTACAAAAACACTTAACAAGCACAACCGCAGATCAGTAGCAAAAATACATAAAGCTTACTTCCACACAATTGTGACCATCGTAAAAAGCCTTTCAGGAGAAGTTAGAAGCTTCAATGGCGATGGAATGCTATGTTTTTTCCAAGGCACTACAAAACAAACTCTAACAAACGCAGTCATCGCCGCCATGAAAATAAAATACATGCTCAACAGTGATGACTCAAAAGTAAAAAAGAGTCTTGAAAAGTACTCACCCGTAGACTTCGGGATTGGTATTGACGATGGAAAAATAATTTGCTCAAAGGTAGGGATCAGCGGAACAAACAATAGAGATCTAGTATGGATAGGAAACGCCGTAAATAAATCAGTCAAAATCGGTGACACCCGAAGCTCTCCCGAGCACATTGGAATTTCAAGCTTTGTTTACTCAAACCTGCTAGATAGCGCTAAATACCACATCTCAAAAGACCATTGGGGAAACGACGTCAAAACTGACATGTGGACACTAGATTACATAAACTATAATGACCAAACAGAGGCGTATTATAAAACCAGATACCACTGGATCGTATCTTAATCAACTCGATGGATAATCAGCGAGTGGCTCGGACAACCGCAACAACGGTGGATGAATAGAAACACCCATGTAGGGTGGATGACGCTCTTCTCATCCACCAGCTCTTCCACCCGCCAAACCAATGGCTCAAGGAGGGGTCATGTCCAACTACCGTCGCGCCCGGATGCACGGGGGCACCTATTTCTTCACCGTCAACCTGCGTAACCGGCACAGCGACCTGCTGGTCCGCGAAATCCACCTGCTGCGCGCCGTGGTACAGGCGGTCAAACACCGCCGCCCCTTCCATATCGATGCCTGGGTCGTGCTCCCCGAACACATGCACTGCCTCTGGACCCTGCCACCGGGCGACGATGACTTCGCCATGCGCTGGCGCTCGATCAAATTCGCCTTCTCCAAACGCCTGGCCGATACCGGATCCCGCACCGAGGCTCAACGCGCCCGGGGCGAACGCGGCATCTGGCAACGCCGCTATTGGGAACACCTGATCCGCGACGACCTCGATTACCAACGGCATTTCGATTACATCCACATCAACCCGGTGAAACACGGCCATGTGCGGCGGGTGTGCGATTGGCCGTATTCGAGTTTTCACCGGGCGGTGCGGGATGGCATCTACCCGGTGGATTGGGCCGGGGATGGCTTGGCGGACGACGATATTCGCTGGGGAGAATGAGGGTGGGATGGGCCTCGCTTGGTGGATGAAAAGAGCGTCATCCACCCTACCCCACCTTCACGTTTCGGCCTGGCCGATCAGCCATTTCTCACTCGGTAACTGCATTGCCAGTTTCCGGGGTTGCCCATAGCCTCCCGTCCCAGCGCTTAAGAACGCACCACGTAGCGGCACAACTGCTCCCGAAAGCAGCGGTATATCTAGAGATGCCTGATATGCCCAACACTCAACATTGCAAGGCCCCACACCCCGATCAAGAAATCCTCATCCCCACCCTCTTCACCCGCCACAAGCGCCTGCTGCGCGCCGTGTTGCTGGAAGACCAACCCTGGTTCGTGGTCACCGACCTGGCCCGGCTGATGAACCACCCGCCCCTGGCCGAGCGCCTGCCGCACAACCTGGATGACGACCAGATGCAAATCGCCTGGATACGCAACGGCCACGGCGACTTCAAGTGCGAATGGCTGGTGAGCGAATCCGGCGCCTATGCGGCGCTGATCCACTACTACCACCCGGAAAACCGCTGCATCCGCCAATGGATCACCCAGCAGGTGATCCCCTGCCTGCGCGCCGAACAGCCCCAGGTCGGACACTGGCCCGTCCGCTCGGTGGCGCAATGGATGGGGCAGGAGTTGCAGGTGCTGCACTGGCAGGACGTGGTCTGGCTGCCCCTCGAAGACTGCCCGCGCCTGCTGCCCCGGCCGCCCCACGTGATCGGCTAGCACAACCGAGGGCTGGAGGTTCCAGCCCTCATCCACCGCCCCTCAGAGCGTGATGGCGGTGGCCGGATAGAACAGCACGTTGAGCCCGAAGAGGATCATCCAGAAGCCGATCTCCAACGTCTCGGTGATCGGCTGGATGCGCCGGATCGCGCCATACACATGCACCACGAACATCAGCGTGAAGACCAGGAACAGCAGGTCGAACGCATAGCTGTACCCGGTCCCCGTGGTGACGGCACGCAGCATGGCCAGCTCGATGATCAGGATGAACGCCCCCAGGCAGCGGCCGAAATAGATCGCCAGGTGCTGGTGCTCCGGAATTCTCCAGCGCATGAGCCGGGCCCAGGCGATGGGGGCAACGAAGATGGGCAGGGCGAAGAAGAGTGTCGTCACGATCATCAGTGTGGCGAGGTATTCGCGGCTGTATGGCGCGTAGTAACCAAGCATCACAGAACTCCTTGTTCCGTTGCCGCAGTGGGCATCGTTATTGTTTTTAAGGCGCGTCTTGCCGGCGGAAGAATCGGGATGCGGGGAGCGGCGGGTCAAGGAATTCGCGGGATGGCAGTACCAAGGAAGGTGGCAGCGGCAAGAGGGATGAGGACCTAAGTCGCAACGAGCCCGAGGCACCTTCGCCCCCGCCCAGCGCCCCGGCTGATGACGTGCCCATCGCCGCTTCGTACTATCCCGCTCTCCGATTCATCGCCAAGGAATGCATGTGGAGAACAGGACCCGGCGTTGGCCGAAGACACTCGCGCTCAGCCTGATGACCACCACGCTTCTGGTTGCCTGGCTCACCACCGGCGTCTACAAGACGCGCTTCGCCGAGGACAACCGCCTGGTCTTCTTCATCAAGAAGCAGCCCACCTTCCAGGTGGCTTTCGTGAACCCCTTCGCCACTGATGCCGACAGCAAGCCCCTCAGCCGGTTGAGCGCGCAGGAGCGGCAGGAGGTGATCGACTACTGCCGCTATCGACTTGGGATCGAAACCCAATTGAAGACGCAGCAGGAGCTTGATAGCTGCGAGCGCCCCTAGCGACCGCTCTCTGTCTCAACACTCATTTGAGCCTGGGAAACCACATCCTTGGGGCGTGGTCATGAGCCATGGGCGCTACCTGTGAGGATCGAATTGAGAGCCCGGCAGGATGAACGCGTGGCGTAGGGTGTGCCGTGCGCACCTCCGCGCGGTGCTTGCGGCGAATCCGAGGTGCGCGCAGCACAACCTACGTCCAGCGTGAGCGGCAGCGGCATGCTCCGAGGTCTGATTGCGCCCCCGTCTTGGGGGCCAGACGCAAAGCCAGATCCTAAAACGTGGCTTTTTACTCACACCCCGGCCTCAGCGAGGGCCGACCGCACCGCCGGTCGGCGCACCTCCGCCAGCAGCAGGCAGGGGCTGCGGCACGAAATGATACTGTATAACATTCACAACCTGTTCCCGGACGTTGACCACCACCTCTGCACAGATCGCAGGAGGCGGTGGTTTTTTCGTGGGCGCTGGAGGGGGCATGTCCATACACGAGGTTCGCTTTATTACCTGATAACAAGTAAGGGCAATACGGCGATATGGAAGTGTCTTGCAAAAATGAAAGAGTGTTTGCCGATTTTTACGGTTCCACCCCCTATGACAACGTTGCTAGATTGGAATCGCGGCCCGACGAACGGAACAACCAAACAACTAAAAGGCGGCCTCAAACCCACGCAGCCCTTCATACAGGAGACATCGCTTCCACCTGATTCATCCGCATGACCTTGCAGCCTGATGAGATACACCGCCGTACTGGAGAATCATAAGAACAACAAGGGCCGACATTAAACATCCCCGATATCGAGGGATATAAAAATATCAACAGCCTTGTGAATACAGCCATGCTAAGTGAAGTAGATCTTTTTGTAACACTGGTTCGCACAGGCAGCCTGACTAAAGCGGGAAAACTACTCGGCATGCCCGCAAGCACGCTGAGCAGGCGGCTCCAGGCCTTCGAGAAACGGTTGGGGACCACGCTGTTCTTCAGGTCGACCAAGGCACTTCGGTGCACCTGCGATGGTGAAAGTCTCTATGCCCTGTGCAAGGACAGTATCGATCAACTGAATATCGCGCTGACCTCCATCAAGCAGGAAAGGGTGGAACTCATTGGAAAAGTCCGTATTCAATTACCCAGCAGTTTCGTCGATTGCAGTGAAAGCCATTCCATACTTGATCTATTGGGTATCTACCCCGGTATTCGGGTCGAACTTCTGATCAATGATCAGGAGCCCGACTTCATCGTCGAAGGTATCGATCTTCTTATTCATGTGGGTGAACTCAAGAACACTGCCTGCGTGACCAAGAAACTCTTCGATACGGAACTGGGGCTCTTTGCAACGGCGAAGTACCTGGCGTTGAAAGGCCAGCCCGATACGGTGGATGCACTGGTGGCGCACGAGGTTCTGCACGACGACAGCCGCAGGGAGTACGTGCTCCACAACCAGAACGGCCCCCCGTTGCCCGTGCGCCACCAGGAGCGCCTGCTGACCCGCTCCAGCCTGATGCTGATGCAGGCCACGCTCAACGGCATGGGCATCGGCCTGCTGCCCTTGAAACTGGCACGGCGCCACCTGGACAGCGGCGCGCTGGTCAGGGTGCTGCCCCAGCTCTCGACGGCGGGTCGATCGGTCTACATCTCCTACCTCAGCTCGCGCTCACTCTCAGCCTGCGCGCGGGCGGTGCTGGACAAGACACTCGCCCTCGCCTACGTGCCGCTTCCACGTGAAGCGGCGCAGACAACCCCCGCAGATAACGACTGAGGCTCGGAGCCCAGGGAGTCTTGCCATGTTCAGTTTCACTTCGCCTGGAAAAAAGGTCCTTGCAGAGCTGCTCGGCACGCTCGAACGGTCGGAGGACAACCTCTCGGCCATCGATCGCGCTGCCGGGATGATCGAATTCCTGCCGGATGGCACCGTGATAGGGGTCAATTCCAACTTCCTGACGCTGTTCCACTACTCGCTCGAACAGGTCATCGGCAAACACCATCGGATGTTCTGCTCCCCGGCGCTGGTGCGCACGCCGGAATACGAGCAACTGTGGGCGACCCTGCGCAGCGGGCAGCTGGTGAAGGGCGTCTTCCAGCGCAAGGACAGCCGTGGCGGGAACATCTGGCTGGAGGCCTGCTACAGCCCGGTGCTGAGCAAGGGCAAGGTCACCCGCATCCTCAAGCTGGCCTACGACATCACCGCGCGGGTCGAGCAGGACGCCGACGTCCACTCGCGGCTCAAGGCGCTGAACCGTTCGATGGCCATCGTGGAGTTCACGCCGACGGGCAACGTGATCGATGCCAACCAGAAATTCCTCCTCGCCATGGGCTATTCGCTGCAGGAGGTGCGCGGCAAGAGCCACCGCATGTTCTGCGAGGCGGGCTACGTGCAGAGCGCGGAGTACAGCCAGCTGTGGTCGCAGCTGAACCAGGGCCAGTTCTTCTCCGGGCAGTACAAGCGCCTGCGCAAGAACGGCTCCATCGTGTGGCTGGAGGCGACCTACAACCCGGTCTTCAATGCCGAGGGCGAACTGGTGAAGGTGGTGAAGTTCGCCTCCGACATCACCGAGCGCGTGGAGAAGTACGAGCAGGATTCACGCAGCGCCAGCACCGCGTACCACATCTCGATGGAGACCGAGCGGGTGGCCGAGAACGGTTCGGAGATCATCCACAGCGCCGCCCGGGAAATGCGCGGCATCGCCGAGGACGTGAACGCCTCAACCGCCTTCGTGGAACAACTCGGGGCCCGCTCGGAGCGCATCACCGCCATCGTCAACACCATCCGCAGCATCGCCGACCAGACCAACCTGCTGGCGCTGAACGCGGCCATCGAGGCGGCTCGTGCGGGTGACCAGGGGCGGGGCTTCGCGGTGGTGGCCGATGAGGTGCGCCAGCTGGCAGGACGCACCAGCAGCGCGACGACCGAGATCGCGGAAATGATCGGGATGATCCTCTCCGAGACCCGCCAGGCGGTGGACAGCATGAAGAGCACGCTGCAACGCGCCGAGGCGGGCATGGCCCTGGCCGACCAGGCCGGCGTGGTGGTGGAGCAGATCCGCCAGGGCACCAATGACGCGGTGCAGGCGGTCAGCATGTTCGCCAACCTGCTGGACGCATCGGAGGTGAAATCCGGGGCCTGGCAAGCCCAGGCCTGATGGCCACGCCTGTTCCATTGGCAAGCAGCCACTGCGCCGCTGCCCGGGCCTGACGGTCCGGGCAGCGGCAGCCGTTTCACCTGCGCTCCATGGGCGCAGCCTGCCCACCGCCAGGGCCAGCCGGCCCGGCGGACGCCCCGCTCGACACTTCCAGACTTTCCCCACAGGGCAACGACCTTGTCCGCCGCAGCCCCCCGCCAATACCGTTCAGCCAGCCCGGTACGCCCACGGGCTGACCCGACGGCCGCCGTGACCGGCCCTGTCCTACCCCTAACACGCGGCACAGTGCGACCCGTTCGACGGTCAAGCGACCGTCGAGCGAAGCCCGAGCCGAGCAGGAGGAAACATGGAACTCGCCTTCGATCGCTACCCCCAGCAACCCCACGGTGGAATCCTGGTCAACCAGGTGGTGCCCGCCGACCGGGTACGGGCAGAAATTGCGCGGGCACGCACCTTGCCGTCGATCCGCATCGACCTGGAGGCGGTGATCACCATCGAGATGATCACCACCGGCGTGCTCTCGCCCAACAAGGGCTTCATGAACCAGGCCGACTACCTGTCGGTGCTGGGCAGCGGCCGGCTGGCCAACGGCGTGGTGTGGCCGGTGCCGCTGAGCTTCGCACCGGTGGGCGAGCGCAACCGCGAGGTGATCGCCGCCCTGGCGGTGGGCGATGAGGTGGCCCTGACCGACGAGCGCAACGAGCCGGTGGCCATCCTCGCCATCGACGACATCTTCGATTACGACAAGGAAGAACGCGCCCGCCAGCTGTTCGGCACCACCGACCGCAACCACCCGGGGGTGGACGCCATCCACCGGCGCATGGGCGACGTGGCCCTGGGTGGCCCGCTGCAGCTGCTGCAACGGGTCGACTGGGGCCCCTTCGAGTCGCTGCGCCTGGAGCCCCGGGACACCTGGAAGCGCTTCTACGAGGAGCGCGGCTTCCGCTCCGTGGCCGGCTTCATCACCGGCGCCAACCCGCTGCACCGCGGCCACGAATACATCCACCGCAACGCCCTGGAAGGCATCGACGGCCTGCTGCTGCAGCCGCTGGTGGAAATGGCCAAGCGTGAATACGTGCGCCACGAGTACCGCATGCAGGCCTACCGCAACGTGCTGGAGACCTACTACCCGAAGGACCGCGCCATGCTCTCGCCGCTGCGGGTCACCTACATCTTCGCCGGCCCCCGGGAAACGGTGCTGCACGCCCT
This sequence comes from Pseudomonas tohonis, assembly GCF_012767755.2. Classification (NCBI taxonomy): domain Bacteria; kingdom Pseudomonadati; phylum Pseudomonadota; class Gammaproteobacteria; order Pseudomonadales; family Pseudomonadaceae; genus Pseudomonas; species Pseudomonas tohonis. Next base: position 4,795,384 of record NZ_AP023189.1, read on the forward strand.
GATCATGAAGAACTACGGCTGCACCCACGCGCTGATCGGCCGCGACCACGCAGGGATCGGCAGCTACTACGACAAGTACGCCAGCCACAGCATCTTCGACCAGTTCACCCCGGAGGAGCTGGGCATCGAGGTGCGCCTGTTCCACGAGGTGTTCTACTGCGTGCGCTGCGCCAGCCACGCCACGACCGAAACCTGCCCCCACGACGAGCGCTACCGGCTCAACATTTCCGGCACCGGCATCCGCGAGATGCTGCGCCACGGCCTGGTGCCGCCCAAGGAGGTGGTGCGCCCGGAGTCGGCCCTGGCGGCCATGCAGGGCATCCAGCCCAAGGGCCTTGGGGACGACGGCGAAGGCACCCTGCCGGTGGCCAAGGTGATCCAGAGCCTGTTCCCCTTCTACACCCGCTTCACCCGCCTGGGCGGCGCACCGCGCCAGCAGCCCCTGGAAGCGGACGCCCTCACCGTGCGCGACCTGGAGCTGGCCTGCCACGAGGCGCGCGCCCACACAGGCGATGTCTACGACGGCGTCTACCGCGAGTACACCGCCCTGCTGGACCACAACCGCAGCCTGCAACCGGCCTGGGTGGAGGACGCGCGCGACGCCCTGCACCGGCAGCAGCGGCGCCTGCTGGATGACCTGGACGAGAAATTCCGGCAGGCGCCGGAATTGGCGTCCGACGAGTTCATGTACCAGGGCCAGGCGGAGGTGCAGCAGGAAGTGAGCGCCGCCCGTGCGCTGCTCGACGACATCCCCGCCGCCGTGGATGCCAGCCGCCTCGCCAACCGCACCTGGAACAGCCTGCCCTACCCCCGCTATCGCGGCGCCGACGACGCCTGAACCCACGCCCCACGGCAGCGCTGCCCATGGCTGCCGTGGGGCACTGGGGTGAACGCCCCCCTCCGTTCCAAAAAATTTTTCCGGACGTGCATCCGGAACGATTCCTGGCGGGTAGTACAGATGGGCAGCCCGTATCTGCCCCTTCGACTACCTATCAGGAGATCGCCCCATGAACGCAAAAACTGCCAGTTGCCTGCTCAGCGGCCTCGTCATGTGCGTCGCCATGCAGAACCTCAGCGCCCAGACGGCCTTGCCCGACGCCGTGAAAGTGCCCGATGGCCACAAGGTCGTGCTCGAAACCGTCGGCGTGGGCGAAATCACCTACGAATGCCGCGACAAGGCGGGGGCGCCAGGCCAGACCGAGTGGTTTTTCGTCGGCCCCAAGGCCGTGCTCAATGACCGGGCCGGAAAGCCGGTAGGGGACTACTTCGGGCCGCCTGCCACCTGGCAGGCCCGTGACGGGTCGAAGATCACCGGGACGCAGGTGGCGATCGCGCCAGCCGGAACGGGCGACATCCCGTACCAGTTGGTCAAGGCCAATCCCGCTGAAGGGAAAGGAGCCATGAGCGGCGTCAGCTTCGTGCAGCGCCTGGCGACCCGGGGTGGCGTCGCGCCCAGCGATACCTGCGCCGCCGAGAACAAGGGGCAGCGGCAGGTCGTCAAGTACCAGGCCGACTACCTATTCTGGGGGGCCAACTGAGCTCGCCCGGGCAGGCGCGAGGCGAGCCGTCGGCTACGCTCAACGACACACCCCGGCCAGACGGGCCGGGGCACCTCCGAGCGCAGAAATTGGATCAGCCTGTCAGTGCCTTCGATTACCAGAGCCATCTCGACGCCTGCGCCCGAGGTGAGCGGCCGGCCTTGCGGGCGCTCTACGATCAGGAAGGTGCGCGGCTGCTCGGCGTGGCTCGCCGCATCGTGCGGGACGACGCCCTGGCCGAAGACATCGTGCACGATGCCTTCATCCGTATCTGGACGCGCGCTGCGAGCTTCGACCCGGCGCGTGGCTCCGCGCGCGGCTGGATCTACAGCATCACGCGGAACCTGGCGCTGAACCATATCCGCGATGGTGCCCGGGAGGCGCCCCTGGATGATGCTGGCGCGGCGGTGCTGCACGCGCAGGTGGCGGAAGTGGACGACAGCCTGGCGGGGCACGGTTCGGCCAGGATTCATCAATGCCTGGGGCAGTTGGAGCCGGCGCGGCGGCGCTGCATCCTGCATGCCTATGTCGACGGCTGCACGCACGCCGAAATCGCCGTCCTGCTCGGCGCGCCCTTGGGCACGGTCAAGGCGTGGATCAAGCGCAGCCTGGCGGCGCTGCGGGAGTGCATGGGATGAACACCGAGCACAATGGCACCGGCCCCGAAGACCTGGACACCCTCGCCGGCGAATATGTACTGGGCAGCCTGCCGGCCAGCCAGTGGCATGCCGTGCACGAGCGCCTCAAGCACGACGCCGACCTGCGTTCAGCCGTGGCTGCCTGGGAAAACCGCCTGCTGGAGCTGACCGCGATCGTCGAGCCGAAAACCCCCAGCCCACGCCTGTGGAGCCGGGTATCCCGCACCCTGGACGCGCAGCTCGATGGCGACGCAACGGCACCGAGGCAGGTGGCCGTGCCTTGGCACCGGCGCTTGGGCGTATGGCGGGGCCTGGCGGGCGCCGGGCTGGCCGCAAGCCTGGTGCTGGCGACGATGCTGCTGACGACCAGCGCGCCGCGCATCACCTACATGGTGGTGCTGGTGGCCCCCACCGACCAGACCCCCGGCTGGGTGGTGCAGGCCAGCGACAGCCGCAGGGTCCAGCTGATCCCCCTCGGGCATGGCGAGGTTCCGGGCGACAAGGTGCTGCAGTTCTGGACCAAGGCGGAGGGCTGGCAAGCGCCGGTATCCCTCGGCCTGGTCAAGCCTGGCGCGCAACTCAGCGTGCCCCTCGATCAGTTGCCGCCGCTGGAGCCCAGCCAGTTGTTCGAGCTGACCCTGGAAAACCCGGGGGGCTCCACCACGGGCCGGCCGATGGGGCCCGTTCAGTTCATTGGTCGGGCGGTGAAGGTCATCTAGCGGATTCAACCCTCTGTAAAATGAGCGGTTCACGACCCAGGCGGCACTCGTGAACTCCTTCGCCACCGATGCCGACAGCAAGCCCCTCAGCACGCGAACGAACAGGAGCGGCAGGAGGTGATCGGCTACTGCCGGTAATACCCGGGTATCGAAACGAAACTGAAGATTCAGGAAGCGTTGGGTAGCTGCGGAGAACGCTAACCCTGTACCTTGCCGACCTGGCACTCGACGCAACTTACGGAATGGACGCCATGCATCTGCTCTACCCCTCATCCCCGGACAACCCGAACATCCCGGACGAGACCTTTGCCGAGGAATTCGCGGCAGCCAAGGCTGCCGGGCTCGGTTGTTCGCTGTTCTCTTGCGAGGAGCTGGAGCTGCAACGCTTCAAGCCGAAGCCGGCCCTGGAAGAAGGGGCCCGCGTCCTGTACCGGGGCTGGATGCTGGCGCCGGATGCCTACGGCTACCTGCATGCGTCCATCGTCAGCAGAGGCGCCATTCCCGTCACCAGCCAGGCGCAGTATCGGCACTGCCACCATCTGCCCGAGTGGTACCCATAATGCCGGGACCTGACGCCCGCCACCCTGGTGCTTCCACGTGACGCCGACTTCGCCGCCGCATTGGCCAATGCGGGCTGGTCCGCCTGCTTCGTGAAGGACTACGTGAAATCACTGACCACCCAGCGCGGCTCCATCGCCCGCAGTGCGGACGAAGTGGTCGAGATACTTGCGCTCATCGAACGCTACCGCGGCGAGCTGGAAGGCGGCGTGTGCCTGAGGGAATTCGAACCCCTGATTCCGGAAACGGAAGAGCGCTATTTCGTCCTCGACGGCCGCGCCTATGGCCGAACCGATGAGGTGCCGCCTCTCGTTCAGGAGATCGCTCAACGCGTGCCCTGCCCCTTCTTCTCGGTCGACCTGGTGGCCTCTGAGTCCGGCGCCCTGCGCCTGGTGGAGCTGGGTGATGGGCAGGTCTCCGACCGCAAGCAATGGCCGGTGGAGCGCTTTGTGGCGATGTTGCAGTCGGCGGCAGATTGATTGGCGAGCAGCCCTACCTACTCGCCAGAAACACCGCCAACGCCGCAAAACGCTTGTGTGCCTCCCAAGCGAATACGCGGTTGGCCAGCGGGTCGAGCAACACGCCCAGCCAGCCTGGGCGCAGCTTCAGGCTGAAGCTGTAGATCAGCTCGGAGCGCCCCTCCTCGATATCGCGATGGCGCATCGACGCCGCCCACGACTCGAACAACCCCGTCGGCGCCACCAGCATGGCCGCTGCCACCTTGCCCGGCTGGTAGTTCACGAAGCGGGTACGCATCGCCAGCAGCCGCTTCCAGCCTTTGCCGCGATTGAAGGAAACCGCATTGATGGAGGGGTGGCTCTCGCCCGTTTCCATGTGCGCAACGGACAGCAGCGTGTCCCATTTCAGCCGTACACGATGGTTATGGAAGGCTTCGAAGGTGTCTGCGGCGGACGCCGGCATGATCAGGGTGAATCGGTTGATGCTCACGAGACTTGTGCTAGAAGAAGCCAGCGGCCAAGAGTAGATCAAGAAGGAGCCTTTAAAGTGAACTGCATCTGCCAAACGAAGCGACGCCCTCAGTTCAGGACTGATTAGGCGTCGCTTCCATGGGCAGTCAGGAAGCAAGTGCTTTCAAGGAGGCAGCGACATCGCTGTCCACGCAGAGGACTGCAGCGCCCTTTTGCTGTATGCAGGCCTTCCGTTCGCCTGTGGTCAGGAAGAAAACCTTGCGCCCTTCAAGCCTGAACCAGCCCGCGCGAAAGCCATAAGTCGCGATGCCATTCAGCCGAACACTGCTCTCCAACGCCTCCCTGTCTGCCGGTAGAACCTTGAGCCCCTCGACTGGCCACGAAGCGCTGTAGAACCCCGACCGCACATGAAGTGCTCCCTCATCCACATACACCTTGCCCCCGGCCTGGAAGACCAGGTACCCCTGCAGCAACGCGTAGAGAACGCCCCCCACCAGGACACTCTTCAAGCTGATGCTCTTGCTGATCAATAGATCTGCACCGAGCATCACCGCCACTGGCAATACGGCGATCAGCAGGCTGTTCAACAGCATTGATTTGAAACTGAGAGAAACCGTTACCACGTCCATTCAGAAGATCCACCCCGAGAAATACTGAATGGCAATCATTGGCATCCCCAAAACGAAAGTCCATTGAGGGGAAAAGGCGGCCTTTTGCTCACTTGAAAAATCAGGAGCAGCTCTGGGCTGCAGTGGGATGGGGCTTGAAGCAGGCGCCAAAAGAAAAGGCTTACGCCAGAATCGACGCCATCTAAGAACCTGAAAATGAATTCGTCATTGATCCAGGCATCCCGCTTATTGGAGATTTCCTCCAGGGATGGATTCGCCAACGAAAACACGCGAAAAGGCATGAGCCATTTCACGCTCCGCATCAGACAAGGCCCTGTCGTACCTGCGACATATCACTTGCCCCTGCACTCAAGGTAGGTCCCCCATGCTGAACCTAGACAAGATCATCGGAAGAGGTACCTGGCGATACGTGGGTCAACGCGTGCAGGGCCTGCAAATCCAGGCCATCCCCATCGCGGGCAAGTCCATTGAACTCATCGCGAAGGAACTGGGCGGTGCCGCCTACCAGATAGGCCGTATCCATACCAAGAATGCCTTCGTGGTGAAGAAAGGGGTCCTGTCACTGCTGTACGTGAGGCCGGACTACAGGGGATACCGCCGGACAGCCGGCCTGGTTTTCGCTCCCTGCTCCTGGAAGGTCGACTACGACCATGCGCTGAGCAGGAACCTCGCCTGCCAACTGGGCTACACCTACGTGCTGATGCTGCGGGTGGTACCAAGAATCAACCGCTCGCACGGCCACCTCGAACGAAACCTGAAGGAGAGTGAGGACGTACCGGACATCTGCTTCGCCGATGAACGAATCCGGGGCAAATGGATAGGCCGTTCAGCAAGCAGGCTGCTGACGCCTCCGAGCGCCTTCTCACCTCATCAGACGACCCAGTACGGGCTGACGTTGCGTCAGGCCGGCCAATGGGGCTTTGCGATGGGGGTGGAGGATGACGACAGGGAAATTCCCGGCCTCAAGCTGATTGCCGATTTCGGTGCCCCTGCGCTCCTATCAGCCCAGACTCCAATCGCTCTTAGTGAGAACCGCGACTAAGCCCCCGCTGCCGCAGCCCAATGCAATTGCCCCAAGGGTCGCGCACCTGGCAGATGCGGTCGCCATCCCCCAGTGCCAATGGCCCTCGGTACAACGGCGCGCCCAGTTGGCCCAAGCGCAGCACTTCGGCATCCAGATCATCCACCGCCCAATAGACGACGGTGCCCGCCGCGCCGCTGGCGACCTTCTCGTCGGCGTTGACGATTTCCAGCACCACGCCGCCCATCTCCAGATGCCCGTAGTCATCCGTCGATGGCAGCACAGGCTTCGCCTCGGGAAAGGCGCGCTGGTACCAGTCGGTGGCTGCACGCCAGTCACCGACGTGCAGCAGGATCGAGAGGATGCAGGGCTCGAGCATGGATCAGGCCCTGACCACAAGGGTCCTCGCTGCATGGTCGCCAAGGCGCTGGCGGCGCTGCCCGAAGATGAAGATCACATCGAAGATCCCAAGCAGGCTCACCAGCCCGCGCAGGCAGGATTTGTGCAATTCGCAGGGGACACCGGTCTCGCTGTCGACGACGCGGATCTTCAGCAGGCGCTTGCCGACTCCCTGCCCGTTGACCCCGTCCTTGAACAACAGGTAGGCGAACAGCAGCAGCATGCAGACCTTGCCGAAAATGTCCGGGCTGGTGGCCGGCCGGAAGAACACGAAATCGATGGCGAAGCTGATCAGGCCCAGCACCAGCAGCGCGCCCCAGAAGTCGATCTGCGAGGCCACGAAGCGTGCCCAGAGCGGAGCAAGCCGCTGGTCGAGCTGCTCGCGCCGAACCGCGGCGGATACCTGGGCCTGTTGCGGCACCACGCGTTCGCCCAGGCTCGATTCACGTTCGATAAGCACCTCGCGAACGACCCGCTCGGCCACCTCGGTCAGGCCGCCCTCGGCCAGCAGGTCGATCAGGATTTCAGTCCGCCGTCCGCTGTAGGTTTCGCGTAGCCGCGCTTCGGTTGCTTCCATGACTTCCTCCTTGAAATCGGCTGTCCCATCGGTTGAGCCCGGGTCAGATGCGCTCGTGACCGACGGGGGATGGCGGATTCTGCTGTGGCCCAACTCGGGCCGTCAATCAGCGCTGCACCGTAGGTGGCGCCGAGCGCAGCGAGGCCCAACACCACCCTAGCCAGGCCTGAGCGCCCTGCTGATCAAGGGGCGGCGCAGTGTCTCGTCGTTCCGTTCAGGCGCCCCAACGCTTGGTCATGTTCTTCTTCCACGGCATGTAGCGAACTTCGACGGTGTAGTTGGGCCCCGCCTCCGGCGATGGATAGAACGGCAAGTCGTGAGGCTTGAGCGCCGCGCAGCGTTGTTCGAGGCGCTGGCGGAGCGCTTCATCGGGATGGAAGGCGTTGGGCTGGTTTGGGTGAGGCCCCAGGGTGACTCGGCACGTCTGCCGCTGGCCTTCCGCATCCGGGGTGATGAGAAAGAATGCACGCCCGACCGAGTCGATCGCCTCATCCTTGAACACCGTGTGCCACAGGTAGTTGTCCTGCGCGAAGCGCTCGGTGTAGCGCATCTGCGCCTTGAGCAGTTCCAACGACGGCACTGGGAAGACCAAAGGAGCGAGAATGGCTCGCCCTTCATCATCACCGAGTATCGAGCTTGGAATGGGCGGCAGGACCATATCCCAGCACATTGCAGACAACTGCTTTTCCAGCCTGGGGTTGAATGGCGGCGCCTCCACTCTCGGCTTCGAGAACGGCCTGGCTTGGCAACGTTCGATTCCGCCATCCCGGTCTATCTGCAGCAGTATTTCGACACTCCCCACCAGCATCCCGTCCCCAGCGGCCAACCCGAGCTTGCGCAGGCTTTCCTGCATCTGCCAGACGTAGCGCTGCTCCTCGGTTTCAAAAAGTGGGGGCGTGCCTGGAGCGGGGCTCTGGCAGGCCGACAGGCAGCACAGGGCAATGAAGGCAAGCACCGCTTTACGCATGGGAACCATCCTTGAATTCCAGAGAGTGCGCGAGCCTAGAGAGCGCCGAGGGGTGGCGTCAATCTGAACGATATTGCCCCTCTCCCTCCTTGCTGCTAAAAGCCCTCATCCCCATTTAAAAGATGAATACCGCCATGGACCACAGTGACCATTCGAATAGTCGCGTGTTCGAGCTCGACCTGCTCCGCGCCATGGTCGCGGTGGCCGATTGCGGCAGCTTCACCACGGCGGCCAGCCGGCTGAATTCCACCCAGTCCACCGTCAGCCAGAAGATCCGCCGGCTGGAGGAGATGGCTGGGCACCGCCTGCTGGAGCGTGGCAACCGCGATGTGCTGCCCACCGAAGCCGGCGAGACGCTGCTGGGCTACGCGCGACGCATGCTGGCGCTGAACGACGAGCTCCAGGAGGCGCTGTCCGGGGCCACGGTGGCGCTGACGGTGCGCATCGGCGTGCCGGACGACTTCGCCACGGGGCGCACCACCCTGCAGTTGGCGGCGTTCAACCGGCATTACCCGCAGGTGAAGCTGGAAGTCACCAGCGGCCTGAGCCGCGACCTGTCCGCCAGCTACGACCGTGGCGAGCTGGACCTGGTGCTGCTCAAGCAACGGCAGAACGCCCGCGAGGCGGTGGCCTGCTGGCCGGAGAAGACGCGCTGGGTGGACAGCGCCAGGAACCCCTGCATCGACCTCGACCCGCTGCCCATCGTCACCTTCCCCCCGCGCGGGGTGTACCGCGACGAGATGATCGCGGCGCTGGAGGCGGTGGGCCGGCGCTGGCACATCAGCTTCACCAGTTCGAGCCTGTCGGGCATCCAGTCGGCCATCGCCGACGGCATGGGCATCGGCCTGCTGCCGCAACGGGCGGTGACGGCCGACCACGCCGTGCTGGCCAAGAAAGCTGGGCTACCCTCGGTGGACGCGTTCGAGGTGGCGCTGCTGCACCGCCCGGCGGCGGACCCGATGGTGAAGGAACTGGCACGTGTGCTGTCACGGGTGCTGGCGCAGGATACGAAAGGCTGACAGGCATCCGCCTCTCATTCGAAAAACGAATACAGCGGATTCCAACATTTAATTTGTGCATGCAAAGACCGCTGGATATCGTGCTCTCCAGCGACGGCCACCGCCCCCACGGGCGCGCCGCTCCGCACCATTGCTCACCACGGCGCCGCACGCGCCGGGCAGCAAGACAACAATGAGGAAATACCCCATGGCCAAATCCACCTATTACGCGCCGCACGGCGGGCACCCGGCACAGACCGAGCTGCTCACCGACCGCGCCATGTTCACCGAAGCCTATGCCGTGATCCCCAAGGGCGTGATGCGTGACATCGTCACCAGCCACCTGCCCTTCTGGGACAACATGCGCATGTGGGTCATCGCCCGCCCGCTGTCCGGCTTCGCCGAGACCTTCTCCCAGTACATCGTCGAGCTCGCCCCCCAGGGCGGCAGCGACAAGCCCGAGCAGGACGTCAACGCCGAAGCGGTGCTGTTCATCGTCGAAGGCGAACTGACCCTGACCCTGCAAGGCCAGGTGCACACCATGCAACCGGGCGGCTATGCGTTCATTCCGCCGGGCGCCGACTACAAGGTGCGCAACACCAGCGGCCAGCACACCCGCTTCCACTGGATCCGCAAGCACTACCAGAAGGTCGACGGCGTACCGCTGCCGGAAGCCTTCGTCACCAACGAGCAGGACATCGAGCCGCGCGTGATGCCGGACACCGAAGGCCGTTGGAGCACCACCCGCTTCGTCGACATGGCCGACATGCGCCATGACATGCACGTGAACATCGTCAACTTCGAGCCGGGCGGCGTGATCCCCTTCGCCGAAACCCACGTGATGGAGCACGGCCTGTACGTGCTGGAAGGCAAGGCCGTCTACCGCCTGAACCAGGACTGGGTCGAGGTGGAAGCCGGTGACTTCATGTGGCTGCGCGCCTTCTGCCCGCAGGCTTGCTACTCCGGTGGCCCGGGTCGCTTCCGCTACCTGCTGTACAAGGATGTGAACCGCCACATGCGCCTGACCCTCAACCAGGCCCATTGATCCAAACGACGGGAGCCCAGCGCTCCCGTCGTCGTTTCTGCCCTCCGTATTTCTGTGGGAGCGAATTCATTCGCGAAGGGCCGGCATGGCGTCCACCGTTGCTGCCGATCCAACCTCGCCCCCTGGCCTACCGCTTCACATGCGCCGCGAACCCCGTCTCCCCCGGTGCCACATCGGGCTTCAATGTCAGCGCGGGAATCTCGTAGTCCCCGCCGTTCTGCTGGCGATAGGCGATGGGCTCGGTGCTCCAAAGATCGTCCAGGCGCTGCCCCAGTTCCTGCTGGATGCTGGCGAAGCGGGCCGCGTCGACCCGGCTGGTGCGGTGCACCACGAAGGGCGGCAGCACGTCGAAGCCGGGGTAATGCAGGATGCCGTGCTGGATGGGGAACAGCAGGTCGTCCATCGGGCCGTTGATGCCGCGCTCGCTGTAGTGGGAATCCCAGCCGCCGGTGGTGACCAGCAGCATCGCCCGCTTGCCCGCCATCGACCCCTCGCCGTAGCGGTTGCCCCAGCGCACGTCCGAATGCTCGCCCACGCCATAGGCGAAGCCGTAGGCGTACACCCGGTCGACCCAGCCCTTGAGGATCGCCGGCATCGAGAACCACCAGAGCGGGAACTGCAGGATCAGCGCATCGGCCCAGCGCAGCTTGTCCTGCTCGGCGGCGATGTCCGCGCTCTGCCGGCCGCTGGCGAAGGCGCGCCTGGAATCCTGCGAGGCATCGAAACGCGCCTCGGGGTCGCGGTCCAGGCTGTCGCCGGCATCGATGGGCGCCTTCCAGAGCATCGCGTACAGGTCGGACACCTGCACCGCATGGCCGGCGGCCTCAAGGCGCTGCACGGTGAAATCCTTCAGCGCGCCGTTCAGCGAGCGGGGTTCGGGGTGGGCGAAAACGATCAGGACATTCATGGCAAACCTCCATAACGGGATGAGCGCAGGATGGTGGCCCGCCAGGTATATTGGAAATGAATAACCCATATTCCAGGTATATGAATGAATAATCTCAGGCGTCTGGACCTCAACCTCCTGGTGACCCTCGACGTGCTGCTCGCCGAGCACAACGTCACCCGCGCCGCCGAGCGCCTGAATTTTTCCCAGCCCTCGGTGAGCGTGCACCTGGCCAAGCTGCGGGAAATCTTCGACGACCCGCTGCTGCTGCCCGGCCCGCGCGGCATGCGCCCCACCGCCCGCGCCGAGGAACTGCGCGAGCCCTTGCGCCAGGCCCTGGAAGCACTGGAGCGCGCCGTGGCCCCGGCCAGCCCCTTCGACCCGGCGCAGGCCCGTGATACCTGGCGCGTCGCCGCCACCGACTACGGCGAATCGGCCATCCTCCTGCCCGCCCTCGCCGGCCTGCGCGCCGCAGCCCCCGGCACCCGCATCGCCGTGGTCGAGATGGCACCCTCGCGCATCGCCAGGCAGGCGGAAATCGGCGACATCGACCTCGCCTTCCACACCGTCGAAGGCTCGCCCCTCAACCTGCGCCGCCGCACCCTGTTCGCCGAGCGCTACGTGCTCGCCGGCCGCGCCGGCCACCCACGCCTGAAGCGCCGCCCGACGCTGAAGCAGTTCTGCACCCTCGACCAGGTGATCGTCTCCCCCGATGGCGGCGGCTTCTCCGGCGTTACCGACGCGGCCCTCGCCGAGCACGGCCTGGAGCGCCGCGTGGTGCTCTCGGTGCCGCACTTCCTGTTCCTGCGCTCGGTGCTGGAAAGCACCGACCTGGTGGCCATGCTCCCCGAACGCCTGGTGGGCAACAGCGGCACCCTGCAAGTGGTCGATGCCCCGCTGGAAGTTCCCGGCTACGAGATGGCCATGCTCTGGCACGAACGCTCCCACCGCGACCCCGCGCACCAGTGGCTGCGGGAGCAGATCGTCAAGGCGGTTTGAACAAGGGATATCAGGCGGCGGCCCTTCGCGAATGAATTCGCTCCCACGGGATGCGCCTCTGTGGGAGCGAATTCATTCGCGATGCCTGCAGGTCGGGTGCAACCCGACACCTGCGGTGCATCGCTTCGCGGGTTTCGCCCGCCCCAGGGCCGAACCCAACCGGCCGATCCGGCCGGTCATCCGCAGCGTTAGTCGAGTGGCCCCCCGCGTTCGCGAGGGTGACGAGGCGGCCGGAACCTTCGCCTTACGCCTGTGGCTCCCCTGTAGGGGCGAATTCATTCGCCCGACGAACCGCCCAATTCGCTCCCACGGGTTAGCGCCAGGAGGCACCGTTGTGGGAGCGAATTCATTCGCGATCGACCTATCCGGTCGAGCTGAACCCTGTCACGCCCGCTAACAGAACAGCAGCGGCTCCGGTTCAGCCATCCGGGCAGTCGCGCTATTCTTCCGCGCTTGTCCACCCGATACCCTTCGCCGATGCCCTCACCCCCGCTCGCCATGCCCGATCACCTTCCGCCCGTTCTCGCCGGCCCCGTGCTGAGGCGGCTGGAGGCGCAGCGCGTGGTGCTGTGGCTGGTGGCCAGCCGCGAGCTGGCGCTGAGCCTGCACCTGGCCGTCGACGGCAACGCCCGCGATCACCGCCTCGATGGCGAGGCCTGCCAGGTGATACAGCTGGGACGGCACGCCTTCCTGCACCTGATCGACCTGCGCCTGGATACGCCCCTGCCCTGCGACCGGCAGATCGACTACGACCTGCGCTTCGAAGGCCAGGGCATCGCCCAGTGGGCGCCGCACCTGCTGTACGGCGAGGCGCAGCAGCCGGGCTTCGTGCTGCGCTCACGCATCGACCAGCTGCTCCACGGCTCCTGCCGCAAGCCCCATTACCCGGCGGCGGAGGGCCTGCTCTGCGCGGATCGCCTGCTGGCGGCGGGTCCGACGGCGGAACAGCGCCCGGCGCTGTTGTTGCTCAGCGGCGACCAGGTCTACGCCGACGACGTGGCCGGGCCGATGCTGCGCGCCATCCATCAGCTGATCACCCGCCTCGGGCTGTTCGACGAGCGCCTGGACGGTGCCGTGGTCGACGACAGCCAGGCCCTCTACCGACACCCGGCCAGCTACTACCGGCGCGCCGACCTGCTGCCGGCGCTGGAGAGCAACGAGACGCTGCGCGAGCGCTTCTTCGGTGGCTCGAAGAAACCCATCTTCACCAGCAGCAACGCAGACAACCACCTGGTGACCCTGGCCGAGGTGCTGGCCATGTACCTGCTGGTGTGGTCACCGGTGCCCTGGATGCTGCTGGAGGCGGAAATGCCGTCGCTGCCGGCGGACAAAGTCGAGCGCTACCAGTTGGAGCGCCAGCGCCTGGAAGCCTTCCGCGGAGGCCTGCCGGGCGCGGCGCGGGTATTGGCCCACCTGCCGACGCTGATGATCTTCGATGACCACGACATCACCGACGACTGGAACCTCTCCGCCCAGTGGGAGCAGACCGCCTACGGCCACCCCTTCTCCAAGCGCATCATCGGCAATGCCCTGCTCGCCTACCTGCTCTGCCAGGGCTGGGGCAACGACCCGGACGCCTTCGCCCAGGTGCTGCCGAAGATCCAGGCGCTCACCACCGGCGCGCAGGCGGACGGCCACCTCGACAGCCCGATGCTGGACGACCTGATCGACGAACTGCTGGCCTTCAACCACTGGCAATACACGCTGCCCACCACGCCGGCGCTGGTGGTGCTGGACACCCGCACCCGTCGCTGGCGCAGCGAAATGAACCTCAAGCGGCCCTCCGGCCTGCTGGACTGGGAAGCGCTGAGCGAGCTGCAGCAGGAGCTGCTCGACCACCCGTCGGCCATCATCGTCTCGCCCGCGCCGGTGTTCGGCGTGAAGCTGATCGAGACGGTGCAGAAGGTCTTCAGCTGGTTCGGCCACCCATTGCTGGTGGACGCGGAGAACTGGATGGCCCATCGCGGCGCGGCCCAGGTGATCCTCAACATCTTCCGCCACTCGCGCACGCCGGGCAGCTACGTGATCCTCTCGGGGGACGTGCACTACTCCTTCGTCTACGAGGTGCTGATCCGCCACCGCAAGCAGGGCCCGCGCATCTGGCAGATCACCAGCAGCGGCGTGAAGAACGAGTTCCCCCGGCGCCTGCTGGACGTCTTCGACCGCCTCAACCGCTGGCTCTACTCGCCCCGTTCGCCGCTCAACTGGTTCACCAAGCGCCGGCGCATGCAGGTGGTGCCGCGCACCCCGGCCCACAGCAAGGCGGGCGAACGCCTGTGGAATTCGGCCGGCCTCGGCCAGGTGTTCTTCGATGCACAGGGCCGCCCGGCGCGCATCTTCCAGCTCAACGCCGACGGCAGCGAGGCCACCGAATTCATCGACGAGCGCGACGGCCCGGGCCGCGCCTGATCGCCTGTAGCCCGGGCTTCAGCCCGGGGAAGTCCGCGGTTCAGGGAGGGCGGCCCTCAGGCAGGGCCCCGGGTCGACCTCCTCACTGCGTCCCGAACATCGCCGTCCAGTAGATGCCCGCATCGCTCTTGGGGTCCACCGCGTAGCCCGCGCCCAACTCGCGGTACTGCGGGTTCATCAGGTTGGCGCAATGGCCGGGGCTGGCCAGCCAGCCGTCGAGCACCTTGCGCGTGCTGTCCTGGCCGGCGGCGATGTTCTCGCCGATCAGCTGGCCGACATAGCCCGCCAGCTCGGCGCGGTCGCCGGGGGTGCGGCCGTCGCGGCCCTTGTGGTCGAAGTAGTTCTGGTTGGCCATGGAGCGTGCATGGCCCTCGGCGGCGGTGGCCAGGGTGGCGTTCCAGGCCAGCGGCGTGGTGGCGGCGAAGGCCTGGCCGCCGCACTGGCGGGGCTGGGCGCGTGCCGCGTTGATCTGCTCCAGCAGCGTCTGCCCTTCCTTCTCCCACTTGCCCAGGGCAGCGGCCAGCAGCGGCCGGGCGAGGACGATGCGCCAGTCGCGCTCCTCGCGGCTCACGCCGACGTCGACGAACTGCGGGTCGAGCAGCACGTGGCAGAAGCTCTCCTGCAGGGCCCCCATGGCGGACTTGGCGTCACGCGGGCCGGAGAGGCTGATGGCCTGCACGTTGACCATGGGGTAGGACGACTGCGCCAGCGCCTGTTGCAGGTCGCCGATGCTGCTGGCCGAAAGCACCAGGCGCGGGTCCGCCGCCAACGGCGGCAGCTCCAGGGACGCCTCGCCCGCGCAGCTCTGCACCTGGCTGCGGTACAGGTTGATCGATTCGACCAGTTGCGACTCCTCGCTGGCCGCAGCGTGGGTGGCCACGGCCACCCCGAACGCCAACGCCGCGAGCCGCGACACGCGATGCATGCCCCCCATGGAAACCTCCCTCACCTGATAGCGCTCGTGATGCGCGATTCCAATCCGTCCGGCGCAATGCGATATCACCCCTGGAGCGCCCCAGCCTGCTTGAACAGGCCGCCGGGACGCAAGGGCGTCAGGCCCGAATACCCCGGTTGGACAACCCCGGCGGGAAAATGTGCAGCACGATGCCATCGTTCGGTACCTACGGCCATACGCAAGCACGCCGGCCTGTCGCTATGATCGATGCATGACGCCATCCATCCCCCTGCGCAACCCCTGCCCGCCCGGCACCTGCATCTGCGAGCGCGACCAGTTGCTGGACGCGCCCGGCGCCGACCTACGCATCCTGCGCCTCACGCGCCAGGAAGAACTGCGCCTGCTCGACCGGCTGGAGAACATCACCAGCCTCGACGACCTCGGGCGGATGCAGCAGAAGATGTTCGAGCAGCTCGGCATCCGCCTGGCCATCGCCCCCGGCTTCAACGAGGTGCGCAGCGGGCGCGGCATCGAGATCGACATCGCCGAGCAGGCCGGCCTCTGCCGCAAGACCCGCCAGTCCATCCCCGCCGCCATCCGCCGCGGCCTGGAGAGGAACCCGGACGTCCTCTTCGCCCTGCTCAACGCCCACGACCTGCTAAGGGATGCGTGAGGCTCACGCCGGCACGAACGGCTCCACCGAAACCACCTGGTAGTCATAGCGCTCGCCGCGCTCGTTGCGGACCAGCGCCTCGCCGGGGACGATGCGGCGGCCGTAGAGGTCGATCAGGGTGCGGGTGTCGTCCAGGGCGCCCCAGTCCATCAGCGCCTCGGTCTCGGAGTATTCCTCCAGCACGAAGGGGTAGCGCACGTACATGCGGTCTTCGTCGTCGTAGTCCTTCACGTAGCCGAAGGCTTCGACGGTCGTCGCGATGCTCATGTCATCGGCCTGGAGGGCGACGATCACCAGGGTCTGTCTTTCGTCTTCCGCCCATTGGGCGACGATGCGTACGGGTTTCATGGGGACCTCGATGGGTAATGGCCAGGGCGGCCGGGGAAGTATGGATGGCGGCGGATGACGGGCAAGCCGTCAGCCGTGGCGGTTGCGGCTGGCCTGCACCACGCGCCCGGCGGGGATGCGCAGCTGGGCCAGCAGGTAGTCGGCGAATTCGCTGGAGTAGCCCTGCAGCGCGATCGCCCGCTCCATGCACAGCAGCCAGGCGGCGCTGCGGGCTTCGTCGATCGGCCATTGGGCGTGGAAGGCGGGGATGGCGATGGAGCCGTACTTCTCGCTGAACAGGCGCGGGCCGCCGAGCCAGCCGCTGAGGAAGCTGGCGAGCTTGTCCCGCGACAGTTCCAGGCTCTCCGGGTGCATGCCGCGCAGGTCGCGGGCTTCCGGCAGTTCATCCATCAGCCGGTAGAAGTCGTCGACCAGGCGACGCAGGCCGTCGATGCCGCCGGCGGCCTGGTAGGAGGCATCGCCGACGCCGAAGGGTGGGTTGCTCAAGGCTCGGGCTCCTCGAAAAAGGCGGCATTGTAGCGACCGCCCCCGCCACTGCCGAGGCCCGCCTCGCGCGCCCGATGGTCGCAGCCACGAGCGCCCCATTGAACCGCACCCCATCGCGCATTACCGTCCCCTCTTCCACGTCACGGGGACCCACCATGCACATCGGCGAACTCGCCCGGCGCACAGGCGCCAGCGCCAAGGCCATCCGCCTCTATGAAGAGCAGGGCCTGCTCGGCCCGGTGCCGCGCCAGGGCGTCTACCGCCTCTATGGCGAGCGTCACCTGCAGCAGGTGCTGCTGATCCGCCAGGCGCAGTCGGTGGGCTTCCGCCTGGCCGAACTGCATCCGCTGCTGGCCGGTGGCGCCGAGCCCGACTGGCCCGAGCTGTACCAGCGCCTGCTGGACAAACGTGCCGCCCTGCGCGCGGAGATCCGCCGCCTGCAACGCCTGGATGCGCAGCTGGGCCGCATAGGCGAGGAAATCCACGCCTGCATCGCCGGCCAGCCCCCGGCCGACGAGGCCCTTTGCGCCGCCGATCCCGCCGAGCGCAGCGTCCTGTTGCAACGGGCTTGACTCTGCCCCTTGGGGCAGACGCCAGACTGCCGCCTTTCCTTCTGCAGGCAGGTGGCCCATGGCAACGAAACGCGTCCTGGTGGTACTCGGACATCCCTCCGGCGACAGCTATTGCGCGGCACTGGCGCAGGCCTATGCACAGGCCGCGCAGGCGGCCGGGCATGACGTGCGCACGCTGCACCTGCACCAGCTGGACTTCGACCCCATCCTCCACGAGGGCTACCGGCGCATCCAGCCGCTGGAGCCGGACCTGCTGCAGGCCCAGGAGGCGATCACCTGGGCCGAGCACCTGTGCTTCGCCTACCCCATCTGGTGGGGCGGCGTGCCGGCGCTGTTCAAGGGCTTTCTCGACCGCATCCTGCTGCCGGGCTTCGCCTTCGCCTACCGCGACGGCAACCCCTTCCCCGCGCGGCTGCTCAAGGGGCGCTCGGCGCATCAGCTGGTCAGCCTCGACACCCCGCCCTGGTACTTCCGCTGGGTCTACCGGGCGCCGGGGCTGAACCAGATGGAGCGCACCACGCTGAAGTTCTGCGGCATCGCCCCGGTGCGCACCCTGGCGCTGGGGCCGATCAGGGGCGCCAGCGAGCGACGCCTGGCCGGCTGGCTGGACGATGCGCGCCAGCTGGCGGGGCGGATCTGAGCGGCAGGCGTACCCGGCACAAGCCCTGAGGGTCCCGGGCTGAAGCCCGGGCCAGGGCGCGGGGCGAGGAAAGCGTCTATACCCAAGTACCGCTCCCTCAACCCACGGAGGCAACATGAACTTCAACCTGACCAACAAACGCGCCCTGGTCTCGGGCTCCACCAAGGGCATCGGCTTCGCCATCGCCGCCGGGCTCGCCCGCGAAGGCGCGCGGGTCATCCTCAACGGCCGCAGCCAGGGCTCGGTGGACGAGGCCATCGCCCGCCTGCTCGCCCAGCAGCCCGACGCCCGGGTCGAAGGCTTCGCCGGCGACCTCACGCAGCCCGAGCAGGTCGCCCGGCTGGTGCAGCACCACCCGGAGGTGGACGTGCTGGTGAACAACCTGGGCATCTTCGATCCCAAGCCCTTCGACGAGATACCCGACGAGGACTGGCAGCGCTTCTTCGATACCAACGTCATGTCCGGCGTGCGCCTGACCCGCGCCTACCTGGCCGGCATGAAGACGCGCAACTGGGGTCGCGTGGTGTTCATCAGCAGCGAGAGCGGCGTGCAGATCCCGGTGGAGATGATCCACTACGGCGTCACCAAGACCGCACAGCTGGGCCTCTCCCGCGGGCTGGCCGAGACCTGCGCGGGCACCGGGGTCACGGTCAACGCCGTGCTGCCCGGCCCGACCCACTCCGAGGGCGTGGGCGAGTTCGTCGACAAGCTCTCCGGCGGCCAGAGCTTCGAGTCCTTCGAACAGGAGTTCTTCGCCAGTGCCCGCCCCAGCTCACTGCTCAAGCGCTTCGCCCGCCCGGAGGAAGTGGCCAACCTGGTGGTCTACGTCTGCTCCGAGGCGTCCTCGGCCACCAATGGCGCCGCCCTGCGTGTGGATGGAGGCGTGGTGCGTTCAGCGTTTTAAGCCTCGCGATATGGGTGCCGGGGGTGCGACCCCGCCGACCGGCGCCGCAACTGGCAGGCGAACCCGAGTGCCCGGTAGAATCGCCCACCTGTCACGAGCGGGCACCGGCCCGCTCCCCGTGCAACCTGCGAGAGAACCGCCATGGGCGCCCAGTGGAAAGCCAAACCCAAAGAAGCCGCCGCCAACGCCCGAGGAAAGATCTTCGGCAAGCTGGTGAAGGAAATCATGATCGCCGCGCGCAACGGCGCCGACCCGGACATGAACCCCAAGCTGCGCCTCGCCGTGCACCAGGCCAAGAAGGCCTCGATGCCCAAGGACACCCTGGAGCGCGCCATCAAGAAAGGCGCCGGCCTCACCGGTGAAGTGGTCAACTACGAGCGCACCCTCTACGAAGGCTTCGCCCCGCACCGCGTGCCGGTGATCGTCGAGTGCCTGACCGACAACCTCAACCGCACCGTCGCCGAGATCCGCGTGCTGTTCCGCAAGGGCCAGCTGGGCACTTCCGGCTCCGTGTCCTGGGACTTCGACCACCTGGGCATGATCGAGGCCGAGCCGAACGGCGCCGATGCCGACCCGGAACTGGCCGCCATCGAAGCCGGCGCCCAGGATTTCGAAGCCGGTGACGAAGGCAGCACCTTCTACACCGACCCCACCGACCTGGACGCCGTGTGCAAGGCGCTGCCGGAGTTCGGCTTCACCGTGGCCTCGGCCAACCTCGGCTACAAGGCGAAGAACCCGGTCGCCCTGTCCGGTGCCGAGCTGGAAGAAGTCGAAGCCTTCCTCGACGCCCTCGACAACCACGACGACGTGCAGAACATCTACGTCGGCCTGCAGGCCAACTGAGCCCATGGGCCGCGAACGCTTCCACCAGGACAACGCCGAACGCGCCCTCGCCGACGCGCTGCGCCTGCTGGAGCAGCGCGCGGTCCTCGGCCCGCGCTGGCTGGCCTGGGTCGCCACCGAGCTCTACCAGCTCAAGCCCCCGGAATACGCCGCCATGGTCCGCCGCGAGCTGGAACGCCTCAGCACCGCCCAGCGCCTGTTCGAGGAGCAGGCGCAGAGCGTGCACTGAGCGGCTGCTCGGCCCTTTCGCCCTTCCCTTTAGTGGATCCCCGCGTTCGCGAGGATGACGGGGTGCGGGGAAGCCCGAACCATTCCGTCACCCCCGCGCACGCGGGGGGCCACTGAACAACCACGCGCCCATGAAAAAAGGGGCCGAAGCCCCTTTTCCCAGCGAACCGCGCGTTACTTCGCAGTGCCGATATCGCCGTTTTCCCAACGCGATTCGCTGTTGGCCAGCGCCCCGGCGATGGTGGACAGGTTGGCGTCCGGCAGCGCGTCCGGCAGCGGGTCGACACCGGCGCTGATGAACAGCTGGCTGTAGGCGTTGCGCAGGTCGGCATAGGACAGGTCGCGCTTGAGCTGCGCCTGCAGGGTGTTCAGCTCGCCCTGGATCAACTCCAGCTCACCGATGCTCTGGGTGCTGTAGCGATTGCGCAGTTGCTCGGCGATCTGCCCGTCCAGGTCGGCCAGTTGCTGGCTGGTCTGGAACTGGCGCTGGGCCTCGTGGAAGTTGGCGTTGGCCACGTACAGCTGGGCCAGCACCGCCATGGACATCGCCTGGCGACGGGCTGCCGCCACGTTCTCGCCGGCCTTGGCGACGTCGATGGCCGCTGGCGCCGAAAGCACGTTGAACAGGTTCCAGGTCACCTTAACGCCGTAGTCGGCCCAGCTCTGGTTCACCAGGAAGCTGTTGCTGTCGTAGTGGCCGCCAGCGGAGAACTCAAGGCCGGGCAGCAGGCGCAGCATGGCCTTGCGGGTTTCGGCGGCGCTGATGCGTGCCTGGTAGTCCTGCTCGCGCAGCTCGGGGCGGCTGGCCAGGGCCTGCTGCTCCAGCTGGGTGAAGTCGACCTTGAGCTCGGGCACGTTGTAGGTGTCGGTGGAGGCGAGCTGGTAGTCGGTGTTCAACGGCAGGTTGATCAGCGCGGCCAGCTCGGTCTTGGCCAGGGTCAGGGCGCGGCGCTGCTCTTCCAGCTGGCGGGTGGCCTCGATCAGCGCGCGCTGGTAGCTGAGCACCTGCACGGTGTCGCCGATGCGCTGGCGGCTCATGTCGCGGCTGTCGGTACGGGCCTTGTCGACGCGGCTCATCAGGCTGTCGATCTGCTTGAGCAGGCGTTCGGCGGCCACGGCGCGCCAGTAGGCGGAGCGCACGTCCTGGGTGATGGTGTGGATGACCTTGCGGCGGCGCTCTTCGACGATCAGGCGCTGGTCGGCCTGCTGCTTGGCGCTCATGTAGCTGACGCCGAAGTCGAGCACGTTCCACACCATGGTCAGGTCAGCCACGCCACGGTCGCGGTCCTGGGAGGTCGAGGGTTCCAGCGACTGGGTGCCGGTCTCGATGCTCTGGCTGCTGGAGGCGCTGACGTTGTTGCGCCCCGCATAGCCGGCGGACAGCGCCATGCGCGGCAGCATGTCGAAGCTGGCCAGGTCGATCTGGCGCTCGGCCATGGCCTGCTCCATCACCTTCAGGCGCGCCTCGAGGTTGTACTTCACGGCGCGGGCCATGGCCTGGTGCAGGGTCAGCGGGCCGGACAAGGGCTCCTGGCCCTTGAACATGGCCTGCAGGTCGGTGCGGGCGCGCTCCTCGCTCACGCTCTTGTCGATGGGCTGCGTCGTCACGGCGCAGCCGCTGATTGCCAATGCCAGCAGGCTGGCGGCGAATACCTTGTACTTGTTGTGGTTGGTCATCCTTGTGCCGCCCCCTGGTACGGCTGGTAATTGGATTTCCCTGACTCGGTTCAACCCTGGGCGGCCGCCCCCGCGACCTGGCCCAGGGCCTGTGCCAGCTGGCGCACCTGGCGCTGCTCGGCTTCCTTCATCTCATGCAGCTGCTGGCCGAGGGTGGGCGCGCCGAAGCTGCGTCCGCCCTGCCCGTTGCCGCGTTGCTTGTCGAAGATCTTCTCGTTGCTTTCCTGCGGCTTGTCCTTGCTGAACAGGCCGGAGAAGGTGCTGGCGCCGAACACGCCGCCATCCCCGCCACCGAAGCCGAGGAAGCCCGCGCCACCGCCATCGCCACCGCTGTCGCTGCTGGCGAACACCTGGGCGATGAAGCTGGGCGCCAGGGCGCCGTTGTTGATGAAGATGTTGCCCACGGTGGGAATGCCGCTGCCGAGGGTCGGTTGCTCGAAGAGCGGCGGCGGCAGCAGCGGCGAGGTGGTGGTCGAGGGCGGCGGCGCGCTGGGCACGGTGGGCTGCAGCGGCGCCGGGGTGTCGATCGGCGTGGTCACCGGCGGGTTGGCGCGGAACTCCGGATCGCCGTTGTCCAGCGAGCCGATCTGGTAGCCGATGGTGGAGTAGGAGTCGACCATCGCGCTGCCCGGGACGTCGGTGATGCCGGCACCTGCGGCCGACAGCGACAGGCCGAGGCTGCCCTGGCCGGTGACGCCGCTGACGGTGATGCGGTAGGTGTTGGGGCTCAGCTGCACCAGCGATTGCAGGGTGCCGCTGGCGCTCCCGCCGGTGAGCAGGGCGAAGTCGCTCAGGTCCACCCCGGTGACGTCTTCGCTGAAGGTGACGGTGAAGCTCACCGAGCTGTTGGTGGTGGGCGAGGTGCCGTCCAGGGCGATGTTGGTGACCCGTGGCGGTACCGCATCCACCAGCACGGCGCTGGTGTCGCCGACGCTGTTGAGGGTGGTGGTCACGTCGTTGCCGGCGGCATCGCGCAGGGTGCCGCCGTGGGGGTCGATCGCGCCGCCGACGCTGATCCCGTTGGCGTCCGCCTGGCCGCTGGCGACCGTCAGGCGGAACACCAGGGCGGTGCCGCCCGAGCCGCTGACGTAATCGGCGTAGACGGTGCCGCCGGTGTCCAGGGTGATGGCCAGGCGCGGCGTGCCGCCGGTGGTGTCCACGGTCACGGCTTCGTCGAAGTTCACCGTGAAGTCGAGGGTGTTGCCGGCCACATAGGTGCCGTTGGCCGGCACGCCGACGGAGGTGACGGCCGGGGCGCGGCTGTCGATGGCGTAGTTGTTGGAGTCGGTGGTGCCGGTGCCGGTGTTGCCCGCGGCATCGGTGTAGCCGGTGTTGTCCAGGGTGATCAGGTTGGTCGGGTCGGTGACGTTGGCGCTCGGCGTCAGGGTCGCGGTCCAGGTGATGCCGCCGTCGGCGGAGCTGAGCCCGCTCAGGCTGCCGTTGGCCACGCTGAAGTCCGCCGTGGTCAGCCCGCTCACCGCCTCGCTGAAGGTGATGGTGACGGTGGTGCCCTGCCCGGCCTTCAGCGCGGTGTCGGTGACCACGATGGTGGCGGTCGGGCGCTGGGTGTCGATGGCGTAGTTGTTGGAGTCGGTGGTGCCGGTGCCGGCGTTGCCGGCAATGTCGGTGTAGCCGGTGTTGTCCAGGGTGATCAGGTTGGTCGGGTCGTTGGCGTTGGCACCGGGCGTCAGGGTCGCCGTCCAGGTGATGCCACCGTCGTTGGAGCTGAGGCCGCTCAGGGCGCCGTTGGCCACGCTGAAGTCCGCCGTGGTCAGCCCGCTCACCGCCTCGTTGAAGGTGATGGTGACCGTGGTGGTCTGCCCGGCCTTCAGCACCGTGTCGGTGACCACGACGGTGGCCGTCGGGCGCTGGGTGTCGATGGCGTAGTTGCCCGAGTCGGTGGTGCCGCTGCCGACGTTGCCCGCCAGGTCCATCACCCCGGCGTTGTTCAGGGTGATGATGTTGGTGGCGTCGCTGACGTTGGCGCTCGGGGTGAAGGTGGCGGTCCAGGTCAGGCCGCCATCGCTGCTGCTCAGGCCCGAGAGCGAGCCGCCGGACACCGTGAAGTCCGCCGTGTCCAGCCCGACCACCCGCTCTGCGAAGGTGATGGTGACGGTGGCGGTCTCGCCGATGCGCAGGGCCGTGTCGCTGAGGTTGATGCTGGTGGCCGCCGGGCGCACGCCGTCCACCACCAGGGCCTTGTTGGCGCCCAGGGAGCCGGCGGCGCCAGGGGCTGCCAGGGTGAGGATGGCGTTCTGGTTGGCGCCGTCCTTGATGGTGCCGCCATTCAGGCTCAGGGCCGAGGTGGAGGTGTAGTCCAGGTCGGCGGAGCTGTCGCCGGCCTGCACGGTGTAGCTGAAGCTCAGGGTGTCGGTGCCCGAGCCGGACACATAGCTGAGCACCCGGTCGGTGGCGCCGGTCTCCAGGGTCAGGGTCGGGGTGCCGGTCACGTTCACCGCGCCGTCGAACTGCACGGTGACGGTGATGACATCGCCGATCTTGTAGGTGCCGTTGGCGGTGCTGGACGAGACGCTGGTGACGGTCGGGGCGATGGGCGCGGTCAGGGTCAGGTCGTTGCCGCTGCCGCCGATGTAGCTGGTGGTCAGCTCGGTGCCGTTGCCGGCGGCGTTGAACTTGCCACCCTCGGTGACGCCGCTGAAGGTGCCGGTCACGGCATCGGCGGCGTCGTTGACGATCACCGTGTAGCTGTCGCCACTGCCGGCCGCATAGCCATGGGTGACCGCCAGGGCGGCGCCGGAGACGTCGACGGTGCCGTTGACCACCACCCGGTCGTAGCCGGTGCCGGCGGTGGTGCCGTTGATGTCCAGGGCCAGGGTGCTGCCCGAGGCCAGGGTCAGGTTGCCGTTGACGGTCAGGGTGGCGACGCCCGCGCCGCCCGGGGACAGGGTGCCGCCGCTCTGCACGATGACATCGCCGCCCAGGGTGCCGCTGCCGGCCAGGGTCGCGCCACTGGCCACGGTGGTGGCGCTGTTGGTGCTGCCGTCGACCACCAGGGTGCCGGCGGAAACGGTGGTGGTGCCGGTCTGGGTGTTGCTGCCGGACAGGGTCAGGTTGCTGGCGCCGGTCTTGGTCAGGCTGCCGGCGCCGCTGATGGTGCCGGACAGGGTAGCGGCGGCGCCGGCATTGACGGTCACCAGGCCGGTCAGCGCCAGGGCGTTGTCGATGGTGGTGGTGCCGGTGATCTGCAGCGTGGTGCCGTTGGCCAGGTTGAGCGCACCGGCGCCCAGGTTGGCGTCGCTGGCGATGCTCAGGGTGCCGGCGTTGACGCTGGTGCTGCCGGTGAAGGTGTTGCTGCCGGTCAGGGTCAGGGTGCTGGCGCCGGACTTGCTCAGGCTGTTGCTGCCGCTGATCACCCCGGAGAGGGTGGTGTCGGCACCGGTGTTGACCGTGGCATTGCCGCCCAGGGCGATGGCGTTGTCGATGGTGGTGGCGCCGGTCACCGCCAGGGTCGAGCCGGAGGCCAGGGTAACGGTGCCGTTGCCCAGGTTGCTGTCGCTTGCGACGCTGAGGGTGCCGGCGCTCACGGTGGTGGCACCGTAGGTGTTGCTGCCGGACAGGGTCAGGGTGTTGACTCCCGACTTGGTCAGGGTGAAGGCACCGCTGATCACCCCGGACAGGGTGGCGTTGGCTGCTGCGCTGACCGCGGCATCGCCGCCGAGCACGATGGCGTTGTCGACGGTGGTGGCGCCGGTGAGCGCCAGAGTGGTGCCGGCGGCCAGGTTCACCGCCCCCGAGCCCAGGTTGGCGTCGCTGCTCACGCTCAGGGTGCCGGCATTCACATAGGTCGCGCCGTAGCTGTTGCTGCCGGACAGGGTCAGGGTGCCGCTGCCGGTTTTCGTCAGGTCGAAGGCACCGCTGATGACGCCGCTGAGGGCGACGGCGTTGCTGTTGCCGATGCTGCTGTTGCCGGTCAGGACGATGGCGTTGTCGATGGTGGTGGCGCCCGAGACGTCGAGCACGGTTCCACCCGCCAGGTTGATCGTGCCGCCGCCCAGGTTGCCGTCACCGGAGATCGACAGGGTGCCGCCGGAGACGGTGGTGGTGCCGCTGTAGGTGTTGCTGCCGCCCAGGCCCATGATGCCGCTGCCCTGCTTGACCAGCGAACCGGTCCCGGAAACCACCCCGATCACCGAGGTGGTGGTGTTGTCACCCCCGGCGGTGAGGGTGTAGCTGCCCAGCTGGATCCGGGCGGCGGCGCCACTGCTAGCCAGGCTGCCGATGGTCTGGTCCGAGAGCAGCGTCAGGGTGCTGTTGCCGTTGACCCGCACGGCGCTGTTGTTGGCCATGGAGGCGTCGCCGTCGAGCTTCAGCCAGCCGTAGTTGGCCAGGATGGTGGCGCCGGTGTAGGTGTTGGTGCCGGACAGGGTCGTCGAATAGGTGGAGGCCCCGATCTGGTTGAAGGTCAACCCGCCGCTACCGCTGATGGAGCCGGAGAAGGTGGTGTCTGCCGTCTGGGTGCTGGTCAGGCTGAAGCTGCCCAGGGTCACCGAGCCGGCACCGGAGAGGTTGCCGATCGCTTCGCTGCTGGCAAGGGCCAGGGTGGCCCCGGCGGAAACGGAAACCGTGGTTGCGCTGGCGAGCGCATCCCCGCCACTGACCGTCAGGGTGCCCGCGCTGATGGTGGTGGCACCGGAGTAAGTGTTGCCGGCGCCGGCGAGGGTCAGGTTGCCAGCCCCGGCCTTGGTCAGCGCGCCGCTGCCGACCACCAGGCTGTTGATGGCCGCCGTGTCGCCGGCGCCATGGGTGAAGGTCTGCGTGGTGCCACCGCCCAGGGTGATGGTGCCGCCGGTGAGGATCAGGCCGCTGGCCTGGTCCATGTCGAAGGTCAGGCTCTCGTTGATCGACACGGTGTTGAGGTTCAGCGTCTGGCCGGCCAGGTTGCTGGCGAAGACGATGGTCTGGGTGCCGGTGCTGTCGGCCGCGGCGATGGCCACGGCCTCGCTGAAGCTCACACCGTTGCTGAGGTTGATGGTCGCGGTGTCGTTGCTGTTGGTGACGTAGATGAAATCGCTGGCCACCGTGACGTTGGCCGTGGCGCTGGCGCCGGCACCGTCATTGAGGGTGACCGCGACATTGGCATCGCCGGCCGGCGTGTCGTTGCGGTAGGTGATGCGCTGCGCCACGTCGTTGACCAGCGCCGTGGTGGCCGTGGTGGCGCTGCTGGTGAAGGTGATGGTCAGCACGCCGCCGGTGTTGGTGAAGGTGGCGAAGGTCTGCCCACCCGACTGCAGGTTGCTGCCGCTGACGGTGAAGAGCGCACCGACGGTGTCGAAACCCAGCACGTCGCTGCTCACCGCCGTGCCGTTGCGCTGGATCACCAGGCTGGCCCCGGACCAGTTGCCGTTGCCGCTGTTCAGCGCGCCCAGCTCGGCATCGGCCAGGCTGGCGTTGCTGCCCACATCGAGGCGCACGGTATTGCCCGCGCCGCCCCAGGCGACGCTGTCGCCGTTGAGGTTGCCGATGGTCGGCGCGGCGTTGGGGTTGTAGTTGGTATCGGTGGTGCCGCCGCTGGTGGTGTAGATGGTCGAGGTGGCGGCGCCGTTGGCGCCATCGACGTTGGCGCCGCCGGCCGCCTTGCCGCCCAGGCCGCCCGCGCCGGCGTTGCCGGTGGCGAGGGTACCGGCGCTGGTGGCGTCCATCCGCACCGTGCCGCCGGCGTTCCAGATGGCGCCGACCCCGGCCCCGCCTGCGCCGCCATTGCCCGATCGACCGTAACCGACCTGGTCGGAGGAGACACCGCCGCCGCCGCCGCCACCCGCCCCCAGGTTGTTGGTCACGCTGGAGCTGACGATGGTCAGGAAGCCGGTACTGCTGTTGTAGATGCCGCCCACGGCGGCAGCGCCCTTGCCGCCCAGCGCGGAGGAGCCGCTGCCGCCGCCGCCGCCACCGATGCTGATGCTGCCGTTGCTGGCCCCACCTCCCGCCCCCCCGGCGGTGTAGCCACTAGTGTTCGAGCCGTTATTGAAGTAGCTGCCAGGAGCACCGGCCGTCGAGCTGCCGCCGCGACCGCCCATGTAGGCGGAGCCCCCGGCGCCGCTGCCCCCGCTGATACCGGAGGGCGCCGTGACAGGGAAGGCGGCACCCGTGCTACCTCCCCCATTGCCACCGCTGCCGGTCCCGAAGCCCCCACCCCCGCCGCCCCCGCCGGCGTAGTTGCCACCGAAGTCGCCACCGCCGCCGCCGCCGCCGGATGCCTTGTTGGAGGTGATGGTGCTGTTGGTGATGGTAAGTACACCCGCGTTGCGGATGCCTGCGCCCAGGCTGTCCGCTGCAGCGGCGCCCTCGTTGCCGCCATTGCCGGCGATCAGGCCATTGCGGATGGTGATGTTGTCCAGCGCGACCTGGGAGTTGGCGCCGCTGGTGACCACGTCCAGCACCCGGGCCTTGTGGTTCCCGTCCAGCGCGAAACCGCCACCGACGATCTGCAACGTGTGGCCGTCGGTGACGTTGATGGTGATGGCGTCGGCGCTGCTGGCGAAGGTGATGTTGCCGGTGAGGGTGATGACGTCGTCGACGCCGTCGTTGATACCCGTGGCAATGGCGTTTTTCAGGGCGGTGATGTTGTTCACCGCCGTGGTCACCAGCAGGTGGTCGTACCCGCCCAGGCGCGACAGGTTCAGGGCATTGCTGGCCGCGATCTGGCCGGTGGCGATCTCCAGGTCCCAGTCACCGCCCTTGGCGCTGCCGCCGGTGTTGTCGTCGGAGGCGGCGATGTCCGCCCCGGTCATGTCGGCCAGTTTCGAGACGAAGGCGTGGCCTTCGCTGCCTGCCCCCACTTCGCAGCCGTAGAGGAGGATGTCGCCCTCGGCGGTCAGCGCCTTGCCGATGGCCGAAAGCTGGGTGGCGTATTGCCCGAGGTTGCCTTCGAACAGCGGGCCGTTGCCCAGCAGCAGCACCCCGGAATCGCCGTGGGAAATGATGTGGATGGCGTCGATGCCGGTGCGGCCGGCCAGGGCGTCGGCGATCTGCTGCACGCCGTCCTTGTTGGTGGACAGCAGCACCACCTCGGCGTTGGGCGAGACGGCCTTGAGCAGCTCCTGGTAGTTCGGTGCACGGGTGTCGACGAAGACGATTTCCTTGCGCACGCCGTTCTGCCCGTCGGTCACCGGGCTGGCCTGCAGGTCCTGGGTGCCGTGGCTGTTGTCGGCGGTGCCGGCATGGCTGCTGTCGCTGGCGCCGGTGTCATGGGCCGCGTCGGCCGCCGTGGGGGCGGAGGTCGCCGCCGAGGCAGCGGTATCGGCAACCGTCGCGGCCACCGCGCCGTCGAACATCATGCGCGGCTCCAGCGCACTGATCAGCGGCAGCGGGCACGCCAGGGGCGCAGCCTCCGCACCTTTGGCCTTGCCGTTGCGACCTGCCTTCTTCGAATGACCCCAGCCCATGACCTCTACCTCCTCGTTCCGGCGCCCGCCTCGGCGGGTGCTCAGTTGCGTTCTTGTTCCAGGGCCCGGGCATCCCGGGTGGTCCTGATCACATGGGCCTCGCTGTTGCGCGAGTCCTTCCAGAAATCCAATTGCGCGTACTGCTCGAACAGGTCCGGCGGCAGCAGGGTGCGCCGCGCCGCCACTTCGACCTTGGGCCGCACCTTGTGCAGGCCGCGCAGGCCCAGGGCCTGGTCGAATTCCGGGGCGTCGTACTCGACATGCTCGAAGTCGTGCTCGAACCAGGGCTCGCCGAGGAACTCGTAGACCAGCCGCAGCACCCGCTCGGGCGTGGCCACCAGCAGGTCGTAGTCCACCAGCAGCAGGGAGCGGGCGTGCTCGCCGTAATAGGCATCCTTGAGCGCCGACCAGGGCAGGCCCACCAGGCGGTTGCGCTGGGCCAGGGTCTCGACCCGGCTGTAGACGGTGTTGCGCTCGTTATCGTCGTTGAACAGCTTGGTGATCTCGTACGGGTTGGCGCGGTAGAGCCGCTCGATGCTGTCCATCACCCAGGCGACGTTGCGCACGCAGGCGATCACCTTGGCCTGGGGGAACAGGTCCAGCAGGGCCGGCAGGCGGGCGCACCACTGGCGGTTGGTGTCGAAGATCACGTCCCGCCCGGCCTGGTCCGCGTAGTAGCTGCTGAACAGGCCGGCGAGCAGGCGCTTGCGCTGCTCCTGGGTCACCACCGGGCCGAACTCGCTCTCGGCGCCGAACTGCTTGAGCAGGGCCGAGAAGAAGCTGCCCACCGGGCTGGTCATGCCCGCGTGGAAACGCGGGTTCTGCCGCAGCAGCGCTGCCAGCAGCGTGGACCCCGAGCGTGGCAGCCCCGAGATGAAGTGGAAGGCGGGTGATGAATGGGCCATGGTCTGCGGTACGTCTGCCTGTCGATGAGTCACTGTCCGATCACGATGCCGCCGGTGCATCACTGCACCGGCGGCACAGGTCCATCAGTTGCGGGAGGGATAGACGCCTTCCAGCGCGATGATGAAGTTGATCCCGAGATAGGGGTTGCGGATGCCCACCGGCTGGCTGCCGCCGGCGACCTGCACCGTCACGTTGACGGTGCTGGGGTTGGTCAGCGGAACCGGGTCCGCCATCACGGTCGACCAGATGGCGGCGGCGGAAGCCGACCCACCGACGGAGCCGCCCAGTACGGAGTTGGTCGCACTCGGAGCCAGTGCCGGGCTGGTCGGCGTGCCGGCGGCGGAAATCGTGCTGGTGCCGGTGGCGACGTGGGTGTGCATCGGCATCTGGGTCTGCAGCAGGGTGACGTTCTCTACCCCGCCCACCTCACCCAGATCGATGGGCGACAGGCCGGGGCCCTGGAACTGGCCGACCGGCGAGCGGCCGCGCAGGTCCGGCAGGCCGTAGGTGGTCTGGCCATTACCGCCGTAGGTAGTGCCCAACAGGGAAAACAGTGCGGTGTTCTGCGAAATCGCCATGGTCTGCCCCATGCAGAACGCATAGCCACGGGGTGCGAAATTGCCACCGAACATCTTGATCTCACCGATGAAAGGATCCACGTGTTGACTCTCCTCTGGCTCTGGTTTGGCGCGCCCGAAAGGCTCGGCCGCGTTTACGTGCTTATTGTTGTGGGTTATGCCGGCCGGTCGGTGTGGAACACGGCCTGGAGTACGAGGCGCCCATCCTGGGTGGGCATTCCGGGGGTCAGCAGCAGCGCCCAGCCCTCCTCCCCCGGCAGGCCCAGGCGGTAGACGTCCTGGGGCAGGCTGCATTGGGCGGGCAGGGCGAAATGGGCGTGGTAGCACTGGTGCCGAGGGGTCATGCCGATGCCCTCCTCGACGGCGAGCAATTCGATGGGCAGCACCTGCTCCGGCGACAGCCAGAGGTGGAAAGGCTGGCCGACGGTCTCGGCGAGCAGCGCGAAGGAAGGCATCGGATGCATGGGCAACTCCTCAGGACAGGCCGGCCGGACGCTGCACAGGCACGGCCACGCCCTGCGGACTGCGAGGGGCGCGGCGCAACTTCAGGTACACACCGTTCTCGCCCACCACTTCGAAGCCATGACGGCTGTAGAGATGCTGGGCCGGGTTGTAGGACTCCACGTGCAGCCCCGCGCTGAGGCCTTCACGGTCGGCCCGTTCGAGAAATCGGCCCAGCAGCTCGCCGCCGATGCCACGGCCACAGGCCTCGGGCAGCAGGGCCAGGTCGATGATTTGCAGGTGGGTGTCGGTCCACAGCAGGTAGGCGCGGCCGATGGGCTGGCCGGCGTCCTCGATGACGTATTGCTCGGCATCGGGGTAGTGCGCCTGGTAGTAGCCGCACTGGGCCTCGAACTGCTGGTCGAGGAAGCGCTCGCAGCCCGCCTGGTCCCAGGGGGTGTGCTGCATCTCGTGGGCACGGGTGGTGCCGTACAGCGCCCGCAGGAAGGCGCGATCGGCCAGCGTTGCCAAGCGGAGGTTCAAGGTATGGAAAGACATACGACGTGCATCCTTGCTGGCCCGGGGAAAGAGCCTACAACTGTGGTTACATTTTCCCTCGACAGAGCATAGACGAGGATTTCAGTTGGCCACCATCGAAAAATCGCCGTTCGGCGGTTTGAACGATGAATGTGAAGCGGCATTCACAAGTGGCGGGGTGAAAACGCCTCCAGCGCCTCGAAGGGCGCACTCGCCCAGCGCTCCACAGCCGCCCGCGTGGCCTCGTCCGCCTCGTTGCGCTTGGCCTCGCCATCGGCACTGAAGGCGTGCCCGGGGCGCTTGGCATCACGCCCGGCCACGGCCTGCAGGTGCGGCACGGCAGCCGGGTCGATGCCCAGGAGCGGCCCCAGGCGACCCCAGAGGGCGTCGGGCAGCTCGCGGTAGTTCAGGGCCACCGCCTCGCCGGCCGAGCACAGGCCGAGCCCGGCCTGCAGCAGGTGGCCGACCATCCAGGCGAGGTAATCGCCGGGGGCCAGCGCCTCCCGACCGGGCAGGCCGTCCAGCCCGGAGGGGCCCAGCAGCCCGGGGACCGCGTGCAGCCCGGGCTGGCGCCGCTGGGACACCACCACCTCCAGCGGGTCGCGGTAGAGGAACAGGCACGGCACCTCGGGGTAGAGCCGGCGCAGCAGCTGCGCCTCGAACAGGTTCCAGGCGTCCAGCTTCACCACCAGGCGGGTCTCGTCGCCGCAGCGCCGCTGGCCATAGGCCGAGAACAAGGCGCGCACCGCGTCCGCCTGCCAGGCGGAGGCCGTGGGGTCGCGGTAGTGCGCGCGCAGCAGGGCATCCAGCGGCGGCGGCTCGGACAGCACCACGTGCCCGGGCAGGGCTCGCAGCAGCTGCGCCAGCAGGGTGGAGCCGCAACGGGAGGTGTGGAACACCAGCAGCGAAGGTTCCAGCCCGGGGCTGCGGGCCTGCCAGTCGAACAGCGCGTCCAGGCCGGTCTGGCGCCGCAGGGCCAGGTTGAACGGCAGGCGCAGCGACTCGTCCACGTCGTCGCTGAAGAAGGGCCGGACCAGGGGCGTGGCGCCGAACCACGCCCAGTCCAGCTGCCAGCTGCCACCCTGCTCGAAGGCACGGATCGGCAGCCACTCGGTGAAATCCAGCGGGGTCATCGCACGCTCCATTGCCGGCTCCAGTCCTGTCGTCCCTGGCGCATGGCCATGCGCACGTCCGCCTCGCCGAACACCAGCCCGAGGCCCTGGCCGGCGGCCACCGCCTCGCGGCAGAAGTCGGTGGGATCGGTGATCAGTTGCAGCGCATGGGCCAGCTCCGGGCGCTGCTGCACCTGCTCGTTGAACGCGGTGAAGGCGCGTACGCCCCGGCTCGGCTGCAGTTCCGGCGTGGTCGGCAACCCGTCGGAGAGGGCCTCGCGCAGGCGCGTATCCATCATGCAATCCAGCACCAGGTGGATGCGCGGGCCCGGGCCGGGGTTGTCCACCCGGTGCGGGCGGGACAGATCGATGAACCAGCATTCCCCCGGCGCCATCGGCACCTGCCGGCCGTCCACCAGGAACTCCACCCCGGGCGGGCTGAGCAGCGGCACGTGCAGGCGCAGCGGCCCTTCCGGCGCGCCCAGGTCGGGGTCGCAATGCTCGCGGATGCTGGCGCCGGCGCCCAGGCGCAGCAGGCGCGCGCTGCGCAGGCCCTCGCCGAACCGCTCGATCGCCACCTGCCAGGCCGGATCGGCCGCGCACAGGGCACTGCGGGCGATCGGGCCGAAGCCCGGCGCCAGGGGGATGGGCGCGTCCACCGCCGCCACCAGGTCGATGCCGCTCCAGTCGCCCTGGTAGTAGGCGGTGTTGAAGTGCGCCACCCAGGCCGTCGGGTCGATCCGCTCCAGGGCCGCCAGCAGCGGCGCCAGGTCGAAACGCCAGGGCAGGCGGGAACAGATCGGCAGGGTTACGTCCATGAAACCTTCCTTGGCAGAGGGGCTAGAAACCGCTTTCCCTGACACCCAACGCCGCCATGCGGCGCCAGGCGAAGCCCAGCAGTGATTGCCGGCTGCCCTCCAGCACCACCACGCCGCGCAGCGGCTGGTCGGGCGGCGGCAGGTCCTGCAGCAGGCTGAGGCGCACGCCGTACTGGGCCTGCACCGGCTCGGCGCGTTGCTGGGCATTGCGTCGCACGGCCACCTGGCCGTGGTGGTCGGAGGCCAGCGCCTCCAGTTCGAGGAAGGCGACGCCGGTGGTGTCCACTTCGTCCAGGCGCACCGGCAGGGCCAGCCGCGCCGGGTCGTCGGCGATGAAACGGCCTTCGGCGCCCGGCGCCACGCGCCAGAGGTTTTCCTCGGCCAGGTAGCCGCGCAGGCGCAGCCCGGGGGCGATCACCCGCGCCAGGGTCTCGCCGCTGTGCAGCCAGCGGCCGACCACCAGGTCCGGTGGCAGGTCGCGCACCACGCCGGCCAGGGGCGCACGCAGCTGCAGGCGCTCGCGCTGGGCGGCCAGGCCGCGGTACTCGGCCACGGCCTCGGCCAGTTGCTGCTCGATCACCCCGGTCTCGGCGGCGGTCTCGCTGCGCCCGGCCTGGCGTCGCAACTGCAACTGGAGGATGTCGATCTCGCGGCGGACGATGCCCTGGCGCGCGTCCAGGTCCGGGGACTCCAGCTCCACCAGCAGGGCGCCCTGCTCCACCGTGTCGCCGTCCTTCACCCGCACCGCCTTGACCCGCGCACCGATGGGCGCATGCAGGGTGCCGGTGCGCGCGGCCTCCAGCATGGCCGGCACGTCCACCGCGTTGCGCCAGGGCACCAGCAGCACCAGCACCAGCAGCCCCAGCGACGAGCCGGTGAGCAGCACCTTGCGCGGGTCGGCCTGGTCGCGGCGCTGCCACCACTCGCCGAATTCCTTCCAGATCGGCAGGCCGATGAACCACACCAGCTCCACCAGCATGAGGAAGATGCCCAACACCTTGAAGAACAGGTGGTAGACCGTCAGCGCGATGCCGAAGAACAGCACCGCGCGCCAGATCCAGGAACCGTAGCCCCACACCAGCAGGCGCTGGCGCAGCGGCTCTGGCCAGGGCTCGGGGGCCGGTTCGCCATAGCCGAACAGCGCCTCGCGCAGGCGCCAGCGGCACAGGGCGAAGGCGCGGTTCTGCAGGTTGTCCACGCCCCACAGGTCGCTGAGCAGGAAGTAGCCGTCGAAGCGCATGAAGGGGTTGAGGTTGATCGCCAGGGTGGTGATCCAGGTGGCGCTGGCCAGCATGAAGGCGGCGGTACGCGCCGGGCCGTCCGGCAGCAGCGACCAGGCCAGCAGCGCCAGCACCGCCAGCAGCAGCTCGGCCAGCACCCCGCCGGCACCGATCAGCAGCCGCGAGCGGCGGTCCTGCACCCGCCAGGCGTCGCTGACGTCGGTGTAGAACATCGGCAGCAGCACCATGAAGGCCAGGCCCATGCTCTGCACCCGGCACCCCGCGCGCTTGGCCATGAAGGCATGGCCGAACTCGTGGCAGAGCTTGGCGAAGGTCAGTGCGATGCCGAAGGCCAGGGCACCCCCGAAGCTGAACAGGTGCGGGAAGGTGGCGAGGAAACGCTCCCAGTCCCGGGCCACCAGGAACAGCCCGAGCAGCAGGACCACCGGCAGGCCGCGCCGCAGCAGCCAGGGGCCGTTGCGTTCCAGCACCGGCCAGGCGCGGTTGAGGAAGCGATCCGGCCGCCACAGCGGGATGCGGAAGAACAGGTACTGGTGCAGCACCTGCTGCCACAGGCTGTGGCGCGTGCTGGCGACCTTGAGGGCATAGCTGGCGCGCTGCTCCGGGTCGAGGGCGGCGATCAGGTCGTGCCCGCGCAAGAAGCGCAGCATCTGCTCCAGCTCGCCGGCCCCCAGGGGCGCGCCCGGCTCGGCGTTGGCGGCCGCCAGCACCTGCTGGGGCTCCCCCCGCGACCAATGGCGCAGCAGGCGGACGGCGGCGGCGCCGAGCTTGAAATAGCGGCCACGCAGGGGGTCGGCCAGGGTCCATTGCGGCGCCCCGTCACGATCCGGGGCGGCAGGCGACAGCTGCAGGTCGGGGCGCAGGGCGGGCAGCATCAGAACCCCAGGCCCTGGCGCAGCGCGGCCAGGGGCCGGCGCAACAGGTAGTAGGCCAGCGGCGCGCGGTCACCGAACAGCTTGGCGGTGCCGCGCAGGCCGATGCGGGGCGGGGCATCGGCGAAGGCGGCGTCGAGGCGATAGGCCAGTTGCCCGGCGGCGGTGGCCTGGGCCTCGTAGGCGGCGCGTTCCAGGCGCGCGTCGTGGCGGTTGAGCGGGTCGCTGTCGAGGAACAGCGCCACCTCGGCGCCGGGTTGCAGGGCGATGGCGTCACCCACCGGCAGCTCGATGCGCAGCTCGGCCTGGGCCGGGTCGGCGATCTGCATCAGCCGCTCGCCGGTCTGCACCGGCTTGCCGGTGAGGCGCTCGGCATCGGCGAACACGGCGATGCCGGCACGCTCGGCGCGAACTTCACTGCGGGCGAGCAGTTGCCTGGCGTAGTCGCGCTCGGCGCGCTTCTGTTCCACGCGTGCGGCCAGCAGGTCGATGCGGGCGCTGGATTCGGCATCGGCGAAGGCGCGCTGGCTGTTGGCCTTCAGCTCCGCCTCGGCCACCC